>JASFRN010000005.1:0-48974 GCA_050114915.1 Gemmatimonadales bacterium | reverse complement strand
TTCGTCCTTGTCCGCCGCCGTGGCGGGCTGCTGCCCGCGCAGGGGTGAGCCGACCAGGAGGACGAGGAGGAGGGCCGACAGGCCGACGCACCGTCTCGAACCGGGATCCCTGCCGGGCCGCTCGAACATCTTCATAAAACCGAAGCTAATTCGGTTTATGGCGCCGGGCAAGCCGGACCCCTTTCCACGAGGTCACCTCAGCCCCTGCCGGCCTCCGCCTTCTCCTCTTCCGACGGCAGCATCAGATCGTGCAGGAAGAACGCGGCCAGCTCGTGCCGCCCCCGCAGGTCCGCCTTCGCGTAGACCGAGGTCGCATGCTGGCGGACCGTGCGCTCGCTGCGATCGGTCATCGAAGCGATCGCCTTGTGACTGTTCCCCTTCACGACGAGGAGCGCGACTTCTTTCTCGGCCGGCGTGAGGTCCCAGGCGTCGAACTGCCGCTCGATCTCGCGACCGAGGCCCCGCAGCAACTGTTCGGCCTGCTCGCGCCAGCGATCCCGCTCCCGTCCGCGCTCCGCCAGCTCGCGTCGCGCCGCCTGCAGGGAGCGGGCGGCGCCGTACCACGAGCGCAGGAGATAGACGCCGAGCCCGAAGCTGACGACGACGAGCGAGGCCTCGAGCAGGACGTGGGGCGAGAACAAGCTCTCCGGCCGATCGAAGTACAGGTCGGTCACGCCGCCCGCGACCAGCAGCAGCAGCAGCAGCCCGAGCGCGAGCTGCAGGCGGGAATCGTCGAAGCGGTTCATCAGACGCTCATCGGGATCGCATCCGACATCTGCCGGATGCGGCGCGAAATCGCCGTATCTGCGTCGGATGTCGGATTGTGGGGCATCATCTGGCGATCATCTTTCTCCGCGAGCGCCGCCGTCGAGTCGTCCCTTCCCGGACACTCTTCGGCCGAAACACCGTTCGTCGCAAGGAGGGCACATGAACGCCGCACACATTCACCTGTTGCTGAACCACGTCCCGGTTCTCGGCGCCGTCTTCGGCCTGCTCGTTCTCGGCTACGGCTATGCGCGGGATAGCCGCGAGGTCATGAAGGCAGGCCTGTGGCTGCTCGTGATCGTCGGAGTGACGGGCGGCCTCGTCTACCTCACCGGGGAGCCGGCCGAGGAGCTGGTCGAGGACCTGGCCGGCGTGTCCGAGGCCGTACTGGAGCGCCACGAGGCAGCGGCCCTGTGGGCCACGATCGGGGCCGGCCTCGTCGGCCTGGCGGCCCTCGCGGGCCTGGTGCGCTGGCGGGCCGCCGAGCTGCCTCGCCGTTACACCGGCGCCGTGCTGGCCCTCACGCTCGGTCTCACCGGACTCATGGGGTGGACGGCGAACCTGGGCGGCCAGATCCGGCATGCCGAGATCCGCTCCGGGGGACGCGTCTCCGCACAACTCGAGCACGAGGGCGGAGCACGGGGCGACGAGGCTCGAGCCACGAGGGGAGCCGGCGGGGATGCGGATGATTGATCCGACCGCGGCAGCCCGCCGAACCGCGAGCGGCCACCCGTCGGTTGCGTTCGCAACAGCGCGAGGTCCAGATTGACGGCCGCCCTTGCGCGCCCTTCCCGAGCGGGCCGAGCGTTCCGTAGCTCCAGCCGTGGAGGTACCCATGACGCGTCCGGATCGTAGCTCCCCCCTGTTCGCCCTCGTCCTGGCCGCCGCGTTCGGCGTCGGGTGCGCTTCGGCGTCGGATCCCGACGGCGGGGGAGACGGGGGTGGTGGAGGCGGTGGTGGGGGGACGACGGCGGCCAACGTCGCGGGCACGTGGGACTGGGCGGTGCTGAACACGACGAGCACCTGTGGGCCGGAACCGGACGGCACGTGGACGGTCACGATCAATCAGACCGGATCGAGCATCACCGCGACCAGCTTGTGGGGATCCGATGTAGGAGGCCCCTACACCTTCGGTGGCACCGTCAGCGGGAATTCGGTCGCGATCACCAACGTCACCTATCCCGAGGAGATGGGTAACCTGTTCGCGCGCCACGACGTGACGCTGCAGAGCGACGGCTCGCTGGTCGGCACGGAGACCTGGAGCTGGACGGGACCCGGCGGTCCCTGCGAGAACGGCACCTCGGACATCGTGGCGACCCGGCAGTAGGCCGCCGGTTCACGGCATCTCAGCGGTTCACTCAGTAGTCCACGGGCCGCAGGTACCACTCCCCGATCGTGGTGGAGGAGAGCATGGCGACGGTGGGGAGGTTCCGTTTCCAGTGGGTGCTCTCGAGGCGTCGGCGCACCGTGCGCACGTGAGCCGGGTCGAAGCCGGCGCTCTCCAGCCACTCCGGTGAGCGTCCTTCGACCAGGTGCAGCAGGATGAGGTCGGCCTCGGTGTAGGAGACGCCGAGGTCGGCCTCGTCGGTCTGACCGCGCACGAGGTCGGCGGTGGCCGGCTTTTCGATCACCACGTCGGGGAGGCCGAGGCGGCGGGCGAGCGCCCACACCTGGGTCTTGAACAGGTCGCCCAGCGGGTTCATCGGGGGCGAATCGTCGGCGTGCCAGGTGAAGTAGCCGAGGAGTCGCTCGGACTTGTTGCCCGTCCCGACGGGCAGGGCCGACAGCTTCGCCGCCTGGTCGAACAGCACGATCATCCGCATGCGGGCCATCACGTTGCCGCGCCGCGTCGACCCGGCGTCCGGCTCGAAGCCCTCCAGGTAGCCGTCGACGGCGGCCGTGATGTCGACGGTGCGCGTCGCGATGCCCAGCTGCTCGGCGACGAGCGCCGCGTGCTCTGCGCTTTCGGGGCTCGACGTCGCGTACGGCATCAGGAAGCCGTGCACGTTCTCGGGTCCGAACGCCCGGGCGCACAGCGCCGCCGTCACGGAGGAGTCGACGCCCCCGGACATGCCGACCACCGCGCGGTCGAACCCGCGGCGCCGCGTCATCTCGTCACGCAGGAAGCGCACGAGCCAGTCCTCGACGAGCGCCGGGTCGATGTCGAGGATCGCCGGGTCGCGCGCTACGGCGGGCGGTGCCGGCGCCGCGCCCAGCCCGCGCTCCAGCGCCTCCGCGGGTTCCGAGCGGACGAGTTCGAGCTCGACGTCGGCGCGGGGCCGGGGGGCGTCGGGCACGTCGATCCGCACCACGTCGAGCGCCTCCTCCCACAACGCGGAGCGGTGCAGCACGCCGGTCTCCGGCGTGCAGGCGATCGACCCGCCCGCGAACCCTTTGCCGCCCTCGAAGCCGACGAGCTGGCACACGACTACGGGGATGCCCCGTCCGGCGGCGGTCCCCGCGGCCAGTCGTTGCCAGCGGACGAGGTTGCCCGGCATTCCGGGGCCGGGCGCCGCGCCGCGCGCCGGCGAGGCGCTGGGGACGAGCAGGAGGCGGGCCCCGTCGTCCACGACCGAGCGGACGGCCTCGGGGTGCCAGACGTCTTCGCAGATCAGCATCGCGGCACGGCCCCAGCGCGTATCGAAGGCGGCGAATCGGTCGCCGGCCTCGACGAAGCGCTCCTCCTGGAAGACGCCGTATGTCGGCAGGAAGACCTTCCGGTGGACGTGCCGGAGGCGTGCGGTCTCCGCGCCCAGCTCCGCGTACAGGGCGGAGTTGTAGATCCGATCGTCGCGCGACTCGTAGAAGCCGATCACGACGTCGATCGGCCGGCCGGACCCCGGCCCCGGGGCGTTCCGCCAGGCGGACTCCAGCCGTGCCAGCATCTCGTGAGCGGTCGTCGCCTGCTCCCGGACGCCGCCCTCGAGGAAATAGCCGGTCGTCGCCGTCTCGGGGAACAGGGCGATGTCGACGGGCTGCTCGGCCGACCGCAGCCGTCCCAGCCACTCTTCGAGGTGGGCCATGCTGGCGTCCGGATCGCCCTTGGACGGCCTGAACTGCGCCAGCGCGATGTGGAGGTGCATTCGAATCCCGGCCCGGGGAAGCGGCGTAGGTCGATCAGAAGACGTCACCGGGGCCAACGTCCATGTCGGCGCCGCGGCTGTCAACAACTCCGTGGGATCGGTAGAGTAGTGCCGTGGAATTCAATTCGATCGTCCTCGGGTTCGCCCTCGCGCTCGTTCTCGGCCTGCCGCTGCTGGCCACGCGCGGCGGTGTGCCCGAGCACCAGGTGGAAGAGATCGGCGAGGCCCGCTCGGCGGTGTACGCGTCGGCGGCGCTGTCGTTGATGATCCTCTCCGCCGTCGCGTTCGCCGTCGCCTGGTGGCAGGATCTTCCGGCGGAGCAGCTCGGGTGGAAGGTCGGGCCGGCCGGGTCCGCGTTCGGATGGGCGGTCGGCGTGACGGCGGCCGGACTGTTCGTGACCTGGCTGCTGGTGCGAATCGGGTCCGTGCTCGGTCTCTCCGAGAGTCCGCTGACCTTCGCCCTCATGCCGCGCAGCGGACGCGAGGTTCGCGCCTTCCTCGTCATGGTCGGGATCGCCGCGGTCGGCGAGGAATACCTGTTCCGAGGTTTCGCGTGGCAGGTGCTCTCGGAGCCGCTGGGCGCCTGGCCCGCGGCCGTCTTGACCTCCATATCTTTCGGCCTGTCACACGGCTATCAGCGGGCCGTCGGGGTGGTGCGGGCCAGCGTGCTGGGGCTGCTGCTCACGCTGCCGGTCATGTGGACCGGGAGCCTGTTCCCGGCCATCGTGGCGCATTTCTGGATCAACGCGGCGATCGGGATCGGCGGCTGGCGCATCCTCTACTCACCCACGGAAATGGACGACGCATGAAGCGCCGAGACCTCGGACCGGCCCTGGTCGCGATCACGGTGGCCACGTTGACGGCGGTCACCTTCGCGAATCCCCGCCGCGCGGTCGCCCAGGACGGGGCGGGGCCGAACGAGCTGCGGCCCAGCGGCCTTCTCCGCACCGGGTTCGAGATCGAACCCGCCGACGCCGACCGGGCCGACGGGTTCATCGTCTACGACGCGCGGCTCGCGCTGGCCGGGGTCGTGGGGCGCGTGTTCGACTACCGCCTCGGCGTGGAGTACGATCGCGACGACGCAGGGATCGACCTCCTCGACGCGATCATCTCCGTGCCGCTGGCGGGCGACCGTGCGCACGTCGATCTGGGCGGATTCCAGTCTCCCGTCGGTCGGGAAGCGACGGCCGACAAGGCACTCCTGCCGTACGTCGAGCGCTCGCAGCTGGCCCTCGCCCTCGCACCGGGCCGGCAGCTCGGCCTGCAGGTGCGCGGCACGACGCTCGACACGCGGCTGTCGCTGGCCGGGGGCTTGTTCAACGGCAACGGATTGCGGCTCGAAAACGACGACAAGGCCTTCCTCGTGGCCGGACGGGCGTCGTACAACAACGTCGGCGAGATCGAATTCTCCGAGGACTTCGTCGTCGAGGTCGGCCTCAGCGCCGCCTGGTCGCGCGACAGCGCGCTCGTCGTGCTGCCGCGCGAGGACCGGACGGCGCCCGGGCCGGACGGCCGCCGCCTGGTGAGCCTCACGGAGTTCGAGGGAGACCGGCTCATCTGGGGCGGCGACATGCGGCTGGCCTACCAGGGCTGGACCCTGGCCGGCGAGTACCTGCGGGCCGACTACGACGCCGAGACGGGCACCAGTCTGCACGCCGACGGCGCCACCGTCGATCTCCGGTATGCCCTGTGGGGGTTCTTCGACGTCGGCGGGCGCTACGACACGTTCACGCCGGCGGTGGGTCTCGACGGCGAGCCGCCGCGCGCCAGCCGCTTCCTGGCGCTCAGCGTCGGGCTGGCGCCGGGCCTGTTCGCGCGGATGAGCCTGCAGTACGCGATCGGCCTCGACGGCACGACCCGCGGGGTCGGCGAGGCGCTGGACGGAACGAACACGGCGCCGCCGCTCACCGACGACCAGTTCCTGCTCTACCTGCAGCTGGCCTTCTAGGCTCTAGCTGCCGGCGTCCTCGTCCTCGGGTTCGGCGTTCTGCGCCCGCCCTCCATGCCGCACGGTGATTCCCTTCACCATGAACACGATGTCCTCGGAGATGTTGGTCGCGAGGTCCGCGACCCGTTCGAGGTTGCGGCTCATGAGGATCACCTGCAGGCATGCCGAGATGTTGGCCTCGAGCATGTGGGTGAGCATCACCCGGAACACCGACTCGTGCAGGCGGTCGACCCTGTCGTCGCGCCGCCGCACGTCTTCGGCTTCCTCGATGTTCCGATGCACGAGCGCATCGAGCGAATCGCGCAGCATGCCGAGGGCGATCGTGCTCATCTCGCCCAGCTCGGGTGGGATGACGGGACGCTGCGGGGTGTTGCGCAGCCGTTCGGCGGCCTGCGCGATGTTCACCGCGTGGTCGCCCACGCGCTCGAGGTCGGAGTTGATCTTGAGGATGGTCACCAGCAGCCGCAGGTCGGAGGCCATCGGCTGGTGCAGGGCGAGCAGCTCGATCGCCTCCTCTTCGATCGCCACCTCCTCGGCGTCGATGATCCGGTCGCGCTCCACGACGTCCTGTGAGGACCCCTCGCCCTCGAGCGCATACTGCATGGCGGACCGCACGAGGCTTTCGACGGTGGACGACATCTCGAGCAGTCGGGCCTCGAGCTGGCCGAGGCGCTCGATGAATACCTTATGCGACATGGGGGCTCCTCATCCGAACCGTCCCGTGATGTACTGCTCCGTGCGCTCCTCGCCCGGATTCGTGAACAGCCGCTCGGTGTCCCCGTACTCGATCAGCTCGCCGATGTAGAGGAACGCCGTGAAGTCGCTGACCCGCGCGGCCTGCTGCATGTTATGGGTCACGATGACGATCGTGTATTCCTTCTTGAGATCCTCGATCAGGTCCTCGATGCGGCTGGTCGCGATCGGGTCGAGCGCGCTCGCCGGCTCGTCCATCAGCAGGATCTCCGGCTCGACGGCCAGCGCGCGCGCGATGCACAGCCGCTGCTGCTGACCGCCCGACAGGCCCAGGGCGCTGTCCTCGAGCCGGTCCTTCACCTCGTCCCAGATCGCCGCCGCGCGAAGCGAGCGCTCGACCTGCTCGTCGAGCTTCCCCTTGAACCCGTTGATGCGCAGCCCGAAAGCGATGTTCTCGTAGATCGACTTCGGGAACGGATTCGGCTTCTGGAACACCATCCCGATCCGCCGCCGCACCTCGACCGGGTCGACGTCCGCGTCGTACAGGTTCTGGCCCCGGAAGTTGACCTCGCCCTCGACCCGCGCGGCCGGAATCAGGTCGTTCATGCGGTTGAAGCAGCGGAGCAACGTGCTCTTGCCGCATCCCGAGGGACCGATGAACGCCACCACCCGGTTCCGTGGAATCTCGAGCGAGATCCGCTTCACGGCTTCCTTGTCGCCGTAGAACACGCTCAGGTCGCTGGTGCTCAGCGCGGTGTCGTAATCGGTCACGGACTGGGTCACGGCTTCATCCACCTCGTCGGGACTGGTAGCGGTTCCGCAGGAGGATCGCGGTCGCGTTCATCAACAGCAACACTACGAGGAGCACGATGATGCCGGCGGCCGCCAGTCCGTGGAACTCGGCTTGCGGTCGGGCCGTCCAGTTGAAGATCTGGATCGGAAGCACGGTGAACAGGTCCATCGGACCCGATGGCGTGAAGGCGACGAAAGCGAGGGCGCCGACCAGGATCAACGGGGCGGTTTCCCCGATCGCCCGCGACAGCGACAGGATCATCCCGGTGAGGATGCCCGGCATCGCGACGGGCAGCACGTGGTGCCGCACGACCTGCCAGCGCGTCGCTCCCACGCCGTAAGCCGCCTCGCGCAAGGAGCTCGGCACCGCGCGGATCGCCTCCTGCGCCGCGATGATCACCACCGGCAGCACGAGCAGCGCGAGGGTCGCGGCGCCCGCCAGGATGCTGCGCCCGAAGCCGAAGAAGCGGACGAAGATCGCGAGGCCGAGAATTCCGTACACGATCGAGGGCACCCCGGCGAGATTCGCGATGTTCGTCTGGATCAGGCTCCGCAGGCGGCCCTTCGGCGCGTACTCCTCGAGGTAGATGGCCGCGCCGACCCCGAACGGGAAGCTGATCGCCCCCACGAGGATCATCACCCACAGGCTCCCCAGGATCGCCGGCTTGACCCCGGCCCGCGCCGGGATGCGGGACGGAAAGCTGGTCACGAAGTCGAAGCTCAGCCAGTCCGCGCCGTCACGCACCACGTCCGCGAGGAGGATGATCAGCATGACGATGCTGAATGCGATCGAGGCGAGGCACACGGCCTGGAAGATCTTGCCGTGCAGGCGTCTCCGCGCGAGCCGGGGCTCGAACCGATCTTCCTGGCGGCTCATTCGTACGCCTCGCGGAACCTCGTGGTGATCCGGTTGCTGAGCAGGTTCATCGCCAGGGTGATGAGGAACAGCACCAGGCCCACCGCGAAGATCGTCTTGTACTCGATCGAGCCATGGGGCGTCTCTCCGAGGCTCACCTGGACGATGTACGCCGTCATCGTCTGAATGCTCTCGAGAAAGTTGAGCGTCATCCGGGGCGTGGCGCCGGCCGCGAGGGTGACGGCCATCGTCTCGCCGATCGCCCGCGACACGGCGAGGATGAACGAGGCCGCGATGCCGGAGAGCGCGGCCGGTACGGCGACCCGGGTCGACACCTCGAACTTCGTGGCTCCGAGTCCGTAGGCCGCTTCGCGCAGCGACCGCGGCACGGCGCTGAGCGCGTCTTCCGACAGCGACGCGACCATCGGGATGATCATGATGCCGACCACGATCGCGCCGCTCGCCGCGTTGTAGACCCCCGCATCCGGGAAGACCGTCCGCAGCAGCGGCGTGATGAACACCAGCGCGAAGTACCCGTACACGACCGTCGGGATGCCCGCGAGGATCTCGAGCAGGGGCTTGACGATCGAGCGCACTCGCTTGCTCGCGTACTCGCTCAGATAGATCGCCGAGGTCAGTCCGATCGGAAGCGCGAGGACCATGGCGCCGACGGCGATCATCAGGGTGCCGTTCAGGAGAGGCAGAATGCCGAACTGCTGGTCGGTGTAGAGCGGCGACCACTGGGTGCCGGTCAGGAAGTCGACCAGCGGTACCTGCTGGAAGAACCCGAACGACTCCGTCAGCAGCACGACGACGATGCCGATCGTCGTCAGGACCGACACGAGACCGCACGTGAACAGCAGGCCGGCGATGATTCCCTCGCCGACCCGCCGTCCAGCGCGTCGTTTCAGATCCGGGAGCGTCTGGCTCACGGGACTAACTGTATCACTCGGCCGCGTCGTCCGCCGCGTCGTCCTCCATGGCCGGCGCGCCACCGGTCAGCTCCTCGAGGCGCGCGATGTTGTTCGCGTACACCGAGTCGGCCATCGGTACGTACCCGACCTCGGGCACGATCTCCTTCGAGTGCTCCATCCAGAAGCGGATGAAGGCGTCGACCGCCGGCTTCGCCAGCGCCTGCTTCTTCGTGTAGATGAACATCGGCCGCGACAGCGGAGCGTAGGTGCCGTCCTCGATCGTCTCGCGGGTCGGCGCGATGCAGCCGTTGCCGCTGTCGACCGCGACGTCGGCGAGCCGGTCGGTGTTCTCCTCGTAGTACGCGAAGCCGAAGTACCCGAGCGCGCCGGCGTCTCCGGCTACGCCGACCACGAGGACGTTGTCGTCGGCGCTCGCCGTGTAGTCGTCACGGCTCGCCCCGTCTTCTCCGTTGATCGCCTCGGTGAAGTAGTCGAAGGTCCCGGAATCGGTGTCGGGCCCGTACAGCTTGATCTCTTCGTCGGGCCAGCCTTCCCGTACCTGGCTCCAGCTGGTGATCGTGCTGCCCGGCTGCCAGATCCGGCGCAGCTCTTCGGTTGTCATGCACTGGGCCCAGTCGTTCGCCGGGTTTCGGACCACCGTCAGGCCGTCCCACGAGATGCGGAACTCGATCGGCTCGATCCCGATCGAGCGGCAGGTCTCGAGCTCGGAGTCCTTGATCGGACGTGAGGCGTTGCTGATGTCGGTCTCGCCCGCGCAGAACTTCTTGAAGCCGCCGCCCGAGCCCGACAGGCCGACCGGCACCCGGACCCCGGGATTCGCGATGCCGAATTCCTCCGCCATCGCTTCGGCGACCGGGAACACGGTCGACGAACCGTCGAGGATCACCGTGCCGGTGAGCTCGCCGCCCTCGGCCGAGCCGCTGCCCGCGTCTCCGCCGCCACATGCGGCCAGGAGGCCGACGGCCGCTACGGCCGCGACCAGGATCGACCCGCGGCCGGATCTGTTCTTGAGGATTCTGGTGCTCATCTGCCTGTTCTCCGTCTATTCGAGTCGGTGTCTGGGTTCGTAACGTTCAGAAGTGGAACTGCATCTGCGCCTTGAACGAGTTCGCGGAGTCGATGCCGTCGGCGCCGAAGCTCGCGACGTCCCAGTTCAAGGTCAGGCGATTGCGGCGGTAGAAGTAGATCGTGAAGCCGGGGGTGAAGCCCCAGACCTGGTCGTTCTCCAGGTCGGTCGGGTCCGCGTAGGACACCCGCAGCATCGGCGCGATCGCTTCCAGCCAGTCCGCGTCGACCGGCACGCGGTAAGCCGCCACGCCCTGCCAGGTGAGCAAGGACGCGAACTCCTCGCCGGCGGCGAGATCGATCGCGGCGCCCGCCTGGTTCGTGAGCGGATTGTCGCCGAGGATCACGCCCGCCTGCAGGAGCAGGCCGTCCTGGCCGTAGGAGCCCCGCTCGGCGAACAGCTCGAAGTTGTTGGAGTACTCCGCGACCGTCTCGCCCCCGACGCCCGTGTACGGCACGTCGGTCCGGGCATAGGCGCCCGCGAGCTTCAAGGACCGGTCGCCGGCGTCCACCGTGACCTGCACCCGGCCGACGAACTGCTTGCCGGTGTTCGTGTCGTTCTCGGTGGCGTCGGTGCCGCCGCGGAATACTCCGAGCCACCAGGCGAACCGCCCGTCCGCCTGCTCGCCTTCGAGCATGACGCCGATGTCGCGGTCCGCCATGTCGCCGGCCTTCGCGAGCCCGCTGTAAGAGGGGAGCATGCGGCTCGAGACCCCGGGGATCTCCACGGCGCGCTCGAACGGCAGCCACGACGAGGAGGTGAGCTGGAAGCCGTCGAACGGGCGCTTGAAGTGGCCGGCCTGCACGGCGACTCCGGGACCGAAGGCATAGCGGCCCCACGCGTCCTTCAGCGAGACTTCCTTCACGTCGCTGAAATCGGGTTCCAGCTTGAACGAGAGGCGGTCGTCGATCGTCGCTTCGAGCGACACGCGGGCGCGGCGAAGGAACATGTCGACGCCGGGAGCTTCCCCGGAGCAGGCGGAACTCGCAGCGGGCGTCGCGTCGGTGCAGCTCGACGTCTCGGCCTGGTATTGCAGGCGTCCCGAGAACTCGAGCTCCACGGCCTTCGTGCTGATCTGCACCTGTGCGAATGCGGGCGTGGCGGCGACTGCGAGCAGCAGGGTCGCCAACGACGGGATGGCCACCGCCAACGATGGCCGAACGTGTTCGTGTCTCACCCTGGGGGCCTCCATGGAATGGAAGGGTGAAGTGCGTCGGACTGTATTTTATGAAGATTCGCGGGAAGATGTGAACCTGACGCAACGACAATGTAACGGCCACGTAACGGCCCGCGTCGCCGGGCGCCCGCCAGCCGCTTTCACCAGACTTCAGCGGTCGCTCGGCAGGAAGCCGGTCCGGTCGCGATCCGGGTCGGTAAACAGCTCGTCCACCGTGCAGGTGAAGCGCCGCAACGGGTGTCGGTGCAGCCGCTCGGCCGTCGCGTCGGGGAGGCGTCGGGCCACGACGTGCGTACCCCGCGTTTCAAGGTCGCCGAGATCGGCGGTGAGCAGTCGCAGCGCCGCCGCGTCGAGCCAGCGCACGCCGGCGAAGTCGAGTTCGAGCCGAGCGACGTCCCCTGCCTCCGCGACCGTCCGGCGAAATCCGCGCAACGCGGCCAGGTCGAAGCTGTGATCGAGCGCTATCCGGAGCTCGCAGCCGGCTACGTCGGCCTCGTGCTCCGCGTAGGGAAGCCGGAGATCGTCATACGATCCGGTGCGTTCGCACCTGTAGAGGTCGAAGATCATGACCGAAAGCTACGGTCCGATTGTCCCGGCCCGGCTACGCCGATGTAACGAGCACGCAACGCCCGGCGGGGACAGGTTGGTATGTCCCGGGAGGGCCCGAGTCTACTCGCGAGCCGCTTCTCCTCCCGCGGCTGGCAGTTCGAACCACACCGTGGTGCCGTTACCCAGCTCGCTGTCGATCCCCACCCGGCCGCCATGGGCTCCGACCAGGTGCTTGACGATCGCCAGGCCGAGACCGGTCCCGCCGGCGGTACGAGTGCGCCCGGCGTCCACCCGGTAGAATCGTTCGAATACCCGCTCTTGCTGCTCCGAGGGGATGCCCGGTCCCTGATCGCTGACCTCGACCCGGATGCGCGGTCCCCCGTCCGCACGTCGGACCCGAACCGTCACGGTCCCTCCCTCGGGCGAGTAACGAACCGCGTTGTCGAGCAGATTCGCGAGCACCTGGTCGAGAGCTTCCGGGTCCGCGAGGGCCCGCGCATCTCCCCCACCGATCGCGAGGTCGATCGAACGGCTCGTCGCCACCGGCTCCATCCGCCGCCACACGGCCTCGACCATGGGACCGATCTCGACCTCCTGCGGGTCGGGCAGCCAGCCGCCGGACTCGATGCGGGTGAGGTCGAGCAAGTCGTCGACCAGGCGTTGCATTCGGTCGAGGTTCGCGAGGATCCGCCCGAGGAACTCCGAGGCCTGCGCGCCGTCCACGTCCCCTTCGAGCAACGGCTCGGTGAAGCCGCGAATCGCCGTGAGCGGGGTCTTCAGCTCGTGCGAGACGTTCGCCACGAAGTCGCGGCGCATACCCTCGAGCCGCCGGGTCGGCGTCAGGTCTCGGAGGAGGAGGATCACGCCACCGTCGAACGCGGCCCCGGACACGCGCGCGGTACGAGCGCCGAGCGTGGCCTCGCGGTCGACGGGGTGTCCGGCCAGCGTCGCCTCGAGGACCTCGCGGGGGTGGGGGTCGCGGAACAGCGTCGCGATGGGCTGTCCCCGCACCTCGTTCCGTCCCGTCCAGCTTCGGAAGGCCCGGTTGGCCCTCACGACCCGGCCGTCCGAGTCACAGAGCGCGATGCCTTCGCCTGTCGCCGCCAGCATCGCGTCCAGCTCGGACAGCCGGCGGTCGATGTCGGCCTGGCGCGCGGCCAGCGAGCGGGCGGCGTCGTTGATCTCCCCGGCGAGGGCGCCCAGGGCGCCGCCCCGAGATTCCGCCGCTGCATCGAACCGTCCGGCGCCGATTTCGCGAATCGTCGTGCGCAGCTGCCGGGCGCCGGGCGTAGTCGTCAGACCGAAGGGACGGCGCGCCAATGTGAGCAGGACGAGAGCGAGGATCCCGAAGAACAGGGCCGTCCGGCGAGATCGACGCACCGGCTCCAGCACCTCTGCCTCCGGGATCGAAGCGCGCAGAACGGCATCGCCGTGCGTGATCGCGACGTAGAACAGAGGTAGCGCTACCGAGCGGCTTCCCCGATGCGCATAGCCGATGCCCGAGTCGCGGGCCGCGACGACTTCCGGCCGGGTGGAGTGATCCTCCAGGGCGGGGAGGCGTTCCGGGCCCACTTCGGAGTCACCGAGCACGGTTCCGTCGGGCCCGATGAACGTCACGCGCATGCCCGAGGCCGCTCCGTACCGCCCGGCGAGGGAATCGGTGAGTGGTGCGTCACCGATCTCGACGGCAAGCACGCGCAACGTCCGGGCGAGCTGGCTGGCCGCCCTGTGCTCGAGATCGGGCCGGAGGCTGGTTTCGGTCCATCCGAGGAACAGGGCGAGCGGGACTCCGACGACCAGCAGGGCGGCTGAGATGGAGCGCATGGCTCAGGCGTCGAGTTCTGGGCTCGCGCTGAGCCTGTACCCGACCCCCCGCACCGTTTCGATCAGATCGCCGGCCTCGCCGAGCTTCGAACGCAGGCGAGCGACGTGCATGTCGACGGTCCGCGTTTCGATCTGAGCGTTCGTGTCCCAGGCCGTCTGCAGGAGTTGCCGCCGGGACTGCACGCGCCCGCGACGCTCCATGAAGACCTCGAGTAGGCGGTACTCGATCCGCGTGAGCTCGACTTCCGCTCCGTTGGCGTACACGCGATGCGCCTCACGATCGATCTCGATCGGGCCGTGTCGAAGCCGCCGCCCGGCCTCGAGCGGTGGGGCCTGGGTGCGCCGCAGCAGCGCCTTTACCCGGGCCACGAGCTCGCGAGGGCTGAACGGTTTCGTGACGTAGTCGTCCGCCCCCGTGTCGAAGCCGCGAAGCCGCTCCTCTTCCTCGGTGCGGGCCGTGAGCAGGATCACGGGTATCGACGAGGTCGCCTCGTGCTGCCTGAGCTGGCCCAGCACTTCGTACCCGTCAAGTTCCGGCAGCATGAGGTCCAGCACGACGAGATCCGGCTTTTCGGCGATCGCGGTGTCGATCGCCGAACGGCCGGTCACGGCCGTGCTCACCCGGAAGCCCTCCCGGCTGAGCTGGTAGACGAGGATGCTAAGGATATCCGGCTCGTCGTCCACGACGAGGATCCGTTCCTCGGCCATCCGATTCAGTCGCGCAGGGACTCGAGGAGCTGCCGCAGCATCGAAGCCGGAAGCTCGGAGGCTCGCTCGATCACCGCCTCTTCGGTCTCCCCGAGAACGATCGGATCGGTGTCGTAGCGCTCGTCGTCGCGCCGGAAGGAGATCCGTCCGCGGAACAAGTCGGAGGAGGTGCGTTCGAGTACGACCATCAAATCCCACTGCTCGTCTCCCGACATCAGGACGCCGACCCCGAATTCGCGCGCCGCCGCGTCAAAGATGTGCAGCTGCGGCGGCTTGTCGCCATTGCCCGCGTTGCCGTTACCCGAGTTCCCAGCGATCACGTCGCGTCACCGGGCTCGGCGTTCGGCGGTTCGAGCAGCATCGCCTCGAAGCGCTCCGGTTCTTCGAGGTACTCGCGCACGAAGTCTTCGAACGAGGGCAGGGGAACGCTGTCGCGAAGCCGCTCGGTCACCAGGTCCATCATCTCGGAGAAGCCGAGGGAACCGATCTCGATACCGGCGTCACGGGCGGCTTCCTCCATCAGCGCATAGGTGCGTTCATCGGAGAGGGACAGGAAGACTTCGGAAATCCGGGCGGCGCAATAGTCCACGTACCGGGCCCGCAGATCGGGGTCGACCGGTTCCGGTGCGCCCGTGGGGCCGGGCGGGCGTCCCCCGGACTGACCGTCGTCGTTCTGGGAAATGCGTCCGCCTTCCTGAGGTCGTGCCTCGTGCCTGCCTACGTGCAGCGGATTTAGCGGAGCACAAAAACCTCGTCAAGCGGCAGGGGAGGTTCCGGGCGTCAGGCGGAGCCCTCTTCGGCGCCGGCTGGCCCGTCGCCGACTCGATCGTCGGCCTCGATCCGTCGGCGGAGCGACTGGTACACCGCTCGACGCGCCATTCCGTACCGGATGACGCGGCGAAGATAGTCGGGATCCCGGTGGCTCACCTCCTCGACGGTGCTGGCGATGTCGTGGGGCAGGTCGAGCACGAGTTCGACGGGGCGAGTCTCCCACATCTGCGGTGCGCCTTTGCTGTAGGGTGGCTGTGATTCTGCGAATTCCGGGGTCGCCGGCGCGACCTCGAGAACCCGTCGTCCGTCAATGGGCCGGACGTCCGGACGCCCTGGTCGGCGCCGGGCGAAGAGAGTACGGGACAAAACGCCTGCTGGCAAGCGATCGTCCCGTGTATATCCGCGGGCCGTATATCTGTAACGTCATGTGTCACAAAATTTTACGGGATATGTAGAAAACCCCGTGCTCGGTGTGGATTACTTTGTGCACACTCTCCTCGCGCGCCGCCGCCAACTCCCGCGTTAGCCCGTACTCAAGGCCCGATCCGCCTTTCGTGCCGGACTGTTAAACGTACCGGTGCGAAGAAGCATTTTTCTAAAAAAGTACACCCGTGAAACTCTCCGGGTTACATCCCCGTGACACGACCTGTACGGCCCCGTTACCGGCCTCCCGTCCCTCCGTCACAATCGACCCGCATCCTCTTCCCACAGCTCCCGGCCGGCGCGCTCGACGAGTTCCGAGCGGCGACGGCCACCTTTCGGATCAGATGAAGGTGCAACCAGACATGAAGACCAGCTCCCATCCGGCACTCGCCGGGCTCTTCCTGCTACTGGCCCTCGTCCCCGCCCCCGTGTTCGCCCAGGGCGGCGGTCGCGTGGTAGGGAAGGTCGTGGACGCCGAGAGCGGCGCCCCGATCTCGACGGCGATGGTGTCGGTCGAAGGCACGCAGATCTCGGCCATCAGCGATCTGAACGGCCGCTACCACCTCGATGGTGTGCCCCCGGGCGCTCAGTCGATCCGCACCGAGGTGCTCGGGTACGCGCCGAAGATCGTCACGAACGTGCAGGTGTCCGCGGGCGGCACGACCACCCTGGACGTCTCCCTCGAGTCGACCGCGATCGAGATCGAGGCGCTGACCGTGACGGCCGACGTCGAGGCGGGCGCCACGTCGAAGCTCCTCGACACGCAGCGCAACGCGGTCGCCATGGTGGAAGCCGTCGGCTCGCAGGAGATCTCGAAGTCGCCGGACTCGGACGCCGCCGAAGTCGCAGGCCGCGTGAGCGGAGTGACGGTCTCTGACGGCAAGTACGTCTTCATCCGCGGCCTGGGAGAGCGCTACAGCCAGACGTCCCTCAACGGAACGGCGCTCCCGAGCCCCGAACCCGAGAAGGAAGTCGTGCCCCTCGACCTGTTCCCGGCGGAGTTCCTCGAGTCGCTGACCACCCAGAAGACGTACACGCCGGACCGTCCAGGCGACTTCTCGGGCGGCACGGTCGAGATCAAGAACCGCCAGTTCCCCGACCGCTTCCAGTGGAAGTTCTCGAGCAGCACCAGCGCGAACACCGAGAGCCAGTTCCAGGACGGCTTCCTCGACTACGCCGGCAGCAACGGCGATTTCCTCGCCCTCGACCGGGGCGCCCGGCAGATCCCGAAGACGGTGCAGGACGAAGGGTACGGGCTCCGTGGGAATCGCCTGCCCAACGGGGATCCGGCGACGCTCAAGCGGCTCGGTGACGCGTTCGCCAGCCAGCTCAACCAGTTCGCGCCGACCACCACGACGCCGCCGGTCAACCTCGGTCTCGGCGGAAGCGTCGGGAATCGCGTGGAGCTGTTCGGCAAAGACGTCGGCTTCCTCGTCGCCGGGAACTACGACGAGAGCTGGAAGCACCGCACCGGCGAGCGGGAGCTCAAGTGGCGGGCCGAGTCGTTCGATCCCTCGATCGACGAGAGCACGCAGCGGCCGAACGTGGATTACAGCTTCGATCGCGGCTCGCGCGAGATCAGCTGGGGCGGCGTGGCCAACGTGAGCGCGCTCCTGTCGCCGGAGAACCAGGTGAACCTCCAGGCGATGTACAACCGCAACGGCGAGGACGAGGCCCGCACGTACACCGGGGCCAACCGCGAGGACCTCGGCGCCGACCTGTACAGCGAGCGCCTCCGGTTCCAGGCCCGCAGCCTCGCCTGGGGCCAGCTCTCGGGCGAGCACCAGACGGGACTCCTCGACTCGAAGCTCGAATGGAAGTTCGCCGCGGCCCGGGCCACGCGTTCCGAGCCCGCGCTCCGCGAGACGATCTACATCCGGTCACTCGCGGCGGCCGACAGCGATCCCTTCTACCTCGAAAACGTCGGCGAAAGCGCCCGCTACTTCTACACCGACCTGCAGGACGACGACCTCAACGGCGGCGTCGATCTGACGATTCCGTTGGCCGAGCGCGACGCGGGCGGCACGAGCCTCAAGCTCGGCGGCGCCATCCGGAGCCGGAATCGCGACTTCGCCGCCCGGCGCTACCGCTGGAGCTACACGAGCGGCACGATCACCAACCTCGACGGCGTGATCGGCAACCTGAACAACGTGACGGGCAACAACCCGGCCCCGGGTCAGGTGCAGCTCGAAGACATCGTCGAGCCGGGCGACGTCTACGGGGCGACGGACGACCGGCTCGCGGGATACGCGATGGTCGACGTGCCGGTCACGGACCGGCTGCGGGCGGTCGCCGGCGCGCGGGTCGAGAACTACGACCTCGGCCTGACGATCCTCACGGGGGCCGAGCCGGACGAGGTCGTGAACACGTCGCGGACCGACGTGCTGCCGGCCCTGTCGCTGACCTACGCGCTGACCGAGGATCAGAATCTCCGCCTGGCGGCCAGCCGGACGCTCGATCGGCCGGAGTTCCGCGAGCTCGCCCCGTTCCAGTTCACCGAGGCCTCGAGCCTGCGGCAGCTGGTCGGGAATCCGAATCTCGACGTGGCCGAGATCACCAATCTCGACGCCAAGTGGGAGTGGTTCTCCCGCCCGGGCGAGGTCCTGTCGGTCGGCGCCTTCTACAAGAAGCTCAGCAGGCCGATCGAGCAGGTGTTCATCGCCACGGCGTCCAGCGGCTACTCGTTCCAGAACGCCCAGGACGGCCACGTGCTCGGCGGCGAGCTGACCATCCGCAAGCGGCTCGATTTCCTCGGCGGCTTCGCCTCCAACGTCACGGCGACCGGCAACTTCTCGCTCATCGACTCGCAGGTGAACGTGATCGCGGAGGGCCTGTTCGATCCGACGAACACGCAGCGCCGGCTCGAAGGCCAGTCCCCGTACGTCGTCAACCTCAACCTGGTCTGGCAGTCCAACAGCGGCCGGACCGAAATCGGGACGTTCTACAACGTGTTCGGCGCGCGGATCGAAGCCGCCGGCGGTTCGGGCGTACCCGACATCCTCGAGCAGCCCCGTCACGTGGTGGACCTGACGTTCCGCCACCAGCTCACCAACCGCCTCGGCGTGAAGCTCAAGGCGGAGAACCTGCTGGATCAGCCGTACCGCTGGGAGCAATCGGCCAACGGCATCACGCGGCTCCAGCGCGAATACCAGGTCGGGCAGACGATCTCGGTCGGCCTGTCCTACGGGAACTGATGGGAATGACAACGCAAACCACAGAGGACTCCATGCGCAGAATCGTACGCTCGTTCGCGCCGCTCGCGCTCGTCGGAATCGTGGCCGCGACGGCCTGTTCCGACAACACCAACGATCCGGGTGGCGGCGGCACGACGAACCCACCCGCGGTCGCCACCAACGTGGCCGCCGCGACGACCGGGAACGACATCGAGGTCACCTGGACCGTGCCGACCAGTAACGTCACCAGCCAGCGCGTCGAGCTCGTCACGACCGGCGAGACGAAGCGCACGCAGGACGTCGGCGCGTCGGCCACGTCGGCCACGTTCACCGGCCTCACCGACGGGGCGACCTACGCCGCGCAGGTGTTCACGATCAACTCGGCGGGCGAGACCGGCAGCGCGATCGCGACCGCGACGATCGGCACGCCCACGCAGACGTTCGTCGACGTGTTCACGGACGTCGATCAGAACACGACCTGGACGGCTGACAAGAAGTGGCTCCTGAACGGTCCGATCTTCGTCGGCACGGACTGCGGTCCGGACCCGGCGAGCCCGCTTCCGGGTTGCAACGCGGTCACGCTCACGATCGAGCCCGGGACGACGATTCTCGGCAACGTGAACCCGCCGCAGGGTGCCCGCGGCAGCTACCTGGTCGTATCGCGCGGCTCGAAGATCATCGCCGACGCGAACGCCAACGAAGCCGACAAGACCGTCAAGCCGGCGGCCGAGAACGTGATCGTGTTCACCAGCAGCGCGCCGCGTGGTTCGCGGGCTCGCGGTGACTGGGGCGGCGTGGTGCTGAACGGCCGCGCTCCGATCAACAGCGGCGCGGAGGCGTCGGGCGAGGGCGAGTCCGGCCTGTTCGGCGGCGTGGACGACGAAGACTCGAGCGGCATCCTGCGGGGTGTGCGGGTGGCGTTCGCCGGCGACCGCGTCACGACGACCGACGAGCTCAACGGCATCGCCCTGCAGGGCACCGGTGCCGGGACGACGATCGACTACGTCCAGGTCCACTACAACGTGGACGACGGCACGGAGCCGTTCGGCGGCAGCGCGTCGCAGACCCACATGGTGATGACCGGGATCGGCGACGACAGCTTCGACGGAACCGACGGCTACCGCGGCTTCATCCAGTTCGGAATCGCGCAGCAGCGCGGCGACGACGCCGACCAGGGCATGGAGCTGAGCACCAACGGTGACGACGGTTCGGCCTCGCCGCAGAGCACGGCGATCGTGGCCAACATGACCCTCGTGGGCGCCCGCGACGGCGAAATCAACGAGGGCGTCGGCAACAGCGACGACGGGATCCAGCTCCGCGAGGGGTCGAACTACCGGATCTTCAACAGCATCGTCACGAACTTCGACGAGACCGGCCTCTGCTTCGAGGGCGCGGTCACGCAGGCGAACGCGGACAACGCGCTCGGCGGCGAGACCGATCCGACGCTCATCAACACGGTGCAGAGCACGATCCTGTGGTCCAACGGCCCGACGGGCACCGAGGATCTCTCCGACGGGTGCGGTGGCGGATACGACATCGCCACGTACTTCAACAACGCCGGCTGGAACAACATGGTGGCCGATCCGAACCTGCCGGCCTCGGCGCTGACGTTCGGCACCATGATGAGCCCGCCGGACTTCGCGCCGAGCGCGATGCCGGGCGGCTACGTGCCGACCGACGTGTCCACGTTCAACAACGAAGGCGGCGCCGGAATCATCATGCCGACCGACGGCCGCACCCTGCAGGCGACGGACTACGCGGGGGCGGTGGAGCCGGGCACGAGCGTGTCGGCCGCCTGGTACTCCGGCTGGACGATCTGGGATCCGACGGGCATGGACGATCGCGCCAACCAGAACGACCAGTAGGATGACGCTCGCCGCACCACGCCGTATCGGCATGGCCCTGGCGGTGGCCCTCGCGGCCGCCGCCTGCGGCCGGGCCGACGCGTCGTCAGCCCCGAGAATGGAGGGCGCGTACCCCTCGGCCGAAGCGCTGGTCGAGGCGGCCCTCGACGCGGTCGCCCGGAAGGACACCGCGAAACTGAAGTCCCTGCTCGTGACTCGCGACGAGCATCGAGATCTGCTCTGGCCGTCGCTGCCGGAGAGCGAGGACCTGACGTTCGAGTATGCCCGGTTGCTCAACGAGCACAACACCGGCAAGGCGATGAGACGCGCGCTCGAACGCTACGGCGGCGAGAAGTTCAAGTTCGAGAAGATCGAATACACCGACGGTACGGAGACGTACCCGGGCTTCGAGTTGCACCTGGGAGCTCGCCTCACGGTCGTCCGGGAATCGGACGGAGCCGAAGGCGAGCTGGCCCTCCTGGACGTCCTGGTCGAGCGTCCGGAGGGGTGGAAGCTGCTGAACTACGACGAGTAGGCCGGCAGCGGCCGCAGTCACAGACCACGGCATACGCCGCAGAACCGGCAGGCGCGCGGCGGCGGGAGGGCTAGGGGGCTGGTCCGAACGTCGTTCGCGTCGTCTGTCGGCTTCTTTTTACCCGCTGCCCATCTCCGGCAGCTTGCTCGGGCTTTGCGAACCCGTCTCCGACGTGCAGGTTTCGGCGCACGAACACACCGCCGGCCACCCGTACCAGGGAGACTGACGTGGCAGATCCGGGTCCGAAGCGCTCGCGCATCCGCTGGACGGGTATCGCCGTCGCGGTCACTCTCGTGGCGGTCGGCTGGTTCTTCGCCGGTGATTTCCCCACCAACGGCGAGCATTACGGCATCTGGTCGATCGTGCCGCCCGTCGTGGCCCTGTTTCTAGCCTTCGCCCTGCGCGAGGTGATCTCCGCCCTGTTCATCGGCATCGTGCTCGGCGGGGTGATCAGCGGCCGGGTGAACGTCGTGCAGGAGTTCCTGATCCCCTCGATCGGCTCGCCCGACTACGGGCTCATCCTGCTCGTCTACCTGTGGGCGCTGGGCGGACTCGTCGGCCTGTGGACCCGCACGGGCGGGGCGCTGAAGTTCGCCAACTGGGCGGGCGAGAAGATGGTGAAGGGGCCACAGACGGCGAAGCTGTTCACCTGGATCATGGGGCTGATCTTCCACCAGGGCGGCTCGATCAGCACCGTGCTGACCGGCGCGACCGCCCGCCCGATCTCCGACCGGCACCGGGTCGCCCACGAGGAGATGTCCTACGTGGTCGACTCCACCGGTTCGCCGGCCGCGACGTTGATCCCGTTCAACGTCTGGCCGATCTACGTGGGCGGACTCGTCGCCGGCACCGTGCCGATGATCACCACGGCGGACGAGGGCGTCACCTACTTCGTCCGGGCGATCCCGCTGAACTTCTACGCCATCTTCGCCATCCTCTTCACGCTGCTGTTCGCGTTCGATCGCGGGCCGGCGACCTGGTTCGGGAAGATGCGCGGGGCGATGGCGCGGGCCCGCGAGACCGGCGCGCTCGACCGCCCGGGCGCCGAGCCGCTGGCCGCCGAGGAGCTGACGCGGGTGCAGACTCCCGAAGACTACGAGCCGTCGCTGCTGGATTTCTTCGGACCGATGGCCGTGTTGCTCGGCGTGGCGATCATCCCGTTCGTCTATACGTACGCCATCCTCGGCCGGCATTCGGATCCGAGCCTCCCGATCGCCGAGGCGTTCGTCCTCGCCGTCCTCGCCGGATTCGGGATCGCTCTCGCCCGGGGGATGTCGCTGAAGCACGCGGTCGACGGCTTCATCGACGGCTGCAAGGGGGTGACGATCGGGGCGATCGTGCTGGCCCTCGCGGTGACGCTAAAGTCGGTGGCCGACGCCGTCGGCACCGCGCCGTACGTCGTCGAGACCGTAGGGCCCTGGATGCCGCCCGTGCTGCTCCCGGCGGCCCTGCTGGTGCTGGCGATGTTCACGGCCTTCTCGACCGGGACCTCCTGGGGCACCTACGCCGTGCTGTTTCCGGTCGCGATGCCGCTGGCGTGGGCGGTCGATCCCGACCCCTTCTTCCTGATGCTCTGCTTCAGCGCCGTCACCGGCGGCTCGGTGTTCGGCGACCAGTGCTCGCCGATCTCCGACACGACGATCCTCTCGTCCCTCACCTCCGGCTGCGACCTGATGGACCACGTCCTGACCCAGATGCCGCCCGCGCTGATCGCCGCCGGACTGGCGGGCCTCGCCTACACCGTGCTGGCGTTGTTCGCGATGTGAGCGGAGCCGGTCGCCCCGGCCCGGCGAGAAAGGGGTTATGATGCGATGACCATGACCGGGGAAATCGCACCCGGCGTCGTCGAGGTCGAGCACACGGCCGATCTGGGCATGGAGGTCCGGGCGTCCTCGCTCCAGCAGCTCTTCGGCCGTGCGGCGACCGGCATGATGGCGCTGGTCAGGGATCCGGATCGGGGCGATCTGCCGTCGTCCGAGGATTCGTCGGCGCCCGCTCCGGTCTTCGCCGCGGAAGAGCGGGTCATCGAGCTCGAGCGCGGGGATGCCGACCTCGCCGGCCTCCTCGTCCGCTGGCTGCGCGAGCTCCTCTACCTGCAGGAGGTGAACGGCTTCGTCTACGGCGATGCCGAGTTCGAGCGGCTCGACGCGTCGGGGCTGCGGGCCCGCGTGCGCGCCGACCCGAACGCGTCCCCGCCGATCCGCGAGCTCAAGGGCGTCACCTATCACGGGCTGGAGGTCGAGAAACGCGACGGTGGCTGGCGGGCGCGCGTGATCTTCGACCTCTGAGACGGAACGAAGGAATGGCGAGATGACGGATGCGACGGATGCCACCGGGACCACGCTCACCAGCGGCGATCACACCCTCGAGCAGCTGGGCGACTATCGCTGGCTTCTCCCGCGGCGGGGGAAGATGCGGGTCGACGGCATCATCTACGCCGACCGGCGGCTGATCGAGGACATCCGGGGCGACGACGCCGTGAAACAGGTGGCCAACGTCGCCTGCCTGCCCGGCATCGTCGGCCGCTCGATCGGCATGCCAGACATCCACTGGGGCTATGGCTTCCCGATCGGCGGGGTGGCGGCCTTCGACCCGGAGGAGGGCGGGGTCGTGAGCCCGGGAGGCGTCGGGTACGACATCAACTGCGGCGTGCGGCTGCTGCGCTGCGACATGTCGGCGGCCGACGCGCGACCCCGAATGAAGAAGCTGATGGACCAGATCGACCGCGACGTACCTGCGGGCGTCGGCGAGGGGTACCGGCGGGACGAGAAGCGGTTGTCTTCCATCGAGATCCGCGAAGTGCTCGAGCGCGGCGCGGCGTGGGTGGTCCACCGGGGGATGGGCACGGCCGACGACCTCGTCCACACCGAGAGCCGGGGCACCCTGCCGGGTGCCGATCCCGAGCAGGTGAGCGAGCGGGCCGTCGAACGGGGGAAACCGCAGCTCGGCACGGTGGGCTCCGGCAACCACTTCATCGAGGTTGGCTACGTGGACGAGGTGTACGACGCCGACACGGCCACGAAGCTGGGTCTCGAGCCGGACACCGTCACCGTGTTCATCCACTCGGGCTCGCGCGGTCTCGGCCACCAGGTCTGCACCGACTTCCTCGACGTGATGGAGGAAGCGTCCGGCCGCTACGGGATCGAGCTTCCCGACCGGCAGCTCGCCTGCGCGCCGCTCATCTCGCCCGAGGGCGAGCGCTACCTGGGGGCGATGGCGGCGGCCGCCAATTACGCGTTCGCGAACCGCCAGGTGATGGCGCACCGGGTGCGCGAGGCGTTCGCCCACGTCCTCGGCGAGTCATGGGAGGAGATGGGCTTCCGGCTCGTCTACGACGTGGCCCACAACAACGCCAAGTGGGAGACGCATGAGATCGACGGCCGCGAGCGCCGGCTGTGCGTGCACCGCAAGGGCGCGACGCGCGCCTTCCCGCCGGGTCATCCCGACGTGCCCGAGGCGTATCGGGACACCGGTCAGCCCGTGCTGATTCCGGGGGACATGGGCCGCTATTCCTTCGTGGTGGTCGGCACCGAGAGCGCGTACCGCGAGACGTTCGGCTCGACCTGCCACGGGGCGGGCCGCCGCATGAGCCGGACGCAGGCGAAGAAGTCCGTGAGATCGGAGCGGCGCGACTTGAAGCGGGAGTTCGCCGAGCGGGGGATCGAGGTCCGGGCGGCTTCGTTCGCCACGGTGGCCGAAGAGATCCCCGAGGCCTACAAGGACGTGGCGAACGTGGTCGACGTCGTGGACGCAGCCGGGATCGGGCGGAAGGTCTGCCGGCTGCGGCCGCTGGGCGTGCTGAAGGGCTGAACCTCGCTTCGGGCGGGGACAACCTGTCCCGGGTGTCGCACTCTTCCTGTGTCAGGTCGACACGTCCGACGCCGGCCGCGTCCGGCTGCCCTCGCCTCATCTACTTGCCATGTCGTCGCTTACCTCGGTCGTCATCGCGCGTCGGTGCCGGTACCGGCCTTGCACGAACACGGTTCGGCGCCGGTCATCGGGATCGGCGCGCCGGGTCCGGCGACGCGAGCGGAGCGTGCGATGCACCGCGGCCCGCGGGCGTTTGCCGGGTGATCTCAACGCGGGGGGAGCCATGAGGGCGACCGAGGAACTCCAGACGGACGTCCTGGAGGAGCTGGCCTGGGACCCCGAGGTCGATTCGTCGCACATCGGAGTCGCGGTGGGCCATGAAGGAGTGATCACGCTGACCGGCGACGTCGGCAGCTACGCGCAGAAGCGGCTGGCCGAGCAGGTGACGAAGCGCGTGCCGGGCGTGCACGCCGTGGTGAACGACATCGAGGTGATCGTCGGCGAGCACGCGAAGCGCGAGGACAGCGACATCGCGGAGGCCGCGGTGCGCGCCATCCGCTGGGCCACGACGGTCCCGGATCGGATCCAGGTGGCCGTGTCGAGCGGCTGGCTGACGCTGGAAGGTACGGTCGAGTGGGAGTACCAGCGCCGTGCCGCCTACAACGCGGTCCGCGAGCTGATGGGCGTCAAGGGCGTCACCAACAAGATCACGATCAAGCCGAAGGTCAGCCCGGTCGAGATCAAGCGGAAGATCTCGGACGCGTTCGAGCGCAACGCGCTGCTCGACGCGGGCCAGGTCAAGGTCGAGTCCGAGGGTGGCAAGGTGATCCTGAAGGGTACCGTGCGCTCGTGGGCCGAGCGTGACGAAGCCGAGCGGACCGCCTGGGCGGCCCCCGGCGTCATCGCCGTCGACAACCGCCTCACGGTGAAGGCGTTCACCTTCGCCTGAGACGCGCAAGGCGGCAGGAATTCGAAGTGCACATAGTGGTCGGGTGCCGGTCGGAGCACGCTATTTCTCTGCGGGGGGGAGTGCCCGGTCGAGCACCCGATCGCGTTCGTAGATGTCGTCACGAAACTGGACGGTCCCGTCCGGTTCCCCCCACGCCGTCCAGTACTCGACGTACACCGGCATCGGGTACCGCAACGGCGCGGTGACCTCGCGCCCCTCCCTCAGCACTTCCGCGATCCGGTCGTCGGTCCATTCCGCGTCCCCCTCCAGCACGTAACGGGCGAGCTCCAGCGGGCGCTCGAGCCGTATGCAGCCGTGGCTGAAAGCCCGCACCGCCTGCTTGAACAGCTCGGGCTGCGGGGTGCCGTGCAGGTAGACGTCATACGGGTTCGGGAACATCAGCTTCACCGGGCCGAGGGCGTTCCGGGGGCCCGGCTCCTGTTCGAATCGCCACGGAAGCCGGGCGGGCAGCGCATTCCAGTCGATCGTGGTCGGGTCGATGTCGTGGCCGTCGGGGCCGATGAGGCGCAGGCCTTCGCGCGCCAGGTACCCGGGGTCTTCGCGAACGGCTGGCACGATCTCCTCTCGCGCGATGTCCCGCGGGACGCGCCATGACGGGTTGAACACGACATACGTGATCGTGTCGCTGAACACGGGGGTCTGTCGGTAAGCGGTCCCCACGATCGCCGGCATCGACAGCACCGTGCGATCGTCGTCCACGACATCGACCGTGAACCCGGCGATGTTCACCAGCACGAAGCGCCGACCCAGGGCCTCCGGAAGCCAGCGCCAGCGCTCGAGGTTCAGCTCGATCTGGCGGGCCCGGAGAGCGGGCGGAATCTGGAGAGCCGCCCGGGTGCGCGGTCCGACCGCGCCGGTCTCCGGCAGGCCGTGACGGGCCTGGAAGCGCCGGACGGCCACCTCGAGCCCGGCGTCGAAGATGAGAGCGCCGCGTTCGGCCGCATCGACGTCCTCGTCGGCGGGTGGCGCGTAGTCGCCCGTCTCCTCGAGCAGGTGGCGCAGAACGGCCACCGCCGGATCCCTCGATCCGCGTCCGAGCACCTGTCCCTCGCCGGACGGCGGGAGCCTGGGCCAACCGCCACGCGCCGCCAGGGAACGGTAGCGCGCGAGCGCCGTCCGGAGACGGCGGTACCCCGGCTCCGAGCCGTCGATCAACGCGGTGATGCTCCGGCGGACGCCGCCGGAGCCGACCGCGCGTTCGAGCCGTCGCGCGAGGTCGAGTCCCTCCGGGCTCTCCGCCGTGCGCGGGCCGAGCGTCACGGGGTCGAGGCGACCCGCGACGAGGTGGCTCGTGAACGCCGCATAACCGTCGGTCAGGAGCAGGTCGAGATCCGCCAGCTCGGACGGCTCGGGTGTGGTGCTGCGGCGAAGCGCTTCGAGCAGCTCCTGGGCCCGCGCCACGTGATAGTCGGCAGGACGCAGCCCGTCCTCGCCGGCCCGGCGTAGCGTCGCCAGCAGGCTGTCGGCGATCGCCGACACGGTGTCGTCCCGGCTCCAGGCGGGTTCGAAGCCGCGTGCCTCGTAGAAGCGCGCCGCTACCGGCGGTAGCCACAACGTGTCTCCGGCCACGCGCATGGCGTCCGCCTCGCGCCCATCCTCGATCCGTTGGCGAATGATCTCGCGCACGACGTCGGAGGCCTCCGACGCGGTCGTATCGACCGGGGCCACCTGCGCCCGGAGCATCGCCGGGCCGCCGCCGCCAGCCGCGGCGAGGAGGAGGGCCGCGGCGCGCAGCTCTCGGATCACGATCTCGCCGCTCCGCCGCCCGTACTCCCGGCGGACAGGCCCTCGACGTCGCGGCTCCACTGGATCCATCGCGTGATGTCCGCCGCCGAGATGATCCCGACCAGCTCGCCGTCACGCGCCACGAGCACGCGGCCGGTGTCGGTGTCGCGCATCTCGTCCAGCACCTCCGTGATCGGCGATCCGGGCGTCACGGCGGCTCGGTCGGAGGTCGGCGTCATCACGTCGGCGACCGAGCGGGCGGGCCACTCCGCGCGTGGCACGTCCTTCACCTGCCCGAGCGTCACCAGCCCGACCAGCCGTCCCCCGTCGAGCACGGGGAACGACTGGAAGCGTCGCTTGAGGAAGTGCTCCTCGACCAGTCGATCGAGGGGGAGGTGGGCGGGAACGGTCTCCGGGTCCGACGTCATGACGTCGGCGGCGGTCACGCCCGCCAGCACGTTCTGCAGCACGTGCTGGGCGTACGAGGCCCCGGCGGCGCCCCGCAGGAACCAGCCGATGAACAGGATCCACAACCCGCCGAGGCCCGCGCCGGCGAACACCTGCAGCACGCCGAGTCCCATCAGCGCGTAGCCGAGGGCCTTTCCGCCGTTCGCCGCCCAGCGTGTCGCCTTCGTCGCGTCGCCGGTCAGCTTCCAGGCGATCGCCCGGAACAGACGACCGCCGTCGAGGGGAAAGCCGGGGAGCAGGTTGAACACGGCGAGGGCGAGGTTGAGGAGGCCGAGGTGCGCCGCCACGCCCGTCACCGGTGCCGGCGCGCCGAGGGCGCTCCCGACCCCGGCGAGGCCGCCGAACAGCGCCGCGATCACCAGGCTGGCCAGCGGTCCCACGCCCGCGATCAGCAGTTCGTCGGCCGGCGTCTCCGACTCCAGCCGCGTCCAGGCCACGCCGCCGAAGATGAACAGAGTGATGCCCTCGACCGGGATGCCCTTCGAGCGCGCCACCACCGAGTGGGAGAGCTCGTGCGCGAGCAGCGACACGAAGAACAGCAGCGTTCCGGCCGCTCCCATCGCGAAGTAAGTGACCGGTGTCAGCCCCGGATACTCGACCGGAAACACGCCGGCGGAGAACGACCACAGGACGAGCGCGAATATGACGAACCACGAATAGTCGATGCGGATCTCGAATCCGAGCACCGAGCCGAGACGGAAGCCCCCGTGCTGGTTCATGGCCTACCTCCGAGAGTGGGCGATGACATGGTCGCCGGCGGGTCATACACGAGCATGACCCGTGCCCTTCCATCGGACCCCGATCGACCACGCCCGACGCCGGCCGCGGGACGCTCCGACCCTCTTCGCCGAGGGCGGGCGGGACAGCTTATCTCGCCCGCACGGCAGTCGCGCCCCTGGTGTCCGCATCCGGTGGCCGAACCACGTGTCGGACCTCGAATTAGGGGAGCGGATTCCGCGACTCCCCGACGGCACGGTTTACGCATCGAGCTGGAAGCAGAGCTCGCTCCGCTTCCCGCGGGCGAGATGGATCGCATAGATCGCGTGAGCGAAGGAGGGAACCATGCTAGCGCTTCCGAGCCGCAGGTTCTCCGTGCTGGCCCCGTGGCGTGAAGCCGATGGGTTCGAGAACCGGATCAGCCGTCTACTGGGTGAGCCGTTCGGCGAACCCGAGCCGTTCGGCTGGGCACCGGCCGTCAACGTCGTCGAGCACGACGAAGAGATGGTCCTGACGGCCGAGCTGCCGGGTGTCGCGCCCGAAGACGTCGACATCGAGATCGAGGGAAACATCCTGTCGATCCGCGGCGAGAAGAAGGTCGAGCACGAGGAGAAGGAAGAGGGCAAGCTGCGCGTGTACGAGCGTGCCTATGGGGAGTTCGTCCGCAGCTTCACTCTGCCCGCGTTCGTGAATGCCGGGAAGATCGCCGCCGATTTCGAGAACGGGATCCTCACGGTTCACATGCCGAAGACCACCGAGGCGCGTGGTCGGAAGATCAAGGTCGAAGCGAAGAAGAAGAAGTAGCCACTGCTTCGAGCGCGGGTCGGCCGAGAGGCCACGACCGCAGAAGCCCCGCCGGCGCATCGGCAGCGCGCCGGCGGGGCTTCTCGTCAGCATCCGGCCCGGACGGATCCGGCGGGAGTCAGTTGGTCGCCGGCCGGGCCGCCGCCCGCTCCACCAGGTACTCGTAGAGCAGCAGCGCTTCCCACGGCGTGACGTCCCGATCGCGCATGCGCCGGGTGTATCCGGCGACCAGGCTGCGCGCCGTGGCGTCCGCCTGCAGCATCGAGTCGGGCG
The DNA here is from genome assembly GCA_050114915.1 of Gemmatimonadales bacterium. Lineage (GTDB taxonomy): Bacteria > Gemmatimonadota > Gemmatimonadetes > Palauibacterales > Palauibacteraceae > JARFPW01. Next base: position 19,065 of record JASFRN010000005.1, on the reverse strand, counting down.
ATACGACCATGTGGTAGATCCAGGGGAAGGTCCGGTGCTCGGTGACCGCTTCCAGCCGCGGAGCCGCCGCGTCCGCCGCGTGGTCCGCGGCGGCCCCTTCCTCGCCGTGACAGGCCGTGCAGCCCCTGGCCACGAACACCTCGCGGCCCAGCTCCACGAGGTCGGCGTACGGCGGAAGCTCGTCGCCCACTCGGAGCGGGGCGCCTTCGACCTTTCCGCCCGTGCGAACGACCCGCCACCAGCCGGTGCGAACGACCCGGCCGCCGTCCCGCGACTCGAAATCGCCCTCGATCAACTCGCCCCGCCACTGGCCGCGAAAGCTGGTGGCCAGCGTGGTCTTCAGCTCGGGATCACGGTACGGCTTGAGCATCCCCTGCACCTGGCCGCGCTCCGTCCACACGAACTCGACGGGCACGTAGGTCGGATCGGGCTGGCGCTCCATCAGCCGATCGGCGTACGGATCGCCGTCGTCCCCGGTTCGGCCGGTCACGACTTCCGGATAGATGACGACCTCGCCACGGGCCGTGTTCTCGCCGGGTTCGAGCCGGAAGCCGATGTAGCCGCGGCGCCCCTCGTGGGAGGAGTACTCGCCCTTCCATTCACCGGCCAGGAGCGTCAGATCGATGGGGCTCGCGTAGATCGGCATCTCGGGCGCCTGACGCGGCCCGCACGACATCGACAGTGCTCCGAGTCCCGCCGCCGACAGCACGGCGGCCGCTCCCCGAACCGCGATCGCCTTCGGATTCATCGTCCCCTCCCCTCACGGATTCAAGCAAATCGGACGGTTCACAGGGATGCGGAGGGTATGCCAGCGGTGTCCGTGACCCTGGCCGCTCCGCGGCTGAGCACGGGCAGAGGCGGATCCGCCTCGCGCATCTACCCAGTTCGCGCCCGGCGCACCGACGAGATCGGTGTCCGCGAGCCCGACCGCGCTACCGCAGCGCGACAAAAAGTCCCCCAGGCCCGCCGTGCCGTGTCCGCTCTGGTCCCCTCCACGAGGACAGGATGCCGCAGACGAGGGAGCCACACCCCCCGGATCCGGCTGTAATCCGCGGCAACCTCCCCCTCGCGGCCGGGTCGGTGCGCACGCCGTAATCGGGCAGACTTCTCGCAGCGAAAACGGCTGAGGGATTCTGCGATCCCTGACCCGTGGGAGAAAGAACGATGAACGAGATCGAAACCAGGAGCACCGAGATGACCGTCGAGCACGAGGAATTCCAGGTCGAGGGGAAGGACCTGCTGGGACGCGTGAAGCAGCTGGTCCACGAAGGCAACGTCCGCCGTCTGATCATCAAGAACGAAGAGGGCCGCATCCTGATCGAGATTCCGTTGACGATCGGGGTCGTGGGTACCGTGCTGGCGCCGGTGTGGGCGGCCGTCGGCGCGCTGGCCGCTCTTCTAGCCGACTGCTCGATCGTCGTCGAGCGGGTGTCCGAGTGAGGCGATCGAGATGATCGCGCCGCGGACCTTCGATCCTCGGCGAGCCTCGCGGGTGAAGGACGCAGGGCAGCCGGCATCTCCGGCCGTCCGGCCCTCCAATGCCGAGCTCGCCGACCGTCTCGAGCGGATCGCCGACCTGCTGGAAGCGCAGGACGCGAATCCGTTCCGGGTCGGGGCGTATCTCTCGGCGGCCCGCGCGCTGCGGGAACGCCACGCGCCGGTCGTGCCGCTGCTCGCGCGAGAAGGCACGGAAGGGTTGATCCGCCTTCCGCACATCGGACGGAGCCTCGCGGCGTTGATCGACGAGTACGTGCGGACCGGCCGAATCGGACTGCTAGATCGCCTCGAAGGCCAGGTCGCTCCCGAGAGCCTGCTCGCGCGCGTGCCGGGGATCGGCGACGTACTGGCCGAGCGTATCCACGACCGCCTGGGTGTCGAGACCCTGGAGGATCTCGAGCTGGCGGCCTGGGACGGGCGGCTCGGGGATGTGCCGGGATTCGGCGAGGGGCGGGTACACGCCGTCCGCACCGCCCTGGCGGGCATGCTCGCCAGGCGCCGGCCAGCCGCGTTCCGGACCCCGTCCTACAACGGGCGTCCGCCCGTCGATGTCCTGCTCGACGTGGACGCGGAATACCGCCGGCGCGCGGACGCTGGCGAGCTTCCCACGATCGCCCCCCGGCGCTTCAACCCGGCCGGTCGCTCGTGGCTGCCGATCCTGCACACCGAACGGGGCGAGTGGCACTTCACGGCGCTCTACTCGAACACGGCCCGCGCCCACCGGCTCGGCCGCACCCACGACTGGGTGGTGATCTACTACGAGCGCGATGGGATCGAAGGACAGTGCACGGTCGTCACCGAGCACCGGGGCGCGCTCGAAGGGTCGAGGGTCGTGCGAGGGCGGGAATCCGAATCGGCCGACGCATGACTACCGCGGCCACCGTCGTGTTCACGGCGCGCGGGCTGCGGAAGGTGTATCAGATGGGGGAGGTCCAGGTCCGCGCCCTCGAGGACACCGACCTCGAGCTGCGCCACGGAGAGCTGGTCGTGATCCTGGGCCCGTCGGGCAGCGGCAAGTCGACGCTCCTCAACATCCTCGGTGGGCTCGACGTCCCCACGGCGGGCGAGGTGACCTTCCGCGACCACCGCCTGACCGACGCGGACGAGACGGCGCTCACCCGGTTCCGGCGCGAGCACGTCGGATTCGTGTTCCAGTTCTTCAACCTCCTGCCCAGCCTCACGGCGCTGGAGAACGTGCGACTGGTGACGGAGATCGCCGCCGATCCGCTCGACCCGGCCGCGGCCCTCGAGCTCGTGGGCCTCGGGGAGCGTCTCGACCACTTCCCGTCGCAACTCTCGGGCGGCGAGCAGCAGCGGGTGGCGATCGCCCGCGCGATCGCCAAGCGGCCCGACGTCCTGCTGTGCGACGAGCCGACGGGGTCGCTCGACTACGAGACCGGCAAGCGGATCCTCGAGGTGCTCGACGACGTGAACCGCCGGACCGGCACGCTGACCGTGCTCGTCACCCACAACGCGGCGATCGCCAGGCTGGCCGACAGGGTGCTGCGGATGCGCGACGGGCGCATCGTCGGCGAGGAGGTCAACGAGGTGCGGGCCTCGCCCGCCGAGATCGCGTGGTGACGGCATGCGCACGCTGAACCTGAAGGTCGTTCGCGACGCCACGCACCTGAAGGGCCAGCTCACCGCCGTGGCGGTGCTGGTCGCCTGCGGCGTCGCCGTGTTCATCATGCTGCGCTCGATGCACGGCTACCTGCTCGGGAGCCAGGAGCTTTATTACCGCGACTACGGCTTCGGCGACGTGTTCGCGCACGCGACCCGGGCTCCGGCGCCGCTGGCCGGCCGGCTCGCGGACGTGTCCGGCGTCGATCGAGTGTACGTGCGCATCGTCCGCGACGTCGTCCTCGACGTGCCGGGGCTGGCCGAGCCGGCGACGGGGCGGCTCGTGTCGTTGCCCGACCACGGGGAGCCGACGCTCAATCGGCTGCACCTGCGCAGCGGTCGAACCGTGGAACCGGGGCGCCGCGACCAGGTCGTCATCAGCGACGCGTTCGCCGCCGCCAACGGGTTGCACCCCGGCGACGCCTTCGGCGCGGTGCTCAACGGGCGGTGGCAGGAGCTGACCGTCGTCGGGACCGCGATCTCCCCGGAGTTCATCTACGAAGTGAGCGGGGTCGGTTCGGTGTTTCCCGACAACCGACGTTTCGGGGCGATGTGGATGAGCGAGCGCGCGATGGCGGCCGCGTTCGACATGGAGGGCGCGTTCAACGACGTCGTGGCGACGCTGCGGCCCGGAGCGAACGAGCGCGCCGTCTTCGCCGGCTTCGACGAGCTCCTGGACCCGTACGGCGGAGTCGGCGCCTACGGGCGGGACGACCACCTCTCCCACCGCTTCGTGACCTCGGAGATCGAGGAGACGCAGGTCACCGGCTCGTTCTTTCCGGCGCTGTTCCTCGTCGTGACGGCGTTCCTGCTCCATGCGACGCTGTTGCGGCTGGTGCGGATCGAACGGGAGCAGATCGGCCTGATGAAGGCGTTCGGGTTTCGATCCAGTACGGTGGCGTTCCACTACGTACAGCTCGCCCTTGTGCCGGTGGCGGCGGGGGCGGTGCTGGGCACCGGGGTCGGGATCTGGCTGGCCTATCGGCTGGCCACGGTCTATGCCCGCTTCTACCAGTTCCCCGAGACCGCCTTCCACCTCGACCCGACCCTCGTCGCGGTGGCCCTCGTGATCGCGTTCGTGACGGGCGTCGCCGGCGCGGTGGCCGCGGCGCGGCGCGTGGTCCGCCTGGCGCCGGCGGTCGCGATGGCGCCCCCGGCGCCGCCGCGCTTCCGCCGCGGGCGCCTCGAGGGATCGCGAGCCTGGGTCGCGCTCGGGCCCGTGTGGAGGATGATCGTCCGCAACGTGACGAGAGCCCGCTGGAAGTCGGCGAGCACGGCCGCGGGGATCGTGATGGCTCTCGGCGTGCTGGTGGCGCTGCTGTCGATGTTCGATGCAATCGACGTGGTCGCAGACCTCGAGTTCAACCACGTCTATCGCGAGGACGTGGCCGTCTACTTCGACACGCCGCGCGGGCGGGATGCCCTGGCGGAGATCGGACATCTTCCCGGGGTGCTCTTCCTCGAACCCGTGCGGACGGCACCGGCTCGACTGTTGCACGGCCCGAGGGAGCGCCGGGCCGCGCTCGTCGGGCTGGAACCGGGCGCCCAGCTGCGGCGGATCGTCGACGCCGACTTTCGGGTCCATGCCCCGCCCGTGGACGGCGTGCTGATCAGCCGCGGCCTGGCCGACAAGCTCGAGCTCGGTCCCGGCGACACGCTCCGCGTCGAGGTCACCGAAGGGCGACGGCCGGAGCGTGACCTGGTCGTGGCGGGGCTGGTCGACGAGCTCATGGGCGCCGAGGTGTATCTGGAAGCCGGGACCCTGTATCGCCTGCTCGGCGAGGGACGCACCGTTTCCGGAGCGTGGCTGCGAATCGACGGCACGCGGGCCGACGAGCTCTACGACCGGCTCAAGCGGTTGCCCGGCGTGGCGACCGTGATCGTGAAGGAAGCGCTGGTCGACAGCTTCAACCAGACGATCGAGGAGAGCTTCGTGATCGCTCTGAGCTCGACGCTCGTGCTCGGTGCCGCGCTGGTGATGGCGATCGTCTACAACCAGGCGCGGGTCGCCCTGTCGGAGCGTGGTCGGGAGCTCGCCAGCCTGCGCGTTCTGGGCTTCACGCGCCGCGAAGTGGCGCGGATGCTGCTCGGCGAGCAGGCGGTGCTCGTGGGCGCCGCGCTGCCGCTCGGGCTGGCGCTGGGATGGACCTTGACCTGGCTGGTGATGCAGCGGTTCGAGACGGACGTGTTCCGGCTGCCGGTGGTCGCGGAACCCCGCACCTATCTACTGGCCGTCGGAATCGTGCTCGCGTCCGCCGTGGTCGCGGCTCTGCTCGTGCGACGGCGGCTCGATCGCATCAACCTGATCGCCGTGCTCAAGACGCGGGAGTGAGTGAACCGATGAATGCCGGAGCAAGGGGGGGGATCGGTCGCCGGCAGCTGCTGCTCGGCGGCGCGGTGCTGCTGACGGCCGCCGTCGTCTACCTCGTGGTGCGTCCACGGTCGGTGGCCGTGCAGACGGCCGTCGTCGACCGGGGAGCCGTGCGCGTCACCGTCGACGAGGATGGAGAGACGCGCGTCCGCGACCGCTACGTCGTCGCGGCGCCGATCACGGGCCGGCTCGAACGTCTCAGCTGCGAAGCCGGCGATTCCGTGCACGCGGGCGACGTGGTCGCCCGCATCTACCCGTTGCCCCTCGACACCCGCGCAGCAACGGAGGGTGTCGAGCGGCTGCGGGCCGCCGAGGCGGCGCGGCGGGCGGCGGAGGCGCGGGTCGCCCAGGCGGACGCGGTCTGGGGCGAAGCCCGCCGGGCGCTGGAGCGCCTCCGCGGCGTGGCCGCCGAAGTGCCGGGCGCGATCGCCCCACAGCGGCTCGACGAGGCCGAGACCAGGGAGCGGTCGGCCGCCTCGGAGCTCCAGCAGGCACGCGACGCGGCCGCGGCGGCCGGGCACGATGTCCAGGCCGCCCGGGCCGCCCTGCTCGGGTCGGCGGAAGGAGGGAGCGCGGAGCCCACCGAAGTCGAGGCGCCGGTCGGCGGCCGCGTGCTCCGCCTGTATGAAGAATGCGAGCGGGCGATCACGGCGGGCTCGCCGATTCTCGAGCTGGGCGACCCCGCGGACCTCGAGATCGTGGTCGACGTTCTCACGGAGGACGCGGCGCGGTTGCGCGTCGGAGCGCGGGCGAGGATCACGACCGGGCCCGAGGCGGATACGCTCGTGGGACGGATCCGGCGGATCGAGCCGTCCGCGTTCACGAAGGTGTCTCCCCTCGGCGTCGAGGAGCAGCGGGTGAACGTGATCGTGGGCTTCGACGGCGGGCGTGTGCTCCCGGGCGATCGCTACCGGGTCGAGGCCTCGCTGGTGGCATGGGAGGCGGAGGACGTGCTGCGGGTTCCGGTGAGCGCGCTGTTCCGCGTCGACGGCGACTGGGTCGTGTACCGCCTGGAGGACGGTCGCGCGAAGATCCGCCGCGTCGACCTCGGCCATCGCGGGCGTCGCATGGCGGAGGTGGCCGGTGGCCTGGCCGCAGGCGACCGCGTCGTCCTGTACCCCTCGGACGCCGTGCGCGAAGGCTCGCGGGTGCGAGCGGACGAGGGATGACGTCCGTCTGCTGGTGGGCGTGTTCTCCGATTCATGGGACTAAATGTCCGGCGGGGGCCCGGGCATGGCGGCTATGGCGTCCCACGGAGCGTCTTTAGGTCCCGCGGTCCGCCGGGGCGTTCGCGTGCGGCAACCGGCGGCTGGCCCGCCATTCACGCCTCGCCGCGTCGGTGGTTCGGCGGCTCGTTCGGCCGGCCGCCCGCGGCACGGTTTCCGCTCCGCATCTGTCTACCATGTCCGACCAGACCGGAGAAACACGGGAATCGGGAGAAGGCCTCGAGCGCTTGCTCGAAGTCGAGGCCCGGATCGACGCGCGTCTCGCGGAGTGTCGCGCCGAGGCGGACGATCGTGTGCGCGCCGTTCGGGCGGAGCTGACCGAGCACGAAGAGCGGCTCGAGGACGAGCTCCGGGCCGAACGTGAGCGGCGCCTCGCCGCCAGGCAGGCGGAAGCCGCCGTCACGATCCGAGAGGAGCGTGCTCGCGCGGCGAGCGAGGCGCGCCGTCTGCGAGCCATCCCCGCCGACCGGGTAGAGGCGTTGGCGAGCGAAGTCGTCAGCCGGCTGATCGGCGGGGCGGAAGACGACGGTGACGCGGAGCCCGGTGAACCGCGGGAGCCGGTGCGGTGATCATCGACATGCTGCGCGTCCGGCTCATGGGGCCTCGCGAGCGCATCGGTGAGGTGCTCGACGTACTGCAGGATGCCGGTGTCTTCCAACCCGCCCGCGTCCGATCCCCCGGCGTCGAGTCGCTGCCGGGGTCGCCGCGGCGCGAACGTCGGGTGCGCCAGCTCCGTCGCGTGCTGAAGGACGTCGACTACGCGCTGGCGCGCCTCCACCCCTCCGGCTCTCCGCCGGGTGAAGTGGCCGCAGCCGGGGCGGCGTCGGGGGCTACCGTCGACATCGCGCGCCTCGCCGGGTGGGCGAGTCTCGCGCACCGCACCCGCCGTGAGCTGGCCGGGATCGAGGGCGAGCGCGCCGAGCTGGCCGAAGAGCGAGGGGTGCTCGAGCGCTACAGGGCTTACCACGAGGGCTTCGGCCGGCTGATGCCGCGCGAACCAGACCCGGCACACGTGCGCATCGTGCCGCTGGTGCTGGAGGAGGGACGGTCGCTCGAACGGCTGCACGAGGGGCTTCGCGCTCTGCTCGGCGACGACTACGAGCTCCGCACGGAAGCGCTCGAGGGCGACGAGATCGCGGCGGTGCTGCTGATGCCCGCGGGGCGGTCCGGCAAGATCGACGAAGTGCTCGGCGAGGCGGGCGTGCGCGAGTTGCCGGCTCCGCCGGGCCTGGAGACGAGCAGCCTGGCCGAGGCCGTCGCCGCGATCTACGACCGGCTGGTCGTGCTCGACCAACGCGACCGGACGCTCGACGGCAGGCTGCGGGAGCTCGCCGACGCGCGCCAGGCCGGGCTGACCGCCGCGCGGGCCGCGGTGCGGGACCGATTGACCGAGCTCGAGGCGCTCGATCGGACGGCGACCACGCATCGGGCCTTCATCCTCGAGGGTTGGGTGCCCGAAGACGCCGAGGCCGAGCTGGAGTCGCAGTTGCGCGAAGCCTTCGGCGGCCTCGTCGTGGTCGAGCGCATCGCCCGCGAGACCTGGGACGAAGTGCAGGAGGCGGAGGCCCCGGTCATACTGCGGAATCCGCGCCTGCTCCGCCCGTTCGAAGCGATCACCCGGATGCTGCCCCTTCCACGCTACGGGAGCATCGACCCCACGCCCTTCGTCGCCGTGTTCTTCCCGGCCTTCTTCGGACTCATTCTCGGCGACGTGGGCTACGGGCTCGTCCTGGCGCTGATCGCGCTCGTGCTGCACCTGCGGTCACGCGAGGGCACGACGCTCCGCTCGGTGTCGGAGATCGCTGGCGCGTGCGCCGGCGCGTCGATCGTATTCGGCTTCCTGTACGGAGAAGCGTTCGGCGACCTCGGACGGCGACTGGTCGGCATGAGGCCGCTCGCCTTCGACCGCGAGGAGGCCCTGGTGCCGTTCCTGGCGCTCGCCGTCGCGATCGGGTTCGTGCACATCGTGCTCGGCCTCGTGCTCGGCATGGTGGCCGCCGCGCGGCACCGGCATGCCCGCGAGGCCGCCGGCCGGGGCATCTCGGCGCTGATGGTCGTTCTCGTGGGGGTCGCACTCCTCGCCGCGGTGAAGATCCTCCCGGCCGGCTTCTTCACACCCGTGGTGATCGCCCTGCTCGTCGCGTTTCCGCTGCTCGTCTTCGCGGAGGGCCTGCTGGCCCCGATGGAGTTGCTGTCCACGCTCGGCAACGTGCTGTCCTACGCCCGCATCATGGCCCTGGGAACCGCCTCGGTGATGATGGCGGTGGTGGCGAACCGAATGGTGGGAGCGACCGGCAGCGTACTCGTCGGCGTCGTGTTCGCGCTGCTGTTCCACACGGTGAATTTCGCCCTCGGATTGTTCGGGCCGACCGTGCACGGGCTGCGGCTCCATTACGTCGAGTTCTTCGGGAAGTTCTACAGCCCCGGCGGAGCGACCTACCGGCCCCTGCGGCATTGGGCCCCGGAGGCCGGCGAGCCGGAAGATCCGCCGTCCACGAGCCGGCGGACCGACGTGAACCCGCAAACCTGATGGGGGAGGCATGGACGTCTTCTGGTTGGGCCTGAGCGCGGCGCTGGCCGTCGCGATTCCCGCGCTGGCGACGGCGTGGGCGCAGTCACGCATCGGCTCGGCGGCGGCCGCCTCGCTGGCCGAGAAGCCCGAGCTGGGCACGACCGTCGTGCTGATGATCGCGATTCCGGAGACGATGGTCATCCTCGGCTTCGTGGTCGCGTTGATGATCCTGCTCGGCGGCGGCGGTTGAGGGCGGCTCCGTGGGCATGGACGAGCTGATCGCCACGCTGGAGCGCGAGGCCGACGAGCGCTGCGAAGCGATTCGGGCCGACGCCGAGCAGCAGGTCGAGCGACTGCGCCGTGCCGCCGAGGTGCGGGTCGAGGAGCGGCGGAGCGAAGTGCGACGCAGGCTCGAGACCGAGCTCCAGGCCAGGGACGCGACGCAGGGAGCCGCGACCCGGAAGAAGATCCGCGGCGTTCTGCTTCGTGCGCGTCGAAGCGCCCTGGACAGGGTGTTTCGACGGGCGCGCGAGATGCTGCCGGATGCCGCCCTGACGCCGGAGTGGGAGGCGACCGTTCCGGAAGAGCTGCGTCGGGCCCTCGCCTGCCTGGGCGACGTGGACGTCGACGTAACCTGTCCGCCGGATCTCGGCGCCGCGATACGGGCGGCGGCCGAGAGTCTGCCGCCTTCGGAGGCGGCCGATCGGCCGGACGCGGTGCGCCGCCTGCACATCGTGGAGCGGGAGGGGGCTCCGCCGGGGTTCGTGCTGCACGGGAGGGTGACGGAAGTAGAAGTCGATGCGACCCTTCCGACCCGACTGGCCGCCGCGCGGCCGGAGCTCGCAGCGCGCGTGCTGCGCGGCGTGGAGACGTCGCCATGACCTGGTGGGCGGATGCGAATACCCGCGCCGCCGGACTCTCCGGCCACCTGCTCGACGAGGCGGAGTGGACCCGGGTGCGGGCCTGCGCGGATCTCGGGTCTCTGCTCCGCGAGTTGCAGCGGCTCGGCTACGACGTGCAGCCCGGCGAGACGCCCCGGTCCGCCGAGCTGGCGCTGGAGCGGACGCGTATCGGGCGGTGCGGGCTTCTGGTCCGCTGGCTCGGGCCCCGAATTCGGTCGCTGCGACTCCACCTCGAGGCGGACGTGGCCCGCGAGGTGCGCGTCCTGCTGCGTGTCGCGGCGGCGGGAACCGCGAGCCCGGAGTCGGCGGGTGACGTCCCGCCGACCGACGCTCTCCCGGCGGGGCTGCGCGCGGCCGCGTTGGCGGCGGGCTCGCCGGAGGACGTGCTCCGCGTGCTCGCCGAGCGCGGCCAGCCGCTGGCGGAACGGGCTCGGGCCGAACACCGCGAGCTCGTGGCGGAGTGGCCCGGGCTGCCGCCGCTCCTGGCGTGCGAGCAGGCGCTCCTGAGGGCCCACGTGGGCCGCGCCCTCGAGGGACTCTCCCGCCGTGACCGGGCGCTGCGTGATCGCGTGCGGCGGGCGATCGATCTGCTGAACCTCCGCGCCGTTCTCTCGGCCGGCCCCGAAAGCCGACTGCCGGCCGCAGCGATCTTCCTCTCCGGTGGCGACCGGGTGGACCTGCAGTGCTTCCGCAGGGCTCTCGAGGCCCCCGACCGCCGGGCCGCTCGGGAGTTGCTCGCTCACCGGCTGCCGGAGCGCCTCGCGGCGCCGCTCACGAATTCGGCGATCCCGGTCACGCGGCTCGGCCGCGCGCTGCTCGAGATGGAGCTGGACGAGGAGCGTGCCCTCGCCCGCCGGGAACCGTTGGGACCTGCGCCCGTGCTGGCGTTTCTGCTGAGACAGCGTCTCGAGGTGCGGGATCTCCGCGGACTCGTGTGGGCGCGCGCCCTCGGCGCGCCTCCCGACCCGGAGCGTTGGGCGTGAGCGCGGCTTCCGGGGTGCCCGGCCGGCCCGTCCGCACGACCGGCTTCGTGCGCGTGCTGTGCGACCCGGCCGTCGAGCCCGGCTTCGCGCTCGCGAGCCTGGGAGCTCGGACGAGCGGGCCGGCGGACGCGACCGAAGCGCTCGAGGTGCTCGCGGCCGAGCCGCGCACGGGTGTCGTCCTCGTCCAGTCCGATCTCTACGACGCGGCCGCCGGGCCCGTGCTTCGAAGGCTCGAGCGCCACACGATTCCCGTCCTGCTCCCGTTCCCCGGTCCGCGCTGGGTGGCTCGCCCGTCCGCCGAGGAGTACGTGATCGAGCTGCTGCGCCGGGCGATCGGGTACCGGGTGAAGCTCCGATGAACGACTCGAGCGAAGCCCGCCTCGTCCGGGTGGTGGGTGCTCTCGTCGAAGCCGCCCCGCTGGCCGGCGTACGCCTGTACGAGCTCATGCGGGTCGGTGCGCGCGGCCTTCTCGGCGAGGTGATCCGACTGGATGGTGAGCGTGCCACCATCCAGGTGTTCGAGGAGACGACGGGATTGCGGCTCGGAGAACCCGTGCGGCGCACGGGCAGCCCGCTGTCGATCGAGCTCGGTCCCGGCCTGCTGGGATCCGTGCTCGACGGTGTCGGGCGGCCGCTGGAGCGCCTGGCGCAGGAGGCCGGGGCGTTCGTGCGTGGTGGCGTGGTGGCGCCCACCCTGGATCCGGACCGGGAGTGGGCCATCGAGCCCGTCCGCGCCGTCGGCGACGTCGTTCACGCCGGCGACGTCCTCGTGCGGCTGCCCGACGGCGGACCGTCGCGCGTAGTCCTCGTGCCGCCGGGGACGGAAGGCCGAATCGCGGAGCTCGCGTCGGGGCCGCTCCGGATCGGCGACCCCGTCGCGAGGCTCGTCGACGGGCAGGAGATCGGCCTGTCGCACGAGTGGCCGGTTCGACGACCACGCCCGGTGGCCGGCCGCCTGCCGGCGGATCGTCCGTTCCTCACCGGGCAGCGCGTGTTCGACTTCCTGTTTCCGGTCGCAGAAGGCGGGGCCGTCGCCGTGCCCGGCGGGTTCGGCACCGGGAAGACGGTGATCGAACAGACCCTCGCCCGCTATGCCGAGGCCGATGTCGTGGTTTACGTCGGCTGCGGCGAGCGCGGGAACGAGATGGCCGAGGTGCTGGAACAGTTTCCCGCCCTCGAGGATCCGCGCACCGGCGGATCGATCATGGCCCGCACGGTGCTGATCGTGAACACGTCGAACATGCCGGTCGCGGCCCGCGAGGCCTCGATCTATCTCGGGATGACCGTGGCCGAGTACTTCCGCGACCAGGGCCTGCGGGTGGCGTTGATGGCCGACAGCCTGTCCCGCTGGGCGGAGGCGCTGCGAGAGATCGGTTCGCGCCTGCAGGAGATGCCCGGCGAGGAGGGCTATCCCACCTATCTCGGCAACCGGCTCGGACACCTGTACGAGCGGGCGGGCCGGGTCCGCTGCCTCGGCGCCCCCGACCGCGAGGGGGCGGTGACCTTCGTGAGCGCCGTGTCCCCGCCGGGCGGCGACTTCTCCGAGCCCGTCACGCAGGCGTCGCTGCGCGTGTGCGGCGCGCTGTGGGGGCTCGATCCCGCCCTCGCCCACCAGCGGCACTTCCCGGCCGTCGACTGGGAGACGAGCTACAGCCTGTACACCAGTGAGCTCGACCCCTGGTTCCGCGAGCGGCTGGGGTCCGAGTGGGCACGGCTGCGCGGCGAGGTGACGGAGCTCCTGCAGAAGGACCGGGAGCTTCGCGAGGTGGCCGCGCTCGTAGGTCCCGAGGCGCTGGAGGACGCCGACCGCGTGCGGCTGGAGATCGCCCGCCTGGTCCGCGATCAGTTGCTTGCCCAGAACGCCTACGATCCGGTCGACGCGTTCAGCCGTCCCGAACGGATCCTGGCGCTGGCCGAGCTGCTGTTGTCCCGTCGAGATCGAGCCCTCGACGCGCTGGCGGCGGGGCGCAGCCTCGAAGAGCTCGATTTCGAGGCGACGCGCCGGCTGGTCGACCGGGTCCGTTCGGCGCCCGAATCGGAGCTGGACGAGCGGGTTCGCGAGGCCCGCGAGGCGATCGAGGGCGCCGAGGCCGTCTCCGAGCCGTCTGCCGGAGAGGGGGGTCCGTGAGACTGCCGCCGCGGACGTATCCGGGCGCCGAAGCGGCCTCGGGCCCGCTGCTCTTCCTGGCGGGCACGCCCGGCGCCGCGCTGGGTGAACAGGTGACGATCGCCAGCGGGTCGGACGAGCTGCGCGGACAGGTGATCGACGTGGGGACCGAGGCCACGGTCGTGCAGGTGCTGGAGGACACGGTCGGCCTGGCCGCCGGCGAGGCCAGGGTGACCCTGAGTGGCGACCACCTCCGGACGCCGGTCGGCACGGAGCTGCTCGGCCGCGTCCTGTCCGGCACCGGCCGGCCGCTCGACGAGCTGCCCGCCCCGATCGGGGAACGGCTGCGCCCGGTGTACGGCGCGCCGATGAACCCGGTGAGCCGCCACAGCCCCTCGGAGTTCATCGAGACCGGGATCTCCGCGATCGACGGCTTGAACACGCTCGTCCGCGGGCAGAAGCTCCCGGTGTTCTCGGGCCCCGGCCTACCCGCGCTGGAGCTGGCCGCCCAGATCGTGGCGGGCGCCCGGGCGCCGGGCGGGCGTCCGTTCGCCGTGATCTTCGTCGCGATCGGGATCACGGAGCGTGAGACCCGGCGTTTCCTCGACGGCTTCCATGCCGCCGAGGCGGTGGGTCGGACGGGGGTGTATCTGAACCGCGCCTCGGACGCGACGATCGAGCGGTTGCTCGCGCCCCGCGTGGCGCTCACCCAGGCGGAGCACCTCGCGTTCGAGCACGGCATGGACGTGCTCGTCGTGCTGGCGGATATGACGCACTACTGCGAGGCGCTCCGCGAGCTGGCGGCGGCCCGGCGCGAAGTGCCCGGTCGCCGCGGCTACCCGGGCTATCTGTACACCGACCTGGCCTCGCTGTACGAGCGTGCCGGCGTGCTCGAGGGTGCCGAGGGATCGGTCACCCAGATTCCGGTGCTCACGATGCCGGACGACGACATCACGCATCCGATTCCCGACCTGACCGGATACATCACCGAGGGGCAGATCGTCCTCAGCCGCGAGCTGCACCGGGCAGGCGTGTATCCGCCGATCGACGTGCTGCCCTCACTGTCGCGGCTGATGAATGCCGGCATCGGGGAGGGAAGGACGCGTCCGGAGCACCGCCAGTGGGCGAACCAGCTCTACGCCCTGTATGCCGCCGGCCGCGAGGCGCGTCTCACCGCCGCGATCGTCGGAGCCTCCAGCCTTCCCGAGGCGGACCGGACGGCGCTGGCGTTCGCCGAACGGTTCGAGCGCGAGTTCGTCGGACAGGGCAAGGCGCGGCGCGACCTCGCCGACACCTTCGACCGGGGCTGGGAGCTCCTGGACGAGATTCCGCGAGGGCTGCTGGGTCGGATCGACGAGGAGACCCGGGCGCGGCACCAGGCCGAGCGCACGGATGCTGGATCCGGCGAAGGAGCGCCCGCGTGATCCGCGGGGGACCGCCGCCCACGCGGCACGAGCTCCTGCGGGGCCGCCGCCGGCTCGAACGCGTTCGGCGTGGCGAAGACATCCTGCGTCGTCGCCGCCGCGCGCTCGTCGCGGAGCTCTTCCGCCTCGCGCGCCCCGCTGCCGATACCCGGGCCCAGGTCGAGGCCCGGGCCGACGAGGCGTACGAGGCGCTGCTCGAGGGGCTGGCGGCCGCCGGGGGAGACGGCGCGGCGGCGCTCGGCCGGCCGATCCGTCCCCTCACCGTCGTGCTCGAGCCCGTCGAGCAGTGGGGCGTCTCGGCGGTAACCGTCGAAGCGGCGGAGTCCGTCCGCCGGTCGCCGGCGGCGCGCGGCCTCGCGCCCGGGGCCACGAGTCCGGCCGTCACGGCCACGGCGGAAGCGTTCGAGGACCTCGTGGAGCTGCTGCTCGACGCGGCGTCGAAGGAGGTGGCCCTGCGGCGGCTCGGCCGCGCCCTGGCGCGGGCTTCCCGTCAGCTCAACACCCTCGAGCGCCGGGTCGAGCCCGGGCTGGAGGGGCAGATCGCCCGGACGACGCGGGTGCTGGAAGAGCGCGAGCGCGAGGACCATCAGCGACTGAAGCTCCTCGTTCCCGACCGGCCGGGCACACGGATGTCCCGCCGGTGAGACGTTCCGTCCGGCCGACGACTCGCCGAGTTACCGCCACATCCCGTCAACATGCCATAAAAATCAGTTAAAAAACAACTTACAGGTGTCGATGCCCGGTGGCCGAAGACGGCACGATCGGTGCGTATCCTGTCAACGGAGGCGGGCGCCACAGTGACGGCGCCCACGTCCCGCGGCGGGGCCAAGAAGTAATCGAGCCGCGTCGCTGCTCGTCGGACGTTCGACCCGGCGAGCCGGTTGTGAGGTCGCTGGCCGCAGCCGTAGTCCCCTGGCCGGGGGACGCCTGAGTGGAGTCGTGAGTGGCGAGAGCTCGCGAGCTCCGGAGGCCGAGGGCAAGGAGAAGATCCGGTCACCGCTCGCGGTGATGCCGAACCATCAGGATCCGATCCGCCAGCGCAGCGAAGCCCCCGGGCGGTCGAGAGGCCCCCGGGGGTTTCGTCGTTTCTACGAGAGAACAGGGAGGAGAGATGGAGACCACGACCCGGACACAGAAGAGAATCTGGGGAACCGCTCTGTCGCAGATCATGACTCGGCCCCTGATGACGGTAGACGCGGACACGAACCTGGCCGAAGCGGCTGAGACCATGCTCCGGCATAGCATCGGAGCGCTGCCGGTCGTCGATGGAGAGGGCCGCCTCGTGGGTATCCTGACCGAGGGCGACTTCATGGCTCATCGGGTCGGAATCCCGTTCTCGACGTTCCATGTGCCCAAGGTGATGGGACGATGGATGGGCGAGGACGGTGTCGAGCGCATCTACGCGGCGGCCCGCCGGAGCACCGTGGGCCAGGCGATGACCAGCCCCGTGCATTCGATCCCCGAAGCCGCGAGTATCACCGAAGTGGTGCGGCTCATGCTGGATCGGGATCTCAAGCATGTGCCGGTCGTCCGCGACGGTCGGGCGGTCGGGATGATCGCGCGGCATGACCTGTTGAAGATGATGGTCCTCGAATCCGAGGAGAGTGAGGCGGACGAGGCGAGCACGACGGAGGTGTGAGATGGATTCGGAACGCGCGGAAGTGCTGACCGATGGTCTGTGGATCGGCGTGACGGGGTACCTGACCGTGGCCCTGTCCGTCGGCTTGATCGACGTTGCGCGCGGTCAGTCCTTCTTCCACACGGCGGCGGTGCTCGGGAGCGCGTTGTTCGGTCGGGCCACGGGTGGCGCAGTAGCGGTGACGCCCGAAATCGTGTTTCCCTACAACGGGATTCACCTGCTCACCTTCCTCGCCCTCGGCTTTCTCGTCGCGGCCCTGATTCGACAGGTGGAACTCCACCCGGTCGTCTGGTACCTGGGGTTCTTCCTTCTCCTGATGCTGGTCTTCTTCAGCCTGCCCCTCGTCGGGGCGCTCGGCGCGATGGGTGGTCGAGACGTGCCCTGGGCGGGCGTCCCGTGGCTCTCGATTCTAGTGGCGAATGCACTGGGAGCGATCGCCATCGGTGCCTACGTCCGCATTCGGCACCCTGGGCTCTGGCGGGCAATGCGTGACGGGAGCGATCCCGAAGAGCTGTAGGGTGAGACTTCCACGAAGCCGAGCGGGCGGGCACCCCGGGGGCTGGGCCCGGCCGGTTAGCGGGTGGAGAACAGGCTCATTCCTGCCGGCAACAGTCGTTCGGGCGGGAGGCCACCATGACCGTTGCCGCCGGCCGGCCGGCCTCCGTCGCCTCGGGCTTCTTCTTCGGCCACCACCCGCATCACTTTCGGCACGCTGTCGGGATTGAGCGAGATCGAGTCGATGCCCGCCCGCACGAGGAAGCGGGCGAACTCCGGTCGATCGCTCGGCGCCTGGCCGCAGATTCCGACGGGCCGGCCCGCCGCGCGGGCGGCCGCGACGAGCATCCGGATCAGCTTTCGCACCGTCGGTGAGTTCTCGTCGAACAGGTGCGCGAGACGCGCCGAATCGCGGTCGACGCCGAGCGCCAGCTGGGTGAGATCGTTGGAGCCGATCGAGAAACCGTCGAACCGCCGCGCGAACTCCGCCGCTTCCAGGACGTTCGAGGGGAGCTCCGCCATCACGTAGACTTTCAGGCCCTCCCGGCCCCGCTCCAGGCCGTGACGCGCCATCTCGTTCAGCACCAGGTCCGCTTCGGCCGGCGTGCGGCAGAAGGGGATCATCACGACGACGTTCCGGAATCCCATCTCTTCGCGCACCCTACGCAGCGCGCGGCACTCGAGCGCGAATCCATCGCGGTACCCGTCGTCGACGTATCGCGAGGCGCCCCGCCATCCGAGCATCGGATTTTCCTCGTCGGGCTCGAACGCCTGCCCGCCCACCAGCCGCGCGTACTCGTTCGTCTTGAAGTCGCTCGTGCGGACGACCACGGGGTCGGGGTAGCGCGAGGCGGCGATCGTGGCGATCCCTTCCGCCAGGCGCTCCACGAAGTAGTCGGTGCGATCCGCGTAGCCGGCCGTCAGCTCGTCGATGCGTCGCCGCGCCTCTTCGTCCTGCAACGTGTCGTAGCGGACGAGAGCCATCGGGTGGACCTGGATGGTGTTGTTGATCAGGTATTCCATTCGCGCGAGCCCGACGCCGCGGCAGGGCAGGCGCCACCAGCGCAGCGCGACGCCCGGGTCGGCGATGTTGATCATCAGCCGCGTCCGGGTCGCGGGGACGGCCGCGAGGTCGAGCTCGGTGGCCTGGAAGGGCAGCCGGCCCTCGTACACGCGGCCCTCGTCGCCCTCGGCGCAGGACACCGTGATCGGCTGACCGTCCCCGATCGCGGTCGTGGCGTCGCCGGCACCGACGATGGCCGGAATTCCGAGCTCACGGCTGACGATCGCGGCGTGGGAGGTGCGTCCCCCGCGGTCGGTGACGATCGCCGCCGCGCGGCGCATCACCGGACCCCAGTCGGGGTTCGTCTCGCGCGTGACGAGGACGGCGCCGTCGCGGAAGCGCTCGATGGCCTCGGCGCTCTCGAGCACGCAGGCTTCGCCGGTGGCGATCGCGTCTCCCACCGCGAGGCCACGGGTGAGGACGGGGGCGCGCTCGAGCAGCGTCCAGGACCGCAGCGCTCCGGCTTCTCGCTGCGATTGGACCGTCTCCGGCCGGGCCTGCACGATGAACAGCTCGCCGGATTCCCCGTCGCGCGCCCACTCGATGTCCATCGGGCGACCGTAGTGCCGCTCGATGGCGACCGCCCAGCGTGCGAGCTGGAGGATGTCGTCCTCCGAGAGAACGAACGTCGTGCGCTCCCGCGCATCGGTGTCGCGGAGGACGGTCGAGGCGGAGACGCCCGTCACGCCGTCCGACGAGCCGGCCGTCGCGCAGACGAGCTTCTGGAGCTGCGTGCCGCGGGTCCTGCCGATGATCGGACGACTCTCGCCGTCGAGCAGCGGCTTGAACACAACGTACTCGTCGGGCGTCACCGTCCCCTTCACCACGAGCTCTCCGAGCCCCCAGGCGGCGTTGATCAGGACCACGTCGGGGAAGCCGGTGTCGGTGTCGAGGGTGAACATCACGCCCGCTCCGCCGAGGTCGGAGCGGACCATCTTCTGGACGCCGACCGACAGCGCGATCTTCAGGTGGTCGAAGCCGCGCTCCTCCCGGTACACGATCGCACGGTCGGTGAACAGCGAGGCGAAGCAGCGGCGACAGGCTTCCACGAGGGCGGCCTCGCCCTTCACGTTCAGGTAGGTCTCCTGCTGGCCGGCGAAGCTGGCGGTGGGCAGGTCTTCGGCCGTGGCGCTGCTGCGGACCGCGACGGCGAGATCGTCGACGCCGTAGCGCGCCCCCAGCTGGCGATAGGCTTCCACGACCTCGCTCTCGAGCCCTTCCGGCAG
>JASFRN010000004.1:0-49088 GCA_050114915.1 Gemmatimonadales bacterium | reverse complement strand
CGTCGTTGGCCCGGCCGAGTGCGTTGTCGAACCACGCCCGCGCCTCGTCCACCCGTCCGGCGGCCGCGAGATACTCGGCAGCCCAGAAGGTGCAGATACCGAACGCTCCCTCCGCCCCGGTCACGCCGTCCTCGTAGTCGGCGCCGTAGCGACGCAGCCACCCCCGGGTCTCCAGCTCGGTCTCGATACGCTCCCAGGTGGCCAGCATGCGCGGAGAATCGGCTTTCGCGTAGCCGTGCAGGCCGAGCAGCAGGAGGCTGGCGTCCACCGCGTGCCCACCGAACCAGCTGACGTAGCTGCCCGCTTCGTCGCTCCACCCCGACGCCTCGACCGCCGCCCGGATCGCGTCCCGCTCCGCTTCGAAGCGCGCGACCGGCACCCGGAGGTGCCCCCGTTCGTGCAGCGCGAGCAGGTCATCGAGCGCGCGCCAGCACTGCACCTTCGACAGCGTGTGATGCCGCCTTCCCGATCTCACTTCCCAGATGCCGTGGTCCGGTTCCTTCCAGTGCCGGCACACGCTCTCCCCGAGGCCGACGAGGATCCGGGCTTTCATCGATCCCAGGCGCCCTCCGTGCTCGACGAACTCCCGGGCCGCGCCGACGACTTCCCCGTATACGTCGAGCTGGATCTGACGGGAGGCCGCGTTTCCGACCCGCACCGGCGACGAATTCCGATAACCGGCCAGGTAGCCGAGCGTCCGTTCGGCCACGTCGCTGCGCCCGAACACGTCGTACAGCACGCCGAGCTCCGGCTGGGTCAGGCGGGTCGCGTGCAGCATCCAGTTCAGGAACGCCTCGCCCAGCTCCTCGTCGCCGAGCTCGATCAGCACCCGGACGGTCATGGTGGCGTCACGGAGCCAGCAGTAGCGGTAGTCCCAGTTCCGATCACCGCCGAGCTCCTCGGGCAGCGAGGTGGTGGGGGCCGCGACAATGGCGCCCGAGGGCGAGAAGGTGAGCATTCGCAGGACCAGGCCGCTGCGCAGCACGGCGTCGCGGTACGGCCCGTCGTAGCTGGTTCCGTCGCTCCAGCTCCGCCACCAATCGCAGGTCCGTTCCCGCACCCGATCCGTTCCGGCCGCCAGGTCGGGCACGACCAGCGGTTCCCGCCTGGCGAACGACAGGACCAGCCGGGCGCGTTCGCCCTCGCGCAGCATGGCCGAGCCCGAAGCGGAGCCCATGCCCGGTGCGATCTCGAGCGGCACGTCGGAACGCAGCAGGAGCGCGTCCGCCCGGTGTCCGGCGTAGAGACCTTGCGACCCCCGATCCACGAGCCGGGCATCCACCCGTCCATACTCCCACCGGGGCTCGTACAGAACCTCGACTTCGACCTGGCCGGAGGTACACTCGAGGTCACGGAGGAGCCCGTGATGCATTTCGATGTCTACCGCCGACTCGTCGGCGGTCACCGGCACCAGGTCGAGCAGGCGCAGCGCGCCGGTGTCCGTGCGGAATCGCGTCTCCAGCACGTTCGTTCCCGGCAGGTAGCGACGCTCCACGGCCCTGACGCCCCGTGGACGTATCTCGAAGCGGCCGCCGCGCTCGGCGTCCAGCAACGCCGCGAACACCGACGGACCGTCGAAGCGCTGTGGACACCACCAGTCGACCGACCCGCGGCGGGAGACGAGAGCGACCGAGTGGCCGTTGCCCAGCGCCGCGTAATCCTCGATCGGAGAGTATCCGCCGGAGTCGGCGCTCATGCGTCCGCCCGGGCACCGGGTGCGGCCCGAAGCGCTTCGCTCAGCAATTCGGCGAGGTGCAGCGGGCGGCGGCCGACCGTCTGTCGGAGCTGTTCGCGGCAGCTGAAGCCGTCGGCCACCATGAGCTCGTCCTCGCCGAGCGCCCGGGCGCGGGGCAGCAGGTCGCGCTCGCCGACCGCGATCGACAGGTCGTAGTGCTCCCGCTCGAAGCCGAATGCTCCGGCCATCCCGCAGCAGCCCGTGCCGGCCGGGGCGAGCTCGAGCTCCATCGCGGCCAGCAGCTGCCGGTCGGCCTCGGTCCCCATGATCGACCGGTGGTGGCAGTGTCCCCAGTAGACGCCGCGACCCTCGAGCTTCGGCGGCGTCCAGTCGGGGCGCCAGCGGGCCAGGTACTCGGCCAGGGTGAAGGTCTGCCGGCGCAGACCCTCGGCGTCGGGATCGTCGGGAAACAGGCCGCGGAGCTCGTCGCGGAACGTGGCCGCGCAGCTCGGCTCGAGCACGACCATCGGAACGCCGCCCCGGATCCACGGCCGGAGGGTGTCGAGGATCCTGCGGAGCTGGCGCCGGGCCAGGTCGAGCATGCCGTAGTCGTACAGCGGCCGTCCGCAGCACAGGATGCGCGGCGGAATCTCCACGTGGCCGCCCGCCGCTTCGAGCACGTCGACGCCGGCCCGCAGGGTCTCCGGATGGAAGAAGTTGTTGAACGTGTCCGGGAACAGCAGGACTCTGCCGTCTGCCGTGTCTCCAGGCGCGGACCGCGAGCGGCCCGGGCCCGCACGGGGTCGGAATCCGCGCCGGAAGGTCCGGCTCGCGATGCGAGGCAGCTCGCGCTCGGGGGCGATTCCGGCTAGCCACTTCGCGGCCGCGGCGGTGCCCGGCGCCCGGCCGAGGAAGTTGACGACGGCGGGTGCGCGCGAAGCCGCGCGCAGCCACCAGTGCACCAGCCCCATCGCGTAGGCGGAACGCGGCCGCAACCGCCCCTCGTAGTAGTGGCTGAGGAACTCGGCCTTGTACGTCGCCATGTCGACGCCCACGGGGCAGTCCGACTTGCACCCTTTGCAGGCCAGGCAGAGGTCGAGGGCCTCGTGCACGTGATCGTCGCGCCAGCCCTTCACCCCGCCATCGTCGGCTTCCAGCATCTCGAACAGGATTCGGGCTCGACCACGGGTCGTATGCGTCTCGTCGCGGGTCGCCATGTAGCTCGGGCACATCGTTCCGCCGTCGAGACGCCGGCACTTTCCGACGCCTGCGCAACGCGCGACGGCCCGGGAGAAACGGCCCTCGTCGTCGGGGAAGGCGAAGCGCGTGGGGGGCTCGCTCCGGGCTCGGCCGGGGCCGGCGGCGAGGTCGTCGGTCATGCGGCGAGGATTCACGAGCTTACCCGGGTTCATCAGACCCGCGGGATCCCAGGCACGCTTGAAACGGCCGAACGCATCGATCAGCTCGGACCCGAACATCTTGGGCAGCCACTCGCCGCGGGACTGCCCGTCGCCGTGCTCGCCGGAGAACGAGCCACCGTACGACACCACGAGGTCGGTCGCCTCGTCCACGAACGATCGATAGGCGGCGAGCCCTTCGGCCGACTGGAGGTCGAACGAGATCCTGCAGTGGACGCACCCCTGGCCGAAGTGGCCGTACAGGAGACCGTCGAATCCATGTTCGGCGAGCAGGCGGCGAAGGTCCCGCAGATAGTCGCCGAGCCGCGTGGGATCGACGGCGGAATCTTCCCATCCAGGCCGAGTTTCGGCCCGGCCGGCCGGGCGGACGGTGGCGCCGAGCGCCGCCTCGCGGAGGCGCCACGCGGCTTCCTGGCGCTCCCGATCCACGTGGACCGCGACGGTCGGGGCGGTTCGCTCCCGGCACAGGCGGGCGGCCAGCCCGCGCGCCCGCTCCTCGACATCCGCCCGCGTCTCGCCGCCGAATTCCACGAGCAGCCAACCACCGCCCTCGGGGAACAGGTCCCGATCGGCGGACTCCCGCCGCCCGTGACGCAGGACATCGATCACGCTTCCGTCGATTCCCTCCAGTGCGAGGGGACCGTGCTCCAGGACCGCGGGCACCTGGTCGGCGGCGGAGCAGACGTCGGGATAGCCGAGCACGACCAGGGCTCGCTCGGCGGGACGCGGGACCAGGCGCAGCGTCGCCTCCAGATACGTCACGCAGGTGCCCTCGGTGCCGACCAGCGCCCGCGCTACGTGAAACTCCCGCTCGGGAAGCAGCTCGTCGAGGTTGTAGCCCGATACGCGCCGCGGAATGTGGGGGTAGCGCGAGCGAATGAGATCGGAATGCTCGTCACGGATCGCGGCCAGCGTCCCGTAGATCTCCCCGCGCCGGCCACCCCCCGCGACGATCCGCCGGAGCTCGTCGGCGGAGGTCGGCCCGACGCCGAAGCGCACCCCGTCGGAGGTCAACACCTCCAGCGCCTCGACGTTGTCCACGGTCTTCCCGGCCGTCACCGAATGCGGGCCGCAGGAGTTGTTGCCGATCATCCCGCCGAGACAGCACCAGGCGTGCGTCGCGGGATCCGGGCCGAACGTGAGGCCGTGCTTCCCGGCCGCCGCGCGGAGCTCGTCGAGCCGGGTGCCCGGCAGCACGCGGGCCCGCCGGGCGCCGGCGTCGATCTCGAGCACCCCGCTCATGTGCTTCGAGAAATCGATCACGACCGCCACGTTCACGCACTGGCCGGCGAGACTCGTCCCCCCGCCGCGCGTAAGGATCGGCGCACCGGCTTCGTGGCAGAGGCGCACGGCTTCGATCACGTCTTCTTCGTGGCGCGGCAGCACGACGCCGATGGGAATCTGCCGGTAGTTCGAGGCGTCGCGGGAGTAGGCGGCGCGCGTGCCGGCGTCGAAACGGACCTCTCCGTCCACGACGCGCTTCAACTCGTGGATCAGCCGTTCGGCCACGCTCATCCGCGTTCGTTCATCCCCTCTCCGTCGGCTCGCAGGATTGCCGTCTCCCGAAGGTATCGTGCTCTTACGGAGGCCGCCCGGGCGTGTTCCGGCAGCGGGTGTCGAAGACGTAGGTTGAGCCCGGGGAATGACATTCACGCTTCAGCAGGCGACCGGCCGCGTCGGCGGTGCGGGCGCCGGGAGATGGCCGGAATGAGTTTGTGGCCGACCGACTGGGGAGCCGTCCTGGCTCCGCAAGCGTCACTCGCAGAGCTGCTCGTGCGGGGCACCCTGATCTATGCCTTCCTGTTCCTCGCCATGCGCGTGGCGGGCCGCCGGTTGATGGGTCGCTTCGCGATGTCCGACGTGGTCGTGATGATGCTGCTCGCCGTGGCCGTGCGCGAAGGCCTCACCGGCGATCACTACGGCGTCGCCGACGCCGCGATCTCGGGCACCACGGTGCTGGGCTGGGACGTGCTGATCGATCGCCTCGCGTTCCTGTTTCCGATTCTGCGTCGGCCGCTGCGGCACGATCCGGTGCCGATCGTGCGACGTGGACAGCTGATCGTGGAGAACGCGCGCAACCAGCTCCTCACCCGCGAGGAGATCATGGGGCAGCTGCGCCGGCACGGATTGACGTCCCTCGACCAGGTGCGCGAAGCGTACATGGAGCAGGACGGTTCGTTCACGGTCGTCCCGAAATGACCCTCGAGGAACGGCCTCGGCGTCCTCAGACCTCCACCGTCATCCCGAGCTCGATCACCCTGCGCGGCGGGATCTTCAGGACCTCCTCCGGGCGGGGTACGTTGCGCGCCATCAGGGCGA
Organism: Gemmatimonadales bacterium; assembly: GCA_050114915.1. Taxonomy (GTDB): domain Bacteria; phylum Gemmatimonadota; class Gemmatimonadetes; order Palauibacterales; family Palauibacteraceae; genus JARFPW01. The sequence continues at coordinate 43,676 of JASFRN010000004.1, read as the reverse complement.
ACAGGCGGGCCCGCCAGTTCACCATCCCGAGCTCCTCGACCGCCACGGGGCGCTCCAGCCGCAGGTAGTAGGTCGTGTTCTCGCGATCGGCGAGCGGGACGCCGGCGCGTCGGCAGGCCTCCACCAGCACCGGCACGTGCACGCCCTGCATGAAGCCGTAGTGGGCGACGACCCGATACAGGCCTTCACCGAGCTCCTCGATCTCGAGGCGGTCGGCGAACGGCACGCGCGGAACGTTCGAGTTCAAAGTGGTCAGGAGGACCGTCGTTTCGTGCAGGCACGGGATGCGCTCCAGGTAGTAGCGCAGGATCGGCGGCGTCCCCTTCGTCTCCTCGGTCAGGAACACCCCGGTTCCGGGGACTCGCGGGATCGGCGTCTCGCGAATCCGGGCCAGCAGCTCGTCGATCGAGCCGAGGTCGCGGCCCAGTTGCTCCTCGATCAACTCGTCGCCGCGGGCCCATGTCGCCATCAGGAACCAGACGAGGCCGGCCACCACGAGCGGGAACCATCCGCCGGCGACGAACTTGAACATGTTCGCGCCGAAGAAGGCGAGATCGATGACCAGGAAGCCGGCCGTGACGGCGCCGGCCAACGGCAGGCTCCATCCCCAGCGTTCCCGCGCCACGCGGTACGCGAGCAGGGTGGTGATGACGAATGTCGTGCTCACGGCCACGCCGTAGGCCGCCGCCAGCCCGCTCGACGAGCGGAAGCCCAGCACCAGCCCGATCGTCGCGATCATCATCGCCCAGTTCACGGACGGGATGTAGACGCGGCCGACCTCCTCTTCCGAGGTCTGCTCGACGCGCAGGCGCGGGCATTGCCCGAGCTGGATCGCCTGGCGGGTGAGCGAGAACACGCCCGAGATCACCGCCTGCGAGGCGATGACGGTCGCGGCCGTGGCCAGGCCCACGAGCGGGTGGAGGGCCCAGTCGGGCGCCATCTGGTAGAACGGCTGCAGGATCGTGGTTCCGGCGTCGCCGGCGCGGAGCAGCATCGCGCCCTGGCCGAAGTAGTTCAGCAGCAGGGCGGGCAGCGCGACGGCGAACCAGCCGAGCCGAATCGGCCAGGCCCCGAAGTGGCCTCGATCGGCGTACATCGCCTCCCCGCCGGTCACGACGAGGAAGATCGTGCCCAGCACCAGGAAACCGGAGAAGCCGTTCGAGGCGAAGAAGGCGACGGCGTAGGTCGGGCTCACGGCCGCCAGCACCCCGGGCTCACGGATGATCCAGCGGAGCCCCAGCGCGGCGAGCGCGGCGAACCAGACGAGCATGACCGGGCCGAAGACGGCGCCGACCCCGGTCGTACCGCGGCTCTGGAACAGGAACAACAACACCAGGATGAGGATGGTCAGCGGGAGCACCAGGCCGGTCATCGACGGGACCGCGACCCCGAGGCCTTCCACCGCGCTCAGCACCGAGATCGCCGGCGTGATCATCCCGTCGCCATACAGCAAGGCCGCCCCGAACACGCCCAGGAAGGCGACGAGGCGTCGCCCCCGGCGCCACGGAGCGAGTAGCGAGGCGAGCGCCAGTATGCCTCCCTCGCCCTCGTTCTCGGCCCGCATGATGTAGAACAGGTATTTCAGCGATATGACGACGGCCAGGGACCAGAAGATCAGCGACAACAGCCCGAGGATGTTCGCGCGGGTGGCGCCGATCGCCGCGTGTCCGAGCAGGCTCTCGCGAAACGCGTAGATCGGGCTCGTGCCGATGTCGCCGTACACGACCCCGAGCGCGAACAGGGCGAGCAGGGCCGGCGGGCGCTTCCGCGCCGCATGCTCCGCGGTCAACTGGGCGTTCGGCGGCGGCTCGTCGGCGACGAGGGATGGTTGAATGTCCGGAGAGTCGTTGTCGATCGGGCGGCTCCGTGGTTCGGGCGGTGTCCCGACAAGATACGCGCACTGGAGCTCCCCTACAGCCCGACGACACCGATCCGGTGACCGACCTATCGGGACCGTGGCGGGTAGGAGCCCGACGGACGAAGGAGGCGCGCCTCCGCCCGCCCCACGCGACACCGCGCCGACGAACTCGACCCAGGAATCGACCGATGAGATTGCGTATCCGCGCATCGTTGAACGCCCCGAGGCGCCGGGCCACCCGGTGCGGCCTCGCCGCCCTCGCCGCCCTTCCCCTCCTCGCCTCGCCGGCTCACGCCCAGGTCGCGGGAAGCCGCGAAGGGCTCGCCGCGAGCCAGGCGATCTTCCAGGCTCCCGATCTCCCGACGCCGAATGGCTACCGGGCCGCTTCCGGGGCCCCGGGGCCCGACTACTGGCAACAGGGCGCCGATTACCGGATCGAAGCCACCCTCGATCCGGCCGCCCGCCGGATCGACGGCCACGAGACGATCACCTACACGAACCATTCGCCCGAAGCGCTCGACGCGCTGTGGCTGCAGCTCGACCAGAACCTGTTCGCGGCCCATAGCCGCGGAGCGGAGATCACGCCGCCCAACCGCCGGTTCGCGGGGGCGTTCTCCGGGGGCGGCTTCCAGCTGTCCGATGTTCGGGTGCGTCGGAGCGGCGGCGGCGACGGCGCCACCGCCGACTACCTGGTCGAGGGCACGCGTATGCGGATCCCGCTCGACGAACCGCTGGCGCCCGGCGCCAGCCTCGACCTGTCGCTCGCCTTCACCTTCACGATCCCGCAGTACGGCGCGGATCGCATGGGATGGATGGACGCGGCGGACGGCACGGTGTTCGAGCTCGCCCAGTGGTATCCGCGGATCAGCGTGTACGACGACGTGCACGGCTGGAATACCCTGCCCTATCTCGGCCAGGGAGAGTTCTACCTCGAGTACGGGTCGTTCGACGTCGAGCTCACCGTCCCGCGCGACCTGGTCGTCGCCGCCACCGGCACCCTCACCAACCCCGAAGAAGTGCTCACGGCCGAGCAGCGCCGGCGCCTGGAGCGCGCTCGCGACAGCCGCCAGACGGTGACGATCCTCGGCCGCGACGAGGTCGGGACCTCCGCCGCGCGCCCCGCCGGCCGCGGAGCACTGACCTGGAAGTTCCACGCCGATAACGTACGCGATTTCTCCTGGGCGGCTTCCTCGGCGTTCATCTGGGACGCCGCGGGCTACGACGGCACGATCATTCAGAGCCTCTATCCGAAGGAGGGTCTCGGCGACCCCTCCAATCCCGGCTGGGAACGGGCGACGGAATACGCGCGCCACACGATCGAATTCTACTCGAAGACGTACTTCCCCTACCCCTATCCTTCGGCGACCAACATCGCGGGCATCGTCCGCGGGATGGAATATCCGCAGATCGTGTTCTGCGGCGTCGGGGCCCGGGGACGCGGACTGTTCGGCGTCACCGATCACGAGCTCGGGCACAGCTGGTTCCCGATGATCGTGGGCTCCGACGAGCGGCGCCACGCGTGGATGGACGAGGGCTTCAACACGTTCATCAACTACTACTCGGGACTCGCCTTCTACGGCGATTCCACCGCTCGCGGGAGCCGGATGAATCCCGACACGGTGGCCGCGCGGATGCAGCAGCCGATTGCCGGCCAGCCGATCGAGACACCCGCCGACCGCGTGGCCGGGGATGCGCTCGGGTTCCTCCAGTACCGGAAGGTCGGAGCCGGCCTCGTCCTGCTGCGTGAGTACGTGCTCGGCCCGGAGCGCTTCGACCCTGCGTTCCGCGAATACATCCGGCGCTGGGCCTATCGGCACCCGCAGCCGGCCGACTTCTTCCGCACGATGGAGAACATCACCGGCGAGGACCTCGGCTGGTTCTGGCACGGCTGGTTCACGTCGACGGGGAAGTTCGACATCGCGATCACCGGCGTCGAGACGGCGGGCGATACGACGCGCGTGCACCTGGAGAACCAGGGATCGCTGGTGATGCCGGTCGACCTGGAGGTCACGCATGCCGACGGGAGCCGGGAACGGCGTCGCGTCCCCGTCGAAGCCTGGTATGGAGGCGGGGACTTCGTCTACGTCCTGACCGACGGGCCCGTCGTTGCCGTCGCCGCCGACCCGGATCACGTGCTGCCGGACGTGGACCGGGACGACGAGACCTGGCGCCGCGCACCCTGAGGCGATGCGCGCCGGCACCTGAACGGCCGGCCCGGCGGAGGCACGGTCGGGCCGGGCGCCGTTTGTACGTGTGACTTACTCTCGAATTTCCTGCATGGAGGACATATGAAGATCGGCATCATCGGCGCGGGCCAGATCGGTGGCACCCTCACCCGTCGGTTCTCGGCGCTCGGCCACGAGGTCGCGGTGGCCAACTCGCGCTCCCCCGACACGCTCGGCGACCTGGCGGAGGAAACGGGAGCCCGCGCGGTCACGCCGGGCGAAGCGGCCCGGTTCGGCGAAGTGGTGATCGTGACGATCCCCGAGCGCAACGTCCCCGACCTGCCCGACGATCTGTTCGACGGGGTGCCCGACGACGTCGTGGTCGTGGACACCGGCAACTACTACCCGCAGCAGCGGGACGGACGGATCGAGGCGATCGAGGACGGCATGCCGGAGAGCCGCTGGGTGGAACGTCAGCTCGGCCGCCCGGTCGTGAAGGCGTTCAACAACATCTACGCGCAGCATCTGCTGGAGAGAGGTCGGCCGGCCGGCGACCCCGACCGCATCGCGCTGCCCGTCGCCGGCGACGAAGAGTGGGCGAAGGCGATCGTGATGTCGCTCGTCGACCAGCTCGGGTTCGACGCCGTCGACGCCGGCGGCCTCGACGAGTCGTGGCGGCAGCAGCCGGGCACGCCCGTCTACACGAGCGACCTCCTGGATCCCGCGAAGGTGCGGCAGGCGCTTGCTGAGGCCTCGCCGGAGCGGTCCTCCGAGTGGCGCGCCACGGCGGAGAGTCCCGGCACCTTCATGCAGCCCGCCTGAGGTCGCCTCATGCTGCTGCGCGCGGCCGCCGCCTGGTGTCTCCTGCTCGTCGTCGCGTTCGTCGCGGCGGGGCTGCGGGTGAAGATCCTCGAACCCCGGATCGGAGAACCGACGGCCCACGTCGTCGGTTCGCTCGCCGTGGCGGTGGCATTCGCGGTCCTCATCTGGCTGCTCGTCCCCTGGATACTTCCCGGACTGGCGCCGGGAGCGCTCCTCGGCCTCGGAGCGGGCTGGACGGTCGCGACCGTGGCCTTCGAGTTCGGATTCGGGCGGCTCGTGATGGGCCACCCCTGGCGACGGCTCCTGCACGATTACGACCTGTCGGCGGGACGCCTGTGGAGTCTCGTGCTAATCGTGGTGCTGCTGATGCCGATCGTGGCCGGATGGGCCAGGCGCTGATCCGACCCCGGACCGCTACTGCCGCCGTTGCGCCTCGTACCCCCACGTCCGCAGCTGGCCCACGATCTCGTCGACGAGCCCGGGGATCCGCTCCGCCACCGTCGGGCTGAGGATCGCCGACATCTCCACCACGTCGGGCTCGAGCCCCAGCACCACCGTCTGCTCCGGCAGGTTGCCGCGCAGCTCGGCCAGGGCGAGCACCTCCTTGAGGTCGATCTGGTGGGGCGAGAGCTTCATCGCGAAGAAACGCGGGATGTCCGCCTTCTCGAGTCGGACGAAGCCCCCGGCCTCCCGGCCCGCGTGGACGGCGTCGATGATCAGCACGCGCCGGGCGGACTCGATGAACGGCAACAGGTTCATTCCCCACGTGCCGCCGTCGAGCAGCTCCACGTAGGGCGTGAACTCCCATTGCTCGCGCAGCGCCTCGAGGGCGACCAGCCCGAGCCCGTCGTCCCCCATGAGGGGGCTCCCGACGCCGATCACGACGCCTCCGTCGTCATCCGGCCCGAGCATGATCGCCTCCGGTCGGCGGGGTTCCGGGAAAGCGGCCAGGGCTTCCCCGCCTACTCGTCTTCGTACTCGAAGTCGTCCCTGACGAACCGCCCACCGTTGATGATGGACGAGATCGCCCCCTCCCGCTCCGTCACGTCGGCCCGGATTCCCAGGTAGACGTGGATCGGGATGAAGATCAGGAACACCCAGGTCATGATGTGGTGGATGAAGCGCACGACCTGCGCGCCCCCGAGCAACGGCCCCACCCAGGCGAAGGTGTCGTAGAAGAACCCGCCCGGATTGTACAGACCGTAGAGCGCGAACCCGGTGATCACCTGCAGGATCACGATCAGGTACACGCCCGTATAGCTGAGCTGCTGGAGCGGATTGTGCCCCAGGTAATGAGGCGCCTCCGCGTGCCGGAGCATCAGATAGTGCTTCACCTGCAGGACCAGGTTCTTCCAGTCCCTCGGCTTCACCGGGAACAGCGCCGGCAGGCGCTCGTACTTGTTGCCCGCGAACAGCCAGTAGATCCGGACGATGCCGGTGGCGATCAGCAGGCCGGCGGCCGCGAAATGCAGGAAGCGCATCGTACCCATGAGGTAGTGGGCGCTCGCCTCACCGCCGGTCATGAAGTACGGACGTCCGACGTAGAACCCGGTCACGATGAGCACGAGGATGCTGGCCATGGCCAGCCAGTGCATCGCCCGGATCGGCCATTGCCACACGTACACCCAGCGGTAGCTGGGCCCGCGCGCGGAGACGGCCCCTTCGGCCATGGTGGCCGCACTGCCGTCGGCGGCCATCATTCCACCACCACTTTCGTGACCAGCCCTCCTTCCGCGTCCAGGACGTGCACGCCGCACGCCATGCACGGATCGAAGGAGTGGATCGTCCGCAGGATCTCGATCGGCTGATCGGGCCGCACCAGCGGATGGTTGTCCACCAGCGAAGCCTCGTATGGACCCATCTGGCCTTCGCCGTCTCGCGGCGAGCAGTTCCAGGTGCTCGGCACCACGCACTGATAGCGCGAGATCGAGCCGTTCTCGATCTGCACCCAGTGGCCGAGCGCGCCCCGCGCCGCGTCGAGATAACCATACCCCTCGGCCTTGTCGGGCCACTTCGAGGGATCCCAGTTGTCGCCGTTGAAGGTCGTGGTGTCGCCGCTCTTGATCCGCGCCACGAGGTCGTCGAACCACTTCTCGAGCCGGCGCGCCAGGAGCACGGTCTCCGCGCCGCGAGCCGCCGTCCGGCCGAGGGTCGAGAACAGCGCCTCGGGGCCCACCTGCAGCCGGCCGAGCGCGTCGCCCACCACCGCGCGGACGTCTTCGTGGCCCGACGCATACGCCACCAGCATTCGGGCCAGCGGTCCGACTTCCATCGGATGGCCCTCGTACCGGGGCGCTTTCATCCACGTGTACTTGTCGAGCCCCTGCAGATACTCCCACGGCGGCTCCGGACCCGTGTATTTCGGCTTCGTCTCGCCCTCCCACGGGTGCAGTCCGACGGCGTCGCCGCCCGAATACTCGTACCACGAGCTCGTGATGTACTCCTTCACCTTCTGCTGGTCGTACGGATGGACCGTCGACAGGTCCTTCGCGAGGATGATTCCCCGCGGGAAATAGAGCGAGTCGAGGTCGTTGGGATTTCCGTTGTCGGGGTACTCTCCGACGGTGAGGTAGTTGCCGACTCCGCCACCGATCGCCGCCCAGTCCTTGTAGAACCCGGCGATCGCCAGCAGATCGGGCCAGTACACCTGCTCGACGAACTGGCGGGCCCGCGTGATCATGTCCTTGATCTTCGTCAGGCTCTCGGCGTTGATCGTCGCCGTGTCGTCGAGGTTGATGGCGGAAGCCATGCCCCCGACCAGGAAGTTCGGGTGCGGGTTCTTCCCGCCGAAGATCGTGTGGACGCGGATGACGTCGCGCTGCCAGTCGAGCGCCTCGAGGTAGTGCGAGACGGCCAGCAGGTTGACCTCGGGGGGCAGCTTGTAGGCCGGGTGCCCCCAGTACCCGTTCGTGAAGATCCCGAGCTGCCCGCTGTCCACGAACTTCTGGATCCGGTCCTTGATCTCGCGGAAGTACGTCGGCGAGTTCTTCGGCCACGGCGAGATGCTCTTCGCGATATTCGACGTGGCGGTGGGATCGGCCGACAGGGCGCTCACGACGTCCACCCAGTCGAGCGCGTGCAGATGGTAGAAATGGATGACGTGATCCTGCACGGTCTGCATGCCGTGCACGAGATTTCGGATCAGGCCACCGGCGGGCGGTATCTGGATCCCGAGGGCATCCTCCACGGCGCGGCACGACGCGATCGCGTGCACGACCGTGCACACGCCGCAGATCCGCTGCGTGAATGCCCACGCGTCACGGGGATCTCTCCCCTGCATGATGATCTCGATGCCGCGGAACTGCGTGGACGAAGCCCACGCGTCGTTGATCTTTCCGTTGCCCGCTTCGACTTCGATGCGAAGATGTCCCTCGATACGGGTAATCGGATCGACGACGATCTTGGCCATCTCAACCCTCCTTCCCGCTGTCGGGATTGGCCGACTGCTCGCCGGCCTTCTTCTGCCGTACGCGATGCACGCCCGTGGCGATCGCGTGCGCCGTCACGCCGGCCGCGGCGCCGACCGCCAGGGCGGCTCCGATCGTGTCGGCCGTCGTCTCGACGCCGAACCCGGCGACGTTGGGCAGGCGGCCGTAGAACGGCGTCATCGTGTCCCAGAACGCGCGTTCCGTGCAGCCGAGGCACGGGTGTCCGGCCCCGATCGGCCAGTCCGTCTTGTCGTTCCACTGGAAGATCGGGCACGGCGAGAACGTCGCCGGTCCCTTGCAGCCGACGTCGTACAGGCACCATCCCTTGCGGGCGCCCTCGTCGTCGAACTTCTGGACGAACTGGCCGGCGTCGAAGTGCGCGCGCCGGGAGCACTGGTCGTGGATCCGGGCGCCGTACGCGAACATCGGCCGCTTGTCGTAGTCCAGCTCGGGCAGGCGACCGAAGGTGAGGTAGTGGACGACCGTCGCGGTGATCACGTCGGCGATCGGGGGACATCCGGCGATGTTCACGACCGGCTTGTCCTTGATGATCTGGTCGACGCCGACCGCGCCCGTCGGATTCGGGCTGGCCGCCTGCACCGACCCCCAGTGCGCGCACGCACCGACCGCCAGGACGGCGGCTGCGCCCTTGCCCGCTTCCTCGAGGATCTCCTTCGCGGTGCGGCCACCGATCGTCGTGTAGATGCCTCCCTCGTTGAGCGGCACCGAGCCCGTCACCACGAGGATGTAGTTTCCCGCGTTGTCGCGCATCGACGCCTGCAGGGCCTCCTCGGCGGCGGAGCCGGCGGCGGCCATCAGCGTGTGGCTGTAGTCGAGGGAGACGAGGTCGAGAACGAGGTCACCGACCGTGGGATCGGACGTGCGGATGAAGCTCTCCACGCAGCCCGTGCATTCCTGGAGCTGGATCCAGATGACGCTGGGGCGCCGAACCTGGGAAAGGGCCTGGGCCAGCTTCGGGGTGACGAGGCTGCTCAGCCCCAGCATGGCCCCCATCTCTCCGCAGAACTTCAAGAAGTCGCGTCGACTGACGCCGCGGCTTTCGAGGTGCTCGCCGAGGGTGTCGCCCTCGACCCACGGATTGGCGGAAGGGAAGAACATAACCGCACCTCCGTCTGCAAACGGTACCGGATGTAGCGGGGGGGTACCGATGTCTTAGAGTATAACAGTCGGCGTTCGGTTCCGCAGGTTCAGAATCGACGGCCTGCGTCTGAAAATGAGGCGGCGCCGGCTCAGCGCCGCGAAAGGCGCAGGAGCCAGCGTACGAGGGCGCGGGTCCTGCTCGTGTAGGGGGGGCGGAACAGCGACGTGACGGCCCACCGGCGCTGCACCATCACGCCGCGCTCGTGGGAGAACGTCTCGAAGCCGTCGAAGCCCCGGTAGCTTCCCATCCCGCTCTCTCCGACTCCGCCGAACGGGAGCCGGCGCTGTCCGATCTGATACACGCAGTCGCCGATCGTGACGCCCCCCGACTGGACGCCCGCCAGCACCCGCTCGATGCGGGCGCGATCCTCGTCGAAGTAGTAGAGAGCCAGGGGACTGGGACGCCGCGCTACGAACTCGATCGCCTCGTCGAGATCGCGATAGGCGACGACCGGCAGCACCGGCCCGAAGATCTCCTCCCGCATCAGCCGCGTTCCGCCGATCGATCCGAACACCAGCGTCGGGGGCAGGACGCGGCCGACGGCCGGGGCATCTTCGCCGGCGCCCGTCGCCGCGGCCTCCGCACCGGCGAGGGGAACGAGCCGCGCCCCGGCCGCCGCGGCTTCTTCGAGCAGCGTCCGCAGGCGCTCGTAGTGGGCGTCGTCGACGATGTGCGTATAGTCGGGGTTCTCCGCGAGGTCGGGGTAGATCTCTTCGACCGTCCGCCGTGACGCCGCCTCGAAGGCGGCCTCGCGACCTGCCGGGAGCAGTACGTAGTCGGGGGCCAGGCAGGTCTGGCCGGCGTTGTAGAGCTTGCCGGTCAGGATACGCCGCACCGCGAGGTCGAGGGGATAGCTCTCGTGGACGATCGCCGGGGACTTGCCGCCGAGCTCCAGGGTGACCGGCGTGAGGTTGGCGGCCGCGGACCGCATCACCTCGCGCGCGACGGGGGACGAGCCGGTGAACAGCAGGTGGTCGAACGGAAGATCGGCGAACGCACGGGCGACCTCGACCCCGCCGAGGACGCCGGTCACGAATTCGGCCGGAAATGTGTCGGCCAGGAGCGCGGCGATCACATCCGCGGTCCGTGGAGCGCGCTCCGACGGCTTGACCATCACGTGGTTCCCGGCCGCGAGGGCGTCGACGACGGGACCGAGGGTCAGCAGCACGGGATAGTTCCAGGCGCCGATCACCCCGACCACGCCCAGCGGTTCGTACCGGACGAAGGCGCGGCTCGGCCACAGGAACCAGGTGCCGCGCACGCGGCGCCGGCGCATCCAGCCCTTCAGATGGCGGCGCGCGTGTCCGATCTGGTCGAGCAGCGGGAACAGCTCGAGCATCCGGGTCTCGTCGAACGACCGGTGCCCGAAGTCGGCGGCCACGGCGCGGCCCAGCTCCTCCTCCCGGGCCCGAAGGGCGTCCCGCAGGCCGGCCAGCGCCTCCATCCGGCGATCGTAACCGGGCGCGGCGGCGGCGAACGCGGCTCGCTGCGCCTCGAATCGGGCGCGGAGGTCCCGGTCCGTCACCGGTCCCGCCCGCGGAACGAGCGCATCGATTCGTACACGCCGAGCCAGCGCCCGACGACGACGTCGAACCAGCGGATGGGCAGCAATCCGCGCAGCAGGGACACGAGCCCCACGATCCGCGGCAGGGGCAGGAACACCCGATTCCGCTCGACGGCCCGGACGATGCGACGCGCCACCGCGTCGACGGGCAGAATGGGGAGGACCGGCGACCGGACGCCGGCGAACATGCCCGTATCGATGTAGTAGGGGGCGACGGTGGTCACCCCGACGCCCGCGTCTTCTCGCTCGAGCTCGAGGCGAAGCGAGTCGGACCAGCCGACCATCGCCCACTTGCTCGCGCAGTAGACCGACATTCCCGGGTTGGACACGAGGCCGGCCGCCGAGGCGATGTTCACGACGTGTCCACCCCCTTCGCGCAGATCGGGAAGCAGCTCCCGGGTCGTGTGCATCGGGGCGAGGGCATTGACGCGCATGGTACGCTCGATGTCCGTCGCGGTGTGCGCCGAGAAGGGTTTGCCCACGACGACGCCGGCGTTGTTGACCAGCAGGCCGACGCGAATCCCGCGTCGACGGAGGGCCGCGGCGCCGAGCTCGACCGCGTCCGGGCTGGACACGTCGACGAACTCGCACGTGACGCGGTGACCGGCCCCCGTGAGCTCCGTGTCGGCCGTCTCGAGCGCCCCCTCGTCGACATCCCAGATCACGAGCCGTTCGGCGCCCGCCTCCAGCAGCCGTTCACCGAGGCGGCGGCCGAGCCCGGACGCACCCCCCGTGATCAGCACCGTCGTTCCCTCGATTCGGCTCATCGTCCGTGTCCCGGATCGGGTGTCGGGCAGGCCACCGGCCTAGACTGTGCCACCGGCCACGCCCCGGGCAAGCGGTGGTTGCTGAGGGGGAGCGCCCCGTCTAGGCTTGGTCCGATCGACACGACCACGAGGACGCAGCTCTCCCGGGAGGATCCATGATCTCTGGCCGCGAGGCCCTCGAACGCCTCCGTGCAGGCAACCGCCGATTCGTCGCGGGCGAACGCAGTCTCGAACGCGTCACCGACCAGGCGCACCGCGACCGCCTGGTCGAGGGGCAGGCCCCGTTCGCCACCATCCTCGGCTGCTCCGACTCCCGCGTGCCGACCGAGATCATCTTCGACCAGGGTCTCGGCGATCTGTTCGTGATCCGGATCGCGGGCAACATCGTGGCCCCGTCGGGAATCGGCAGCGTGGAGTTCGCGTCCGGCTCTTTCGGCACGCCGCTCGTCGTCGTGCTCGGCCACTCGGGCTGCGGGGCCGTCGGCGCGACGCTCGACGCGCTCCGGCACCCCTCCGGATCGCAGTCGCGGAACCTCCGCTCGATCGTCGACCGGGTGCGACCGTCCGTCGAGCCTCTGCTGGAGACGGAGCTCGCGAACGATCCCGGGGCCCTCTCGCAGGCGGCCGTGCGGGCGAACGTCCGCGCCTCGGCGAACCAGCTGCGCCACGGCTCGCGGCTGCTCGAAGAGCTCGTGCAGGAGGGACGGCTCCTGATCGTCGGGGCGGAGTACTCGCTCGAGACCGGGGAAGTCGACTTCTTCGAGGGCGTGCCCCATCTTGCGTGAGGAGTGAGTCGGATTCCTTCCGCCTGATTCTCCGATCAGAAGGAGGAGCGATGAATCTGCAGCGCTTTCTCGTCGACGCCCTCATCACCGCGGTGGTCGCGTTCATGGCCGCGACGATCGCGACCTACTTCTACAGCCTGCTCGCGCACGGCGCCGGCCAGGTGGACTGGGGCACCGCCGTCGAGCTGGCGATCGTGTTCGGCATCGTGCTGCCCATAGTGCTCGGCCGCCAATCGGCGGGATGAGTCACAGCCGTTCGAGATTCTCCACCGTGCGCTCGTTTCGCACGTTTCCCGTGTTGAGCGTCGAGGCGGGTTCGAACAGCAGCACGTGAGCCTCGCGCTCCGCGATCGGACGGTGCTCCACGCCGCGCGGCACCACGAGCATCTCTCCCTCGCCCAGCGTCACGACGCGATCGCGGAACTCGAGCCTGAGCTCGCCTGCGAGCACGAGGAAGAGCTCGTCCTCGTGCTCGTGGTGGTGCCAGACGAACTCTCCCTCGAGCTTCGCGAGCTTCACCTGCTGCCCGTTCAGCTCGGCGACTACGCGCGGATTCCAGTGATCCGGGATGCGTGCCAGAGCGGCGACGAGGTCGACCTTCTCCATGCGTTCCTCCTGTCGCGGTGACGGCCGCGTCACCGGTTCACCAGCGTGGATCTTCTTTCAGCATCCGATCCAGCTCGGCGGCGGGCAGCGGCCGCGCGAAGTAGAAGCCCTGGGCCCAGCCGCACTCGAGCTCACGCAGATGGCGGAGCTGGGCCTCCGTCTCGACGCCTTCGGCGACGACGTCCAGCTCCAGGGTCTGCGATAGGCTGAGGATCATCTTGACGATCGCCCGGTCCTTCAGGTCGGTATCGATCCCCTGGACGAAATCCTGGTCGATCTTCAGCACGTCGGCCGAGAGGTGCTTGATGTAGCCGAGCGAGGAGTAGCCCGTGCCGAAGTCGTCCACCGACACGCCGATCCCCAGCTCGCGCAGCTCGCGGGCGCGCTCCCGGAGCTGGAAGACGAGGTGCTCGGTGATCTCCACTTCCACCAGCTTCCGGGTGATCCCCGTGCGTTCGATGATGTCACACAGGGTGGACACGAAGTCGGGAGCCTCGAACTGCCGCGGGGATACGTTCACGTGCAGAAACAGCGGCCGATCCCGCATAGGCCCCTCGTTCCATCGGGCCACCTGGCGGCACGCGGCTTCGAGGATCCACTCGCCCAGGCGTACGATCAGCCCGCTCTCTTCGGCGACCGGCAGAAAGTCGCCCGGGTAGAGCAACCCGCGCTCCGGGTGCTCCCAGCGACACAGGGCCTCCACGGCGACGATCCGGCCCTCGCCGAGGTGGACGATCGGCTGGTAGTGGAGCAGGAACTCGGGTTCATCGATGCCGCGGCGCATCTCGGTCTCGCGGTGGAGGGCGTTGCGGCCCTCTTCGTCCAGCGCCGGATCGTAGATGCAGAAGCGCGTACCCGGCTGACCCTTGGCGCGGTACATGGCCCGGTCGGCACGGCGCACGAGCTCCTCGCCCCATTCTCTGTTCTCGCCCCGGACCTCTTCCCCGGCCCTCGACATCACGATCCCGATGCTCGCCGTCACGTGGATCTCGGCGCCGCGCACCGGAACGGCGGTCTCGAGGGCGTCGAGGATGCGCTCGGCGACGAGGCGCACGTCGTCCGGACCCGAGACGTCCTCGAGCAGCACGATGAACTCGTCACCGCCGAAGCGCGCCACCGTGTCCGGTTGACGCACGGCGTTCACGAGTCGTTTCGCCACGGCCGCCAGCAGTCGGTCCCCGGAGATGTGTCCGAGGCTGTCGTTGACCTGCTTGAAGCGGTCGAGGTCGAGGAACAGAACGGCGATGGCGCTGCCGCCCCGCGACGCCCGGCCCACGGCGTGCTCGAGGCGATCCCAGAACAGGGCGCGATTAGGAAGCTCCGTCAGCGGATCGTGGAGAGCTCGCCGTTCGAGCTGCTCCTCGAACTCCTTGCGCTCGGTGATGTCGCGGATGATCCCCTTGTAGCCGGCCGGGGTGCCGTCGGAGGATCGGTTCACCGTCGCGGTGATCAGGGCGTCGAACACCTCGCCGTCCCGGCGGCGGAGCCGCACCTCGTACCCCGTGACGCTGCCCCGCGTCGTGATCTCGCGCTGGAAGCGGATCCGGTCCGCGGGGTTCGCATACAGCTGCGAGGCCGACGTATCCCGGATCTCCGCCTCGGTGCAGCCGAACATCTCGAGTCCTGCCGGGTTCATTTCGAGAATCCGGCCGTCCTCCGCGGTCACGTAGACGGCGTCGAGGGAATCGAGGAACAGCTGCCGGTAGCGCTCCTCGCTTTCGCGCAGACGGCGGACTTCCGCCTCCCGTTCGGTCACGTCGCGGATCGTCGAGAGGGTCGCGGGCGCGCCCTCGAAACTGATCGGGACCCCCCGGGACTCGACCTCGCGCGGCATCCCGTCGGGGTGGCGCAGGTGCAGGGTCAGCCAGTCGGTCGGCTTCCCCTCCCGCTCGACGCGGCGCATGCGCTCGCGCAGGAGATCCCGGTCGGCGGAGATCACGAGCTCCAGCACGGAGGTGCCGAGCAGGTCGTCGGCCGTGTCGACGCCGAGCATTTCGAGCGCCGCCTCGTTGAGGAAACGCAGGATGCCCGCCTGATGGATCGCCACGGGTGCGGGGATCAGCCGCAGAAATCTCAGGTCGTCGTTCGGCGGGGGCCGCTGCTCGGGCGCGCTGGGCATGCTGGTTGAGACTAACGGAGCGCGTGACCGGCCTCAATGGCGAGCCGGCCCCGGCGGACTGTTACATTCCGGGGCGTCGGCGACACTCGCCGTTTCTCGCATTCCGGAGCCGCACCCATCGAGCCTCGAACTTTCCGTCGTCTACTTCTGGCCACCGGCGCATCCGCCATCGCGTTGCTCGGTGCCGAGATCGTCGCGTCTCGGGTCGTCGACCGCACCTTCATGCGCGATCGGTTGGCGGAGCGCCTCGGGGGCGCAGGGGGCCGAGTCCACGTCGGCGAGGTGTCTTTCAGCCTGTTCCGGCGGCGAATCGAGGCGACGGACGTGGTTCTCGACGGAATCGGAGGAGCAACGCTGGCCGCGCGGCGGATCGTCGCCTCCGGCGTCCCTTTGCTGGGCGGCGACGTGCTGGAGATCGGTCGTCTGACGGTCGACGGTCCAATCCTGTTCCTCCACCCCGGACCCGCCGACGACACCCGTGAGCGCGAGAACATGCGAAGTGGTGCGCCGAGAAACGCGATCATCCGGGTGGCCCGTATCCGGGTAGACGGCGGCACGGTGCTCGCCTGGCGACCGGACGCGAAGGCGAGGTCACGCAGGGCGCTCGTCCGCGACGTGGTGATCGAGGGCCGGGACATCGCGTTCGACGACTCCGGCAGGGTGACGAACTTGCCCGCGGACCTGTTCTGGCGAACTGGCGCCTTCTCTCGCATCCGCGCCGATGGCCTGACGCAGCTCAGCTTCGATTCGATGCGGGCCTCGACGGCGGACTCGATCGTCGAGTTCGCGGGGGTGCGACTCGCCCCGACTTCGAGCGACGAGAGCTATTTTCAGCGGCTCCCGACGCGGGCGGATCGGCTCCGGGTGAACCTGCCGCACGTCCGCGGCCGTGGCGTGAACTTCGAAGCCGCCCTCCACGGGGGGCTGGTGACCCGCGTCGTGGAATTCGATTCCGTGGATGTCGATGTCCTCAGTGACAGGCGCCTTCCGCCCGCTCCCCAGGCGAGCGAGCCGAAGATGCCCACCGATCTCGTCCACTCGTTCCGGGGTGAAGTCCGCATCGACACACTCCGGGTCGGCGGACGGATCGCATACGGAGAGGTTCCGGAGAGTCGAACGACACGTCCGGGGCGTATCGGCTTCGAGCACTTCGACGGACGCGTCCTCGGCATATCGAGCGCCTCCGGCGCATCCCCGATGATCATCGACGCTTCGATGCAGGTGTTCGAGGCGCCGGCGGAGATACGTATCGAGATTCCTCTCGAAACGTCCGCGTATCGAATGGACATGTCCGGCCGCGTGGGTGGCCTCGACCTGACGCGCCTCAACGCGCTGACGGTGCCGCTGCAGGGCATCGAGGTGCAGGCAGGACGTCTCGCCGCCATGCGCTTCGCGATCACGGTGGACGGGCGGAGCGCCGGAGGGACCGTGTGGGCGGCATATCGAGACCTCGACATCCAGCTGGTCGACCGCGAGACGGGTGAAGGGGGGCTGTTCGACGACATCAAGTCGTTCGTGACCAACACGTTCGTGCTCCGAGGCGACAACATGCCCGGAGGCGGCGATGGAGAGGGGACCCGGCCCGGAGCAGTGAAATACTACGTTGAGCCCCAGGATCCCTTCTTCACCCGTGTGTGGGCGCCGATCCGCTCGGGGTTGATGGCCGTCGCAAGGAAGTGAATCAGTCGTCGGTCCGTCGCAGCGGCGAGTCCGGCGGAAGCAAAACGCGGAGCGCCCGGGGCCGGACCTCGAATCGGAAGTGGTCGCCCGATGCGGGCTCCCCGTCGAGGTTCACCTGCAGCGACGGATTGGCCCGGACATCCAGCCGCGAGGTTCGAAACCGCACGGCGGCCTCACCGACGCCTTCGAGGCCCGCTCGCACGATCTCGGCGAGGGTGGCTCCCACCGCCCCCTCGGGCACGATCGTCACGTCGAACAGGCCGTCGGTCGGATCGGCGTCGGGACAGATCGGCAGGCCGCCACCGGCGCAGCGAGCGTTGCCCACGGCCAGCAGGTAGAAAGCCACGGTCCGCTCGAACTCGGGAGCTACGATCGTCGCCTCGCGGGGCTTGATGTCGCCGGGGCTCGCCAGGCCCGCCACCAGGTACGAGACCCGGCCGAGCACCGCCTTCAGCTCCTCGGAGGCTTCGGCGCTCACCTCCGCGCCGAAGCCCGCCGTGGCGACGTTGAGGAAGTAGCCCGCGGCGGCACCGCCGACCGCGCCCACGTCCAGCGCGACGGGATCGTATCCATGCAGCGCCGCGGCGACCGCGGCCGGGTCGCCGCCCGGGATTCCGGCGCAGGTCGCGAAGTCGTTCGCCGTGCCGGTCGGCACGATTCCCAGCGTCCCGTCGAACCCCGGGACGAGGCCCGATACGATTTCGTTGATCGTCCCGTCGCCCCCGCAAGCGATCACCTGGCCGAAGCCCTCGTGCGCGGCTTCACGGCCGAAGCGACGGGCGTCGCCGGGACCGCCCGTGACACGCACGGTCACCTTCCCGGCAACCTCGCGCAGGCGCTCGACGGCCGAGCGCACGTCGTCTTCGTGCGCGACCTTTCCGTTCACGATCACGAAGCGAGCGACGGATTGTTCTCCCCGTGGACTGGTCATGGTCGATGATAGTGATTCGGCCCGGGCGGCGCCGCCGCGCGACGCTCACCTTGGCGCTCGCGGATGCCGGACCCTAGAATTCGGGCATGATCCGTCGGTCGACCGTTTCGCCGCGACGTCTGCCGCTCGCCTTGCTGGCGGCCGCCGTCGCCCTGCAGCTCGCAGCGCCCGGCTTCGCTTTCGGCACGGAAGCGAGGACCGAGTTGCGACTGGCCACCTCGGCTCCGCTCCCCGCCGCTTCCACGGCGGTCGACGTACGCGGCGTCGAGCGCCTGGACGGAAACGCCGGCGATCTTCCGACGACGACGCTCCCCGGACCCGCCCGGATTCTACCGGCGGCGAAAGGCGCCGTCGCCGACGGATTCTGCCCGTGGCGCGCCGCACAGGCGCTGGCCCGGGCAGGACGAAGCGCATCTCCTCCCACCGCCCCTCCGATCTCCGGGATCTGACCGTTTCGCAGGCTTCGCCGAATCCGGCGGGAGCCGCCACCAGATCCCTCGCCGGCCACCGCCGGCGAGACACAGGAGATTTCGGACATGACCGTACAGCTCATCCCCGCAGCCGCGTCCGTCGCGGCGGCGACGCCGACCCTCACGGCCGGCCTGACGTTTCACGAGATCCTGACGAACATTCCGCACGACGCGAGCGCGTTCATCGTATACGCCCTGATGATCGGCTCGGTAGTGCTCATCCTGCGGGCCGGACGCTCGCACGAGTCGGGACCGCCCGCGAGTTGATCACCGCGCCGGGAGCGGACGCGGCCGGCTGGTCCGGCCCGGTCCGCTCCCGGTAGCTTCCGGACATGCTCACGCTTCCCATCGGCGCCGACGTGGCGCTGGCCCGACTCGGCGCGGCCATCGTGCTGTCACTCGTCTTCGGGCTCGTGCGCCAGCGGTCCGGCAAGCCGATCGGCTTCGGCACGTTCACCTTCGTCGCGGTGGGCTCCTGCGCGCTCGCGCTCGTGGCGGTGCGCCTCGCCCCGGACGCGCCGCTCGCCCTGCTCGGCGCGATCGTCACCGGCATCGGGTTCCTCGGCGCCGGTGCGCTCGTTCGATCCGCGACCCCCGAACGGATCTCCGGCTTCACGTCGGCGGCCACGATCTGGATCGTCGCGGTATTCGGCCTCACGATCGGCGTTGGAGAGTATCTGCTGGGGGGGCTCGTCTATGCGGCAATCTGGATCGTGACGAGCATCGACCGGTTTCTGGAGCGCCGCGGCCGCGGAGTTCATCGGCGCCAGCTCACGGTGACGCTGGGGGCCGAGAGCTCGGTCGCTCAGCTGCGGGAGCTGCTGGGGGCGGCGGTCACGTCGGAAGTGGAAGCCCTGGCGAAGGACGCCGACTCGGGCCTCCGTACGGTGGTCGTGTCGGTGTCGGGCTCGCCCGCGGACCTCGAGCAGCTGGCGTCACGGATCGAGGGCGCCGGCATGCTGCGCGGCTACCGGATCGATTGACGCCCGGCCGCGGCCGTCAGCGCTCCTTCTTCTCTCCGAACAGCGGCGCGAGCCAGCGCAGGATCACCAGGTTGAACGCCACCAGGGCGAGGGCGAGCTCGAGCCGCCCGTACGCCACGGCGGCCCCGAGCGCGGCCATCGTCCACAGGCTCGCCGCGGTGGTGACGCCGCGCACGTCCTCTCCCTGCGGACCCTTGAGAATCGCCCCGCCGCCGATGAACCCCATCCCGGTCATCAGCCCCGCGATCAGCCGCGACTGCGCGTCGGGCGAATTCGGGAAGACCTCCGTGCCGATGA
The DNA here is from genome assembly GCA_050114915.1 of Gemmatimonadales bacterium. Taxonomy (GTDB): domain Bacteria; phylum Gemmatimonadota; class Gemmatimonadetes; order Palauibacterales; family Palauibacteraceae; genus JARFPW01. The sequence continues at coordinate 24,039 of JASFRN010000004.1, read as the reverse complement.
GGACGAACACGCAGCACGCGATCGCCACGATCGGGAACGTGCGCAGGCCCGCGGGCCGGTGGGCGTGTTGCCGTTCCCAGCCGATCGGCAGGGCGAGAACGAACGCGATGCCGATGAGCACGACGTAGCGCAGGAGACGGCCGACTTCGAACTCCGGAGCGCTCATGGCTTCGCCTCCCCTTCCCCGGGCGCCTGTCCGAGATCGATGGCCTTCAGCTGCTTGAGCTCCCGATCGAGCCGACCCACCAGCGACCTCAGATCGCGCTCGCGGCCGAGCATGTCGAGGTAGAGCTCGACCTCGGAGCGCCGCGGCGTGTCCGGGTGTTCCACCAGCAGACGCTGGAACAGCTCCGCCGCACGGCGTGGATCGTAGCCGTCGTGGCCCGACATCGCGGCCGCGATGCCCGCGGCGTACGTCGCATCCTCGTCGGTGTGCAGGGTGCTGTCGGCCGCGTAGGCCGCCAGCACGCCGTCATAGTCCCCGGCGCGCAGGCGCGCCTCGATCTCCGACGGAGCGGGATCCGCCTCGGCCGCTACCGGCTCGGGCGGCGGTGCCTGGCGCTCCGCGGGGCTGCCGTCCCGGGGTTCGTCACCCGCCCCGCCGCCGAACACGGCGCAGCCGCTCGCCAGGGTGGCGGCCGCGACCAGCAGCGCGAACCGCGCAGGGGCGGAACGCACACACCGGTGCTGCCTCTTCTCGGGACGTGGACCCATGACGGCCTCCCGGTGCGGGTTTGCGCGGCGCCTCATGCCGGGGCGACTTCCGGCTGCTCGAGCGGCAGGGTGAACGAGAACGTGCTGCCCCCGCCGGGGTTTTCTTCCACCCCGATGCGACCGCCGTGTGCCGCCACGATCTCGCGGCAGATCGTCAGCCCCAGACCGACCCCCGCCGCCGACCCACCTAGCTCGCCGCGTTGCACGAAGCGCTCGAAGATCGCGGCCCGGTCCTCCTCTGGCACACCCGGCCCGCGGTCCGACACGCGGATCTCCGCCTCCGGCTCGCCGCCGTTTTCGATCCGATGCAGTCGCAGCTCGATCGCGCTTCCACGCGGCGAGTGTTTCAGCGCGTTGTCGAGCAAGTTCTCGATCACCTGGGACACGCGATCTTCGTCGCAGGCCACGACCAGCCGATCCGGCACGTCGACCTGCGGCTTCACGTCGGCCTGCTGCAGCCGGGCCTCGAGTCGTTCGGCGGCCCTGCGCGCCACGTCGGAGAGGTCGACGGGTTCGAACGTGTACCCGATCGCGTGGGACTCGAGCTGCGAGAGGGTCAGGAGATCGGAGATCATCGACGACAGGCGATCACCGCTGGCGAGGCCGAGTCGCAGCAAGCGCTCCTGGCGGGCGTTGAGGGGGCCGGGGATGCCGTCGATCAGGACCTGCATCGCCTCCTTCATCGATGCGAGCGGGCTCTTCAGGTCGTGCGAGATTCCGGAGATGAAGCCGCGCTTCAGCTCGTCGACCTCCTCGAGGCGATGGACCATCTGGTTGAAGTTCTCCGCCAGCTCGCGGAACTCCTCGTCGTGCGTGCCTCCGAGCCGGTGCCCGAACTTCCCCTGCGCCACCTCGCGCGTCGCCGCCGACAGCCGGTTCAGCGACCCCGAGATCGAGCGGATGATGAGCAGGATGATCGACAGGCCGGCCACCAGCGCCGCCCCACCGACGATCCAGGCGCTGCGACGGGCGCGCTCCACGTCTCTCCCCGCCCGTTCCTTCTCGGCGAGCATCGAGGACCGCGCGGCGGTGGAGACGTCGATGATCGCCTGCTGCAGGCTGTCGCTCTCGGCCGCGAGAACGTCGGCGGGGGGGATTCGGGGTGGGTCGTCCGGTCCGCGGAAACTCTCCCACTCGTCGATCAGGGCCCGGACCCGGCTGCCCTCGGGCGCCCCCCTCGACAGGCCCTCGAGCACCGCGAGGGCGCTGTCCATCTCGGCCGCCGTCCGGTGGTACAGCTGCGCGTAGAGGGAGTCGCGGGTGACGCCGAACTTCTGCCCCGCGTCGACGAGCCGGTCGAGCCGGTACAGCTGTTCGGCGCTGCTCACCGAAAGCCGCACCGATACTTCCGTGACCCGCTCCTGGGCTTCGGCGAGATCGCCGATGATGCGGACGTGATAGACCAGCAAGGACCCGAGCAGCACCAGCAGGAGCCCGTACCCGGTCCACAGCTTCGTCGAGACCTTCACCGGCGGACGCCCGAACCCCTCATTACTGCTCGTCCTCTTCCTCGTACCGCTTCAGCTTGTTCCGGATCGTCTTGACGTCGAGCTCCAGCCGCCGCGCGGTCTCGGCCTTGTTGCCGCCCGTCACCTCGAGCGTGCGGAGGATGAGCTCCTTCTCGGCCTGGCTCGCCGTCGTCTCGCCCACCTCGAGGGTGAGCATCGGCTCGTCTTCCTCGCGCGGCGCTCGCAGGAAGAGGGGTAGCTGCCCGGTCTCGATCCAGCCCGAGCCCGCGACGATCGTGGCGCGCTCGATGACGTTGCGCAGTTCGCGCACGTTGCCGGGCCAATGATGGCGCTCGAGCTGCTCGAGCGCGTCGTCGCGCAGTCCCTGGACGTCGGTATCGTGCTTCCGGTTGAACTCGCGGATGAACGCCTGCACGAGCAGAGGGATGTCCCCCTCCCGATCCTTCAGGTCGGGCAGCCGGACCTCGAACACGGCCAGCCGGAAGTAGAGGTCTTCGCGGAGCATGTCGTCCGCGATCGCGGCATCGATCGGGCGGTTCGTGGCCGCGATCACCCGGACGTCGAACTGGATGTCGCGGCTACCGCCGAGACGCCGGACCTTCTGGTCTTCGAGAATGCGCAGGAACTTGGGCTGCAGGTTGATCGGCATCTCGGCGATCTCGTCGAGGAGCAGCACCCCGCCGTCGGCCAGCTCGAAAGCGCCCTGGCGCATCTGCGAGGCGCCGGTGAACGCTCCCTTCGTGTGGCCGAACAGCTCGCTCTCGATCAGGCCCTCCGGGATCGCCGCGCAGTTGAGCGCGACGAACGGACCGTCCGCGCGGTTGCTCAGCTGATGGATCGAACGGGCCACGAGTTCTTTTCCGGTTCCGCTCGCGCCCGTGATGATCGCCGAGGCTTCGTTCTTCGCCAGCAGCTCGACGGTTTGAAACACCTCCTGCATCGCGTCGCTGCGGCCGATCATCCCCGCGAATCCCGGCTGGTCCTCCAGCTGCTGATCGAGCTCCGCGGCGCGGTGCCGCAGGGAGAGGTCGGCGATCACGGCCTTCAGCACGGCCTCGAGCTTGTCGGTCTCGAGCGGTTTCGTCAGGAAGTCTTCGGCGCCCTCCTTCATCGCCTCGACGGCCAGATCGACGCTTCCATGGCCGGTCATCAGGATCACCGGCCGCGAAGCGTCGTCCTCCTTCAGCAGGCGCAGCAGATCGATCCCGGACATGCCGGGCAGGACGATGTCGGCCAGTACCACGTCGGGGTCGCGGTCCTCGATCGCGGAACGAGCGGCCGAGGCGTCGGCGGCGGTGTCTACTCGATACCCCCAGTCCTCCAGGCGCACGGTGAGCACCTCGCGCATCGTCTCGTCGTCATCGACCACCAGCACGGACAGCGAATGCGCGGTCATCCAGGCCTCTCGTCGTAAGTGAATCGGGGATCGGATCGCGCCCCGGGACGGCGGCAATCAACGCGGTCGGGCCTCTCGGCGCTACCCGAAACGGGAATTCTTCCCGGACCCGGGACGGAGCGCGAGGGGGAAATTCTCCCGGATCGGCCCTTCCCGGACGTCGCTCTCAGGCGCCTGCACCTCCCGTAACTAACTAAACAATAGCTACTTAGATATACGATGATCGTCGGCATGGCGATTGCATATTCAATGGGCCGACCCGGTGTCTCAGGATCGCTCGAGACTCCGGCCGCAATTCCCCGACACAGACAGAGGTAGATAGATGTTCGGACGCTCGACGAAACTCGCGTTCCTCGCCACCGCCGCCGTCGCGGCCTGCGGCGTCGGAGTCGCCGCCGATCGTGCCGAGGTCCCCGACGGCACGACGGTCAAGGTCCGCCTCAACCAGACCTTGAACTCCGAAAAGCACGGAACCGGCAGCGGCTTCACCGCCAGCGTGACCGACGCGGTCTACGGCGACGAGGGCGCCGTGCTCATCCCCGCCGGCTCCGTCGTCAACGGCAAGATCCTCGCGTTCCAGGAGGATCCGCCCCGTTTGCAGCTCGAGTTCACGAACATCGACGTCCGTGGAGAGTCGCATGAGCTGGACGCCTCGCTCGTCGAATTCTCGCCGACGAAGAAGTCGGAGATGAAGGACGAAGGAAAGAAGATCGGTGGCGGCGCGGCGGCCGGTGCCATCGTCGGCGGCCTGGCCGGCGGCGAAGTGAAGGACGCCGCGGTCGGAGCCGTCGCGGGTGCCGCGGCGGGAACGGGCGTCGCCCTGCTGACGAAGGAACACTACGCATTCGTTCCGGCCGGCTCGGTCCTCCAGTTCGAGCTGCTTCGGCCCCTGCCGGTTTCCCTGGAGGCGGAAGAGGGCTCCTCGAAGGAGTCCCCTTCCGATAGAGAAGCGGCCACGGCCGACTGAGTGGAATTTTCAACGAGGGAGAATCAAGTGAGCACCACATTTCGTGCGCGGCCGCTGGCCGTAGGAACCGCCGCCCTGCTCGTTTTGACGGCGGCTTGCTCGCCGAAGGTCGACAGGGACACGTACGAGGCCGACATGGCGGCCGTCCGCGCCGACATCTCGGGCCTCGATTCCCGGGTCGGCACCAACGAAGAGCAGATCGCGGCCATGCAGACGCGGATCGACGGTCTCGAGAGCGAGCTGGGTGAGCTGCGGGACGAGTTCGACGTGCAGGTGGCCCGGCTGCAGAACGGCGTGCGGTTCACGACGCCGGTACACTTCGCGTTCGACGACGCCACGGTCCGGAGCCAGGATCGCGTGCTGCTCGACCGGTTCGCGGATATCGTCGGCAACTACTACGACGGCGCCCTGATCACGGTCGAGGGCTTCGCCGATCCGGCCGGCTCGCGGGCCTACAACCAGCGGCTGTCCGAGCGGCGTGCCGCCGCGGTCGCCACGTACTTGCAGTCGAACGGCCTCGCGGACGCGAACATGCGCACGGTCGGCTACGGCGAAGATCGTCTCGTCGAGCCGGGTGCCCGGGGACCGGGCGACGCGGGCCTCGTGAACCGTCGGGTGGCGTTCGTGATCGACTACGCCCCGGAGGCGCAGACCGACACGGAAGACATGGTCACGCAGTCGGAGGACGGGAACGAGAGGACCTGATCAGGTCGTCCCGCCCGATGTAGGAGTCGAGCCCCCGGCGCCGATCCCGGTGCCGGGGGTTCGCTGCATTCAGTTCCCCCGCTGGCCGGTCGGTCCGTCGCCCTGCGCGTCATCCTCCTCCGCCGCGGGCGCGCGCCGGATGCGATACGAGCAACTGTCGTCCCCCTCGGGCATGTAGGCGAAGCGCTCGATCCGTGCATCCACCAGCTGAGCCACCAGCTTCTCCTCGGCCGCGCAGGGCCGCCGGGTGATGGCGATCACCGACTTGAGCGGGCAGTTGCACAGCTGCAGGATCATCTCCCCCGTGGCCTCGTCGCGAAGCAACTCGGGCATGAACCCGGCCGCCTTGAGCACCCGGACCGCTTCTCGCTCGCGTTCCTCGACGGGCACCCCTTCGAGGGCGGGCGCCGCCTCGGCATAGGCCAGCTCGGAGCGCTGTTCGAAGAACCGGTCGACCAGCTCGGCCCGCCCCGTGGCGAGCAAGTGCTGCACGAAAGCCGCCAGGAGCTCCGCCTCGTTGCTCGGGAACAGGCTCTCACCCACGTCGCTCAGGCGGTAGACGACCCGGGGTCGGCCCGGCCCCTGCCGGCGCGATCCGGCCCGTTCGATCAGGCCCCGTGCGTCCAGCGAGTACAGGTGCTCACGAAGCGTCCCCTGCGCCAGGTGGCACTCGTCGGCGAGCTCCGCGGTCGTCGACGGACCCCGCCGCTTGAGCAGGAGCAACAGCTGCCGCTGGGTGTCGCCGAGCCCCGGTATCCGCACTTCACCTGCTTCGCGCATGGCAGCACTCTGCCACGACCGTGCCCTATTGTCAAGGTTTAAGTGGTTATGAAGGAAACATCCTTGACAATTCTCGACCCCGGGTGTAGAATCGGGCCCATCAGACCGGATACGGGGCTCGTCGGCAGGCAGGCTCCGTGAACCAGATACAGCGAGGTCCATCGCATGCAGACCCTGACAATCCACCGACAGCGACGCATCGGCTCGCTGCCCTTCCTGCTGGTTCTCTTCACCGCGGTGGCGTGTGGCGGCGAAGGTGGCTCGGCGGCCACGGACGAACCGTCGCTGAGCCCGGAGGCGGCGGCCGAGGCCTCGGCCGCCGGTATCTCCGCGGAGGAGATGATTTACGGCATCGGTCCCGTCCGCGACCTCGATCTCGAAGACGAGTTCGACGATGAGCTCGTGGCGCGTGGCCAGGAGATCTTCACCACCAAGTGTTCCGCGTGCCACAAGCTCGACGAGCGCTACGTCGGCCCGCCCCTCGGGGGAGTCACGGAGCGCCGGAAGCCGGAGTACGTGATGAACATGATCCTCAACACCGACGAGATGGTCACGCGCCATCCGGAAGTGAAGAAGCTGCTGGCGCAGTATTACACGCCGATGCCCGATCAGCAGCTCACCGACGAGGACGCGCGCGCTGTCCTCGAGTACCTCCGGACGTCCTCGGCCCCCACCGGCGTCGATGACGACGCCGACGCGGCGGCGACCACCGCGGACGACGGATCCTGACACCCACCAGCTCGACCACCCCCAGGAGAGATACGAGCCATGAAGATCACAGGACGCCGAATCGTGCTGCTGGCCGCGGCAACCGCGTTCGCCGGGACGTTCACCTACGCCTGCCAGTCCGGCGGCGGGCCGGCGGCGGGCGCCGGAGACGCCGCGTCGGAGGTGTACGTGCCCCCGGGCGAGTACGACCAGTATTACGCCTTCATGTCGGGCGGCTTCAGCGGGAACGTGACCGTTCACGGCCTGCCGTCGGGCCGGCTCATCAAGACGGTGCCCGTGTTCTCGCAGTTCCCCGAGAACGGCTGGGGCTTCACCGAGGAAACGAAGGACATGCTGCAGACGAGCTTCGGTTTCATCCCGTGGGACGACGCCCACCACCCCGAGCTCTCTCAGACCGACGGCGTGCCCGACGGCCGCTGGCTGTTCATCAACGGCAACAACACGCCGCGCGTGGCGCGAATCGACCTGTCCACGTTCGAGACCGAGGAGATTCTCGAAATCCCGAACTCGGCCGGAAACCACGCGTCCCCGTTCATCACGCCCGACTCGAAATACCTGGTCGCCTCGACGCGGTTCAGCGTGCCGATTCCGCAGGCGGACGTGTCGATCGACACCTACAAGGAGAACTTCGACGGCACGATCTCGTTCATCCGCGCCGACCAGCCGGGTGACATGGACATCGCGTTCCAGATCGAGGTGCCGGGCTACAACTACGATCTCTCGCACTCCGGGAAGGGCCCGTCGTACGGCTGGGCCTTCCTGACCAGCTACAACACCGAACAGGCCAATTCGCTGCTCGAGATCCAGGCCTCGCAGAACGACAAGGACTTCGTGGCCGCCGTCAACTGGCAGCGGGCGGAGGAGTGCGTGGCCGACGGGGCCGGCGAGCTGCGGCAGGCCCGCTACGCCCACAACCACCTGGACGAGAACCGGATCGCCCACCACGAGATGGAGCAGGACGTGCGGGTGCTGATCCCGGCCGACTGCGAGGGCATGGTCTACTTCCTGCCGACGCCCAAGTCGCCGCACGGCGTCGACGTCGATCCGACCGGCGAGTACATCGTCGCGGGGGGCAAGCTCGCCACCGTGATTCCCGTGCACTCGTTCTCGAAGATGCTCGACGCGATCGCGAACGAGCAGTTCGACACCGTCATCGACGGCATCCCGGTGCTCAACTACGAGGCCGTGGTGGCCGGCGAGGTGCAGGACCCCGGGCTCGGCCCGCTGCACACCGAGTTCGACGGCCGCGGCAACGCCTACACCTCGATGTTCATCTCCTCCGAGGTCGTGAAGTGGAAGCTGGGCACCTGGGAGGTCCTCGACCGGATGCCGGTCTACTATTCGATCGGACACCTGATGATCCCGGGCGGCGACTCGCAGAAGCCGTGGGGCCAGTACCTGGTGGCGCTCAACAAGATCACGAAGGACCGCTACCTGCCGACCGGCCCCGAGCTCGCGCACGCCGCGCAGCTCATCGACATCTCGGGCGACAAGATGCGCATGCTGCTCGACTTCCCGACCATGGGCGAGCCGCACTACGCGCAGGCCCTGCCGGCGAGCCTGATCAGGGACAAGCAGGTGCAGATGTACCCGATCGAGGAGAACACGAATCCTTACGTCACGCGCAGCGAGGACGAGGCCCGGGTCGAGCGTGACGGCAAGACCGTGCACGTCTACCTGACCGCGATCCGCACCCACTTCGTGCCGGACAACATCGAGGGCGTGATGGTCGGCGACACGGTGCTGTTCCACATGACGAACCTCGAGCAGGCATGGGACGTCCCGCACGGCTTCGCGGTGATGGGCGCCCGCAACGCCGAGCTCCTCGTGATGCCGGGCGAGACGCGGACGCTGCGCTGGGTGCCGCAGTACGAGGGCGTGTTCCCCTTCTACTGCACCGACTTCTGCTCGGCGCTCCACCAGGAGATGCAGGGCTACGTCCGGGTGTCGCCGCGCGGCAGCAACCCGCAGATCGCTTTCAGCACGGGCGACTGAGACCCTCTTCCCTTCCCGTCCGGGGCCGCGACGGCCCCGGGCGGGAATCGACCCGCGATAGATCGATGAGACCGAAAACGGCCGGCCCCGCATCTCGCCTGATCGTGCTCGCCGCGGCCCTCGCCCTGGTGCTCCTCTACTTCGTGCCCCTGTGGCAGATCAACCTCGACGCGCCGCAGTTCCCCGAGGGGATCGGCCTGCTGATCCGGATCAACACGATCGACGGCGTCCACCCGCACGATCTGCAGAACATCAATGGGCTGAACCACTACATCGGGATGAAGGAGATCCACCCCGACTCGATTCGCGAGCTGAGCTGGATGCCGTGGATCCTCGCCGGGCTGATCGGGTGGGGTCTGCTGGCCGCCGCGGTGGGACGCCGGTGGATGATCTGCACCTGGTTCGGCCTGCTGGCGTTGGCCGCCGTCGCCGGGCTCGCCGATTTCTACGCCTGGGGCTACGACTACGGCCACAACCTCGACGCCGAGCGGGCGATCATCAAAGTCCCCGGGATGACGTACCAGCCGCCGCTGATCGGCTCGAAGAAGCTCCTGAACTTCACGGCGGTGTCGCTGCCGGCCCTCGGCGGCTGGATCGCGATCGCCGCCGGACTCCTCGCCGGCTGGCGCTGCTGGCTCGAGCGCCGGCTGGCGAAACGCGGCGCGGCGGGAGGACGGGCGGGCGGCGCGCTCGTCCTGCTCCTCGCCGCGACGCTCTCGGCGGGCGCCGCGGGCTGCGGTGACCTGCCCGAACGGACGGTCGACCATGCCGCGATGGACCACGAGCGGCCGGCATCGCCGGGGGCGGGCGAGGATGCGGCCGGATTCGAGTCTCCGCCGGACGCCGGGAGCGATGACCGACCGCTCTGGCTCGTCGTCGAGCCGGGCGGCGCCCTCGCGTCGATCGGCGAGGCCGTGCGGCGGGCGGCGCCCGGTGCCCGGATTCTGGTCCGGCCGGGCCTGTACCGCGAACCCACGGTCGTCGTCGACCGGCCGCTGACGATCGAAGGCGAAGGCTGGCCGGTCGTCGACGGCGAGGGGCAACGGCAACTGTTCACCGTGACGGCCGACGACGTGCGGATCACGGGCCTCGACCTGCGCAACGTCGGAGTGAGCTACCTGGAGGACCGGGCCGCCGTGCGAGTCGAGAACGCCGAGCGCTGCGAGATCGACCACAACCGTATCCACGGCGGCTTCTTCGCGATCTACCTCGCCCGCACTACCGATTGCCGCGTGATCGAGAACGACATCACCGGTACGGGCACGTCGGAGACCGACTCGGGCAACGGCATCCACGGCTGGTACTCGAAGCGGGTCGTCGTGACCTCGAACCGGGTCAGTGGCCATCGCGACGGCATCTACTTCGAGTTCGTCGAGGACGGCCGCATCGCCCACAACCAGATCGTCGGAAACCTGCGCTACGGGCTGCACTTCATGTTCTCCGACGGCGGCCGTTACGAGGCAAACATCTTCGCCGACAACGTGGCCGGCGTCGCCGTGATGTACACGTCGGACATCGCGATGGCCGGCAACCGGTTCGAGCACAACCAGGGCAGCTCGTCCTACGGGCTGCTGTTGAAGGACATCACGGACAGCCGAATCACCGGAAACGTCTTCCGCGCCAACTCGGTGGGCCTCTACGCGGAAGGGTTCGACCGGACGACGGTCGACGGCAATCTGTTCCGGGAGAACGGCCGCGCGATTCGGCTGCTCTCGAACTCCACCAGGTCGAGCTTCCGGCAGAACGATTTCGTGGCCAACACGTTCGACGTGACGACGAACGGTCGACACGTGCGGAGCTCGTTCCGGGGGAACCACTGGGACCGCTACCGGGGATACGACCTCGACGGGGACGGCACGGGTGACGTGCCGTTCCGGCCGGTGCGCCTGTTCGCCCTCGTCGTCGAGCGCGCCCCGGTGACCACGATCCTCCTGCGCAGCTTCTTCGTCAGCTTCCTCGACTGGACGGAAGCGCTGATCCCGGCGCTGACGCCCGAGAATCTCGTCGACCCGGCGCCCGCCATGGCCTCGGTAGCCGACCCGCGGAGCCCGGGAGCGGTTCGATGAGCGCCCGGCTGCGCGTCGAAGGGCTGCGCAAGCGGTACGGACGGCTGGAGGTCCTGCGGGGGCTCGACGTCGAAGTCCCGACCGGGCGGATCACCGCGCTCGTCGGCCCCAACGCGGCCGGCAAGACCACGCTCGTGAAGGCGGTGCTCGGCCTCTTGCGGCCCGACGCGGGCCGAATCGAGCTCGACGGCGTCGTGGTGAACGGCGACCCGCTCTACCGCGAGCGTATCGGCTACATGCCGCAGCAGCCGGCGTTCCCCGACAACCTTCGGGTTCGCGAGCTTCTCCGGTTCATCGACGGGCTGCGTGGTCTGCGCGGCGCCGGGACCGACGCGGATGACGACGAGCCGTTCACCCGACGCCCACGGAGCGAGCTGCTCACGCTGTTCGGCCTCGAACCCTCCCTGGACAAGCCGGTCGGAACCCTGTCGGGCGGAACGCGGCAGAAGGTGAACGCGGCAATCGCGTTTCGCTACGATGCCGACCTGTTGATTCTCGACGAGCCGACCGCGGGTCTCGATCCGCTCGGCCGCTCGCGGCTCAAGGACCTGATCCGGGCCGAACGGGAGCGCGGCGCCACCGTGCTGATCACGTCGCACGTGCTGAGCGAGCTCCGTGACCTGGCCGACCACCTCGTCTACCTGGTGGACGGCCGGATACGGTTCGACGGGAGTACCGAGGAGCTGCTACGGAGGATGGAGACCGACGACCTCGAGCGGGCGGTGGCCTGCCTCATGGAGATCGAGGCGGAGGCCGGACAGTCGCGGGGCGCGCCGACGGCGGCCGTGGAGGCGTCGTGAGGACGGCCGCCCGCATCGCCCGCTACGGACTGCGTGACGTGGCCCGCGGACGCTGGATCCTCGTCTACGGCGCCGCTCTGTTCGGGCTCGCACAGGCGCTGATCCTGCTCGAAGGCGACGTGGCGCGCGCGGCCGCCGGCCTCGTCAATCCGGTGCTGCTCGTCACCCCGCTGGTGGGACTGCTGTTCGGCACGCTCTACCTGTACGGCGCACGGGACTTCAACCGCATGCTCCTCGCTCAGCCCGTCGGCCGCCGCGAGCTGTTCTGCGGACTGTTCGCCGGCGTCGCCCTGCCCCTGGTCGGTGTCGAGTGGCTGGGCCTCGGGGCACCGCTCGTCGTCGCCGCACTGACGCACGGCGGCGGCAGCGGAATCCTGCGTCTGCTCGCGGTGACCGGCGCGCTCACGTTGAGCAGCCTCGCGCTCGCGTTCCTGACCGCGGTGACGATTCGTGACCGCGCGGCCGGCATGGGCGTCGCGATCCTCGCCTGGCTGGCGCTCACCGTGTTGTACGACGGCCTGTTCGCGACCGTGTCCCTGACCCTTCCGGGGACCGTGCTCGAGGGTCCGGCCCTGGTCGCCAGCCTGCTGAATCCGATCGACACCGCGCGCATCCTGCTGCTCATGCAGTTCGACCAGGCGGCGTTGATGGGCTACACCGGGGCGGTATTCCGGGCCTTCTTCGGAGGTGGGACGGGCACGGCGGTCGCCGCGGGGTCTCTCTTCACCTGGATCTGCGTACCGCTCCTGATCGCCGCCTGGCGGTTCCGCGGGGCGGATCTGTGACGGCGCGCGGAACGCGACTCGACTCCGATCAACGACCGGGCGGACGCACCCGGTAGGAGCAGCACTCGTCGCCATCGGGCATGTAGGTGAGCCGCTCGAGCTCGGCGCCGAGCACCTGCGAGACGAAACGTTCCTCGGCGGCGCACGGGCGGCGCGTCACCGCTATCACCGACTTGAGGGGACAATGGCAGAGCTTGACGATCGTGTCGCCCGTCTCTTCGTCGGTGCCGAGCTCCGGCATGAACCCGGCGTCGGCGAGAATGCGCACGACTTCCTCGGCGCGATGCTCGACCGTCATCCGCGCCACGCGGCGTGCGGCCTCCGTCGCCGCCCTGTCGGCGCGCTGCTCGAAGAACCTGTCGATGAGATCGTCCTGGTCGGCATCGAGCAGGAATTCGACGAGCTCGGTCAACAGCTCGGCTTCGCCGCGCGGAAACAGGGCTTCGCCCGCCTCCGTCAGACCGTATATTACGTGAGGTCGTCCCGGACCTTCGCGCCGGGTACCGACGCGTTCCACGAGACGTCGGGCTTCGAGAGACTTGAGGTGCTCGCGGACCGTGCCGGTCGCCAGCGTGAAATCCTCGGTGAGCTCGCCGGTGGTGGAGGGACCACGGCGCTTGAGGCTGTGCAGAAGTGCTTTTTGAGTCTCCCCGAGACCGGGCATCCGAACATGATTCGTATACGGCATGGGACAAAATCTGACAGTTAGGATCGGGTTTGGCAAGCCCACGAGGTTTGTTAGGGTATCAACCTTGACAATAGAGGCGGGCTGAGGTAGCATACGGTCGGCGGGACAGCCAAAGAGCCCGTCCGTACTGTGGTCTTCGTGTTCCTGGCTGCTTTGCAGCCGCATGCGGGGGGGGCGAAGGTCCGGTCGGGCGGGTCTCTTTTTTAGACCCCCCATGCCTCCGGCAGGACGCCGGGTCGGCCGGTTCAACCGTAGCCGAGCTCGTCGAGGCGATCCTCGTCCATCCCGAAGAAGTGGCCGATCTCGTGCAGCACCGTGATCCGCACTTCTTCGACCACCTCTTCCTCGTCCCGGCAAAACTCCAGCAACGGTCCCCGGAAGATCGTGATCTGATCGGGCAGCAGCATGTCGTCGTGCCGCCGCTCGGTGAGCGGGACGCCCTCGTAGAGACCGAACAGCGTGTCGTCCGGGTCGTCCGGATCCACGCCGAGCGAAGCCAACAGTTCGCGGGTGGGCCACTCCCGGACGACGACGCTGACGTTGTCCATGTGCGCCTCGAACTCGGGCGGCAGGAGACGTAGCGCGCGAGCGACGAGGGCCTCGAAGTGATCGGTGGACATGCTGAGCATCCCTGCATCTCCCTGGTTCGGTCGCAGCGGGTCGGTCCCGGCCGTCAAAGGACGGACGCTCGAACGCTGCCCGCTCGTTCGGCTGCTGCGCGGTCCACCTTGCCGGTCGGCGTCAGTGGGAGCTCGGTCAACCACGCGACGCGACGCGGGCGCTGGTGGCCGGCCAGCCGGCCGGCCAGCCAGTCGCGCAGCTCTTCGGCCGGTACGGGTGCGTCCGTGGGCTCGAGAGCGGCGCCCACGACCTGCCCCCACTCTTCATCGGGGACGCCGAACACCACGGCACGGCGGATGCCCGGATGCCGCTCGAGCACCGTCTCGACTTCGGCGGGCGCCACGTTCTCGCCGCCCGTTAGAATCGTGCGGTCGGAGCGGCCCAGCACTTCGAGCGACCCGCTTTCGATCCGGCCGAGATCGCCGCACCGCAGGTAGCCGTCGGGGGTGAAGGGCTCTTCGTCGCCTCCCGCCCGGACCCTCGTCGCCAGCATCGGTCCCGCCACCTCGATCCGTCCGGAGCGGATGCGCAGCCGCACTCCGTCCAGCGGGACCAGTCGCCGGGGCGCGTCTCGCGTACCCGTGGCGACCTGGGAGCATGTCTCCGTCATCCCGTACGTGGAGAGCGCGCGGAGCCCGCGCCGCTCGATCTCCCTCCACAGCTGCTCCGAAGCCGGGGCGCCGCCGAGGAGGACGGCCCGCAGACCCGCCGGAGGTGTCCACTCCGGCTCCAGCTCGAACAGGCGATGGAGCATCGTCGGCACGAACGAGGCGAGGCTCACGGATTCGCGTTCCACCATTGCGGCCACCGTAACCGCGTCGAAGCCGTCCGCGAGCACGACCGTCCGGCGTCCGAGCAGGCAGCGCGTGACGATCGACAGCCCGCCCACGTGAAACAGGGGAAGGCAGCAGAGCCATCGATCGCCGGGACGCCAGCCCAGGTGGCGGGCGGAGGCGGCCGCCGATGCGGAGAACGCTTCGCGCGACAGCTCCACGGCGCGCGGGGTACCCGAGCTCCCGGAGGTGAAGAGGACCGCCAGCGGGTGCCGTCCGGCGCCGCAGGGCCGGGCACGCCAGGCTCCAGAGCCGGCGGCCGGGTCCGGGTCCACCCGTACCCCGGTCTCGAGATCGAGGTGTGCGCCGAGGGCGCGCAGCCGCTCCGCACGAGCCTCCTCCGGCAGGCCGGGCGGCAGTGGAACGGCGCACACACCCGCCTCGAACAGGGCGAGCAGCCGGATGACCGTCGCCGGGGTCGGGTGGGCGTCGAGCGTTGCCCGAATGGCCGTCTCGCTGGGCACGACGCCGGCGTCGGCCAGCGCCTCGCGCTCCCGGGCGGCGTCCGCGGCGAGCTCGCGCCAGGTCCAGGTGCGCCCGGCCGCGACGAGGGCGGGCCGGTCTCCCGCTTCGGCCGCGGCGGCCTCCAGCCGCCATTCGTCGGGTGCGCCGCGACCTGTCACCATGGCCCCTCCACGCCGTGCCCGTCGACGCCGGCCGGCACGATCCACGGGCCCGCGCGCTGGGGCAGCTCGTCGTGCCCCGCCAGTCCGGCCGCGGGCGGAACGGAAGCGGGATCGAGCGCCGCGAGCGCCAGCGCCAGCTCACAGGCGGCGGCATGGGCGACGGGTCCACCGAACGTGTGGCTCACGATCACCTGCATCCCCTCGGCGAAGGCACTCTCGGCCAACCGGAGGCAGGCCCGAGGCCCGCCCAGCACCATCGGCTTGAGCACCACCGCCACGCACGCGCCCGCCAGTCGCTCGACGGCGCCAGGCTCGCGGACCGATTCGTCACCCGCCAGCGGAACCGGCGCGGGACCGAAGTCGAGCATGGCCCGGGCGTCGACTGGTTGCTCGACGAGCTCCGGCTCGATGTGGCGCGCCAGCTCGGCCAGTCGAGTCCGGGCCGCATCCGACTCCCAGGCTCCGTTCACGTCGAGCCGCAGTCGCAGGTAAGGGAAGGCGGAGCGAATCTCCGCCAGCGCCTCCAGCTCGCGCGCGAACGCTTCCTCGGAGCCGCCGTCGCCTCCGATCTTCAGCTTCACGGTCCTGTACCCGCCGGCCACGGCATCCGCCACCGTGGCCATCCCCACGCCGGGCGGCGTCCCGGGCCTCGCGATGCCGGGAAGGCTGGCCAGCGCCGCCACCGGCACGCGACGAACCGGTCGCTCCGGCCGGCCGAAGTCGAGCAACCGCGCGTGCAGGGGAACACCGAGTCGGCGGGCCGCCAGGTCGAACAAAGCCGTGTCGATCGCGCAGCGGGCGGACGGAAGCCGGGCGACCGCGTCGTCCAGGGCCGGGTCGTCTCCCACATCGTCGGTCTCCCCGATCTCACCCCGCTCCCAGCGCGCCGCCCAATCGTCCAGGCCGGCCTCCACCTCGTCGAGCGCATCCGGCGAATAACCGGTCAGCGGAGAGGCTTCGCCCCAGCCGACCGCGCCCGCATCGTCGGCTACGCGCAGCACCACGGCCTCACGCTCCCGCCCGAACGGATCCTCCATCGTCGTGCGCAGCGCCCCCGCCCCGCGTTCGCTCACCGCACGGCCTTCGGCGGCACCATCAGACGCCTCCGGCCACGACCCCGGCCGAATACAGCAGGCAGTACAGGAACAACAGTTGCGCGGTGTGTGCGAGGGTGGAGTTCAGCACCGGGCCGCGATACTTCCGCAGGTGTACGATGAGAACGACCGCGACGGGGAAGGTGAGGAACGCGAGCAGCGTCCAGGGCGAGGTGAGACCGCGCCACACCATCCACCAGGCGGTCACGTAGGCGCCGATCAGCAACCCACCGTACTCGGCGACCCCCGCACCGCGTCCGAGCACGACGGGGAGGGTTCGCTTTCGCGCGATGCGATCGGTCTCGTGGTCGCGGACGTTGTTCACGACGAGGATCGCCGTGGCGAGGCACCCCACCATCAGTCCCGCCGGCCAGGCGGCCTTCGGGACGCGGCCCACCTGGACGTACGCCGTACCGCACACCGCCACGAAGCCGAAGAAGATCATCACGAACAGATCTCCGAGACCCCGGTAGCCGAACGGCAACGGTCCGCCCGTGTAGGCTACCGCCGCCGCGATCGAGGCGAGACCGATCACCACGACG
Organism: Gemmatimonadales bacterium; assembly: GCA_050114915.1. Lineage (GTDB taxonomy): Bacteria > Gemmatimonadota > Gemmatimonadetes > Palauibacterales > Palauibacteraceae > JARFPW01. The sequence goes on along the minus strand of JASFRN010000004.1, from coordinate 7,229 downwards.
GGCCAGCCGGCGATCCACGCGAGATACGCGCCGACCAGGGTCGCGCACCCGAACACCGTCCACATGCCTCGCTTCACGTCGGAGGCGGTGAGCAGGCCGGCCTGGGTGACGCGCAGCGGCCCGAGACGGGCGTCGGTGTCCGCGCCCTTCTCGTAGTCGTACACGTCGTTGGCGAAGTTGGAACCCACCTGGAGCAGGAGCGCGCCGACGAGTGCGGCGAGCGCCGGCAGGGGAGCCAGGCCCCGCGCCTCCCAGGCGAGCGCCGTCCCCACCAGGACGGGCGCCGCGGCGGCGGGAAGAGTGCGGGGCCGGGCCGCGATCGCCCAGGCCCGAACCCGGCTCACGGGAATCGGGGGTACTTCGAGAAGTCGGGCTTCCGCTTCTCGAGAAAGGCCTGCTTTCCCTCCTGCGCCTCCTCGGTGAGGTAGAAGAGCAGGGTGGCGTCGCCGGCGAGTTGCTGCAGGCCCATCTGGCCGTCGCAGTCGGCGTTGTGCGCCGCCTTGAGCAACCGAATCGCCGTGGCGCTGTGCTGGAGGATCTCGCGGCACCACTGCACCGTCTCCTCCTCGAGCTTCTCGAGCGGAACGACCGTGTTCACCAGCCCCATGTCGAGCGCCTCCTGCGCGCTGTACTGCCGGCACAGGAACCAGATCTCCCGTGCTTTCTTCTGCCCGACGATCCGCGCCAGGTACGACGATCCGTAGCCGCCGTCGAACGAGCCGACCTTGGGGCCGGTCTGTCCGAAGATGGCGTTGTCGGAGGCGATCGTGAGATCGCAGATCACGTGCAGCACGTGCCCGCCGCCGACCGCGTAGCCGTTGACCATCGCGATCACGGGGATCGGCAGCGTGCGGATCTGCCGCTGCAGGTCGAGCACGTTGAGCCGCGGGATGTTGTCGTCGCCGGCGTAGCCACCCTTCTTGCGCACCGACTGATCCCCGCCCGAGCAGAACGCCTTGTCTCCCGCCCCGGTGAGGATCGCCACTCCGATCGAGCTGTCGTCACGCACGTCGGCGAACGCGCGTTCCATCTCCTGCACGGTGAGGGGGCGGAACGCGTTGCGCACTTCGGGTCGGTTGATCGTGATCTTCGCGATCCCGTCGCCCGACTTCTCGTAGATGATGTCTTCGTAGCCCGGCTGGGCCGTCCAGTTCACGGAACTCATCGTATCGCCTTCTCCGGCGGGAATTCATCGGTCGTGGTGAAGATCCGTCGCCCGGGGTTCCGCCGCAGCGGCGGCCGGGTCGGACCGCGATAGAAGAAGGAATCTCAGGACGGGAGGCAAGCCTGCAGCAGCGGGCCGCGCCTCATCGGTCGCGCAGCCAGGCATCGAGCTCTTCGGAGGTCCGACGCACCGCGTCCGCCCCGTCGGGCTGCACGACGGCCTCGATCACCGAGGCGCCGGGCGCGTCGAGCGCCTCCGACAGGGCGTTTTCCAGCTCGCCGGCGCCCTCGGTTCGGCTCGACCGCACTCCGAACGCCGCGGCGGCCGCCGTTGCATCGAGCCCCGGGCGCGTGAGGAAGAAGCGTTCGAACGTCGGCTCGACGCCGGGCAGCCGGCGAACCGGCAGCAGCTCGAACAGGCGGCCTCCCCCGTTGCTCAACGTGACCACGACGAGGGGAATCTCGACCCGCGCCGCGGCGGCGAGGCCGCCCACGTCGTGCTGGAAGCTGACGTCGCCGAGCAGCAAGACCGTCGGCCGGCCGCTGGCCGACGCCGCCCCGGCCGCCCCCGCGATCAACCCGTCGATCCCGGCGGCGCCACGCTGCGAAAGCACGCCGATTCCGCGGTTGGAGGCCGGTACGTACAGGTCGACGTCACGCACCGGCATGCTGTTGCCGACCATCAGCCAGCCGCCCTCCGGCACGGCTTCCACGGCGATGCGGACGGCTTCTCCCTGGCTCCCCGGCCCGGCCGCCGCCCGCGCGAGCTCGCGGGACCGGGCGGCCACCGCGGCGATCTCGTCCCGCCACGACGCATCGACGGGTGGAGATCCGGCCGCCCGGACGCGCTCGGCCGTTCCCCGCAGTGTCGGCCCGAGGTCGCCGACGACGATGCGGGACGCCTGGTTGAACGCTTCGGGCACGCCATGACGGGCGAGGACGATGCGCTCCACCCCCGAGGTCGCGATCCACCGGCCCAGCGCGCGACCCGTCGGAGCCGCACCGATCTGCAGGACGAGCTCCGGGGCGCATCGTTCGCGGAACGCCGGAGCTCCGAAGGCTGGCTCCGACACGTCGAACATCGTTCCGCCGCCGCGGCCGGCGAATCGGTGCTGGCACGTCGCCTCGGCCAGCACGGGAAACCCGGTCGACTCGGCGACTGCGGCCACGGCATCGGCCGGAGCGGCCGCATGCGGTGACGCCGGCCCGAGCACGATCAGGCCGCGGCGCTTGGCCAGGAGGCGCGCCGCCACGTCGTCCAGCGCTTCCTCGCCGGGGACGGCATCGGGCAGCGCGGGCGTCGCGAGCCCCGCGCCGAGCGTGGCGGCGACCCGCTCCGACAGCGCCGCAACCGCCGGATGCGCCGCTCCATCGGGTTCGAGCGGCTTGCGGAACGGTACGTTCAGGTGAACCGGCCCCGGGTCGGGCCAGCGGGAGGCGTGAACGGCCAGCATCGCCGTGCGCAGGAGTCCGTCGACGGCCCGCATCTCGGCCGTGGCGGTTCCCACGTCGAAGCTGCGCCGGACGTGGTGGCCGTAGAAGTGGACCTGGTCGACCGTCTGCGAGGCTCCGCGGCCTTGCAGCTCGGGCGGCCGGTCGGCCGTGAGCGCCAGGAGCGGAATTCGCGCCTCGGATGCCTCGATGAGCGCCGGCAGGTAATGCGCTCCGGCCGTTCCCGACGTGCAGACGAGCAGACCCGGCCGTCCGGTGGCGCGCGCCTGGCCGAGCGCCACGAACGCGGCGGCCCGCTCGTCGATCACGATCTGCAGCTCGAGCTTCGCCGCCGTCTCGGCGCGGGCGAGCGCCAGCACGAGCGGCGTCGACCGCGAACCCGGACTGACGACGGCCCGGCGAACACCTGCAGCGACGAGCCCCTCGACGAGCCATTCCGCCCACGCCGCCTGCAGGGCCGCGAAGCTCATGCCGCGCCCCCATGTCCGGTCAATTCTCCGAACCAGCGGAGCTTGGCGGCGGTCTCGTCCCACTCCGACGACGGGTCCGACGCGGCCACGATGCCGGCACCGGCGTACACCCAGGCGTGCGACTCGAGGAGGAGAGCAGAGCGGATCCCGACGGCCAGGCACGCGTCTCCGCTGGCGGATATCCAGCCGACGGGCGCCGCGTAGAGGCCGCGAGGCGCCGCTTCGACACGCCGGATGAAGGCGAGCGCCGCCTCGCGCGGCAGCCCTCCAACCGCCGGCGTCGGATGCAGCGCCTCGATCAGCGCGCGGGGCGCGACGGACGGCTCCACGCGCGCTCGAACCCTGGTGCTCAGGTGGGCCAGTCGACGGGCTTCCCGCACCTGCGGCCATTCCTCGGGCGCCACGGAGTCCGACAGGGGCGCGAGTGCCTCGACGACCCCGCGCACGACCAGCGCGTGCTCCTCCAGGTCCTTGCCGCTGGCGAACAGGTGCTCCGCCGCATCCACGAGGGTGCGCTCCGTGCCGAGGTCGTAGGTGCCGGCGAGCGCTTCGACCTCGACGTCGGGGCCGTGTTTGCGGAACAGGCACTCGGGCGAGGCGCCGACGAACGAGCGGCCGCCGGCCCGCAGGCCGAACCGGAATTGCCCGGAGCCCTCGGCGCGAAGACGCTCGAGCACCTCGGCTCCGTCGACCCCGGCCGGGCGCGGCGCGGCCACGCGGCGGGCCAGCACGACTTTCGCGAGCTCGCCGTCCTCGATCGCCGCCAGGGCCTCGCCCACCGCGGCGTCCCACGTCTCGCGATCGTCCGTCCGGGGAGCCTCGAATCCGGCCGTCGTCCGCGTGGCGCGCTCCCTCTCGCGCTCCCGGCCGTCGGGCATGCCGCCCACGTCTTCCGCTCCGGTCAGCTTGGCCAGGATGCGGCCGAATTCCGACGACAGCTCCGACCGGTCGACCGGATCGCCGGTGGCCCGGACGGCCAGGGTCACGGTCACCGGCTCACCCGGGGCGGAGCGCGTTACGCTCCATCGGGGAAGCACGAAGCCGGTCGCGGTCAGCGGACGCCAGTCGTCGTCCGTCCAGCCCGACGCGAACGGAACGCTGCCGAATCTCCGCGGCTCGTCGGCTCCGGCCCGCGGCTCGGCGACCCGCCCGGCCGCTCCCTTCCCGTCGGCGGGAGCTTCGGGCGTGCGTCCGAGGCCCGCGACCGTCTCCCCATCGGCCTCCCAGAAGGCGGCGAACACGTCGGGCGACGCGGCGCGCCACAGGCGCAGAGGGTCCGTTTCCGGAGGAAGGCGGCAGGTCGCGAGATGCAGGCGGCCCGGGGCGGAGGTCTGCACCTCGCGGGTCAGCCCTTCGAGCGCGTCGCGAAAACCGGCGGCCGGCGTCGTCGCGGGCCGGGTCACGGAACGGGGCTCAGGGTTCGCCTGCGAGCACCGCCGGACGGTCGGTTCCGAGGAAGTCCGCCAGGGCGGCGGCCGTTTCGAACGACACCGCCTGCGGACCGTCGCTCAGCGCCGTGCCCGGGCTCGGATGCACTTCGACCAGGAGGCCGGCCGCACCGGCCGCGACCGCCGCCCGGGCCAGCGGAAGGATGAGATCCCGCCGGCCGAGTCCGTGCGAGGGATCGACGATCACCGGCACCTGGTGCACGTGGCGCAGGAGGGCGACGGACGCGAGGTCGAGAAGGTTGCGGGTCCGGTCGTCGAAGCTGCGAATGCCACGCTCGCAGAACACGACCGCCGGGGCGCCCGCGTCGAGACAGTACTCCCCGGCCGCCAGCCATTCCTCGACCGTCGCGGCCATCCCGCGCTTCACGAGCACCGGTCGTCCCGTGCGCCCCGCCGCCTGCAGCAGCGGCGTGCTGTGCATGTTGCGGGAACCGATCTGAATCAGGTCGGCGACCTCGGCCACGGCCTCCATCGTCGACTCCGACATCGCCTCGGTGACCACGCGGAGCCCGTTCGCGTCCGCCGCGTCCCGCATCCAGCGAAGAGCTTCCCGGCCCATGCCCTGGAAGTCGTACGGCGACGTGCGCGGCTTGAAGGCGCCCCCGCGCAGGAACGTGGCGCCCAACTCGCCCAGGCGACGCGCCACCGTGTTGATCTGTTCCTCGGACTCGACGCTGCACGGACCGGCCATGAGCACGGGAGGCGCGTCCCCGCCGATCGACACCCCGCCGACGGTCGCGACGGGGCCTATCGAGTCGACGAGCGGATGCGGCGACGCGGACTCCGACACGTCCGCCACGCCGGGCACGGCCAGGATTGCGGCTCGCTCGACCCGGCCCGAGTGCGGATGCACGAGGAACTGTATGGAGCCGCGCTCGCCCGTGAACTCCCGGGTCCACAGCCCCAGGTCGGCCAGGGCGGCTCTCACGCCGTTCAGATCGGCGTTTTCTGTCAGGGTGATGATCATGCGGACTCGTTGCTGGTTCTCCGGACGGCGGATCGCCCCCGGCTCTCATCGATCAAACATGACAATATATATGGAGAGCGGGACCGCCGCGCTCGGGGCGACGGCAGATCGGTGCGAGGAGAGAGGGGGGAGCGGGCGGGTGGCCGCCGCGCGTTACAGTCGGGTGCGGCGCTCGGCGTGCTCGAGGAGGTATTTCAGGCGAGGCCGCCGAAGGTCGTCCTCCTCGACGAGCCCGAACAGGAGGCGAGCGTCGGCGACCAGCACCTGGTCACGCTCGCGGCGCAGCCGGGCGTCCCACGGGAGGCGGCAGAGAACGTCCTGGACGGCCCCCGGTAGATTCGCGGCGACCCTGCGCTCCGGCCAATCGAGGAACAGGGCGACCCTCCGGACGGCGCGTTCGACGTCCGTGGCGGCGGATCTCTGGCCTGCATTCAGCTCTATCATGGTTCGCTTCGCTCGATCAAGGACGGTTCCTCGTCACGCCGTCAGCCCAGCCCGGCGCGGCGCTCCGAGTCGCGGAGCCGCAAGTAGAGCTCCCGCAGCCGACGATCCTCGAGGTCGACTTCGTCCACCAGGGTGCGAATCGCGCGCACCACTTTGCGGTCCTTCTCGCGGCGCAGCTCGCGGCCCGCGGGCAACCGCCGCAGGGCGCGCCCCAGGGCCCGGGCCACGTCGGCCTCGATATAGTCGCGCGACATTCCGAGAAACAGACTGAGCACGCGCTTCGCGTGGTCGGCGCGCGCGGCCCAGGCGATCAGCGCCTCGGGGTTCGTCGGTAGATTCGTTCGGTCGCTCATGTTTTCATGGAGCAAGCAACCCCCATGCCTCCGTGCAAATCGTTGTTTCACAGACTTTTACGTATCTTACGGATCCATCCGGTTGCGGGTGTGCCACACCTGGAGGGCGGAAACGTCTCGCCCGCGCGGCAACGCCCGCTCGTTGCGGTTCCCGGCCGGAATTCGTTCTTTCCGCCTCAGGTACACCCGGATCGTCCGGGTGATCGACCCCGAGCCGAAGGATCCCGCGTGCCGAGGCCCACGGAAACCGCCGCGATCTTCGCCGTCCTGATGCTGGCCTGTCCCGCCCTCGCCTGTGCCCAGAGCACGGGCATTCGCCAGGTGCCCGGCGTGTACGTCGGCCACCACACCCTGTCGGGCCGTCCGACCGGTTGCACGGTGGTGCTCACGCCCGATGGAGCCGTGGCCGGGGTCGACGTGCGGGGCGGCGCGCCGGGAACCCGGGAGACCGACCTCCTCGACCCGGTCGCCACGGTGCAGGAAGTGAACGGCATCGCGCTCTCCGGCGGCAGCGCGTTCGGCCTCGACGTGGCCACCGGCGTCTCCCGGTTCCTCGAGGAGAGTGGCTCCGGATTCCCGGCCGGTCCCGTACGCGTTCCGATCGTACCGGCGGCGATCCTGTTCGACCTCTCGGTCGGCGATCCTTCGATCCGCCCGGACGCCGACTGCGGGTACCGGGCCGCACAGGCGGCCATGGAGGGACGCGGCCCCCTCGCCGAGGGCAACGTGGGGGCCGGTGCGGGCGCCACGGTCGGCAAGCTGGCCGGGATCGAGCGGGCGATGAAGGGCGGGATCGGCTCGGCGTCGATCGAACTCTCCTCGGGACTGATCGTGGCCGCCGTCGTCGCCGTGAACGCGGTCGGCGACGTCGTGGATCCTCGCACCGGCCGAGTCGTGGCCGGCGTCCGCACCGAGCAGGGCGACGAGCTGG
>JASFRN010000003.1:0-58063 GCA_050114915.1 Gemmatimonadales bacterium | reverse complement strand
CTCGTCTGGTGGCTGATCGATGCCGGCGCGATCAACCGGATGGTGCGCGAGCACAACCGCGAGCAGGAAGCGCGGGAGCAGACGGGCCGTCCCCCGGTGGAGATGGCGGGCATGCCCCCGCTGGACGACCGAAGGCTCGACGAGACGCCCGACTGGGTGAAGGCGTGGAGCCGGCGGGGCCGCTCCCGCCGGTGGCTTCGCCTGGGCGGCGACATGCTGGTCCTCTTCGCGGCCGGCATGGCACTCGGGACCGTGATCGGCGAGCCCGGTGCCCTCGAGGCGGTGTTCGCGGTCGTGGTCCTGTGCGGCATGATCAGCCTCGGAGCGGGACCGGACTGGCTCGACGACGTCCCCGGGTTCCGGGCCCTCACGCGCTGGACCCACCGGCTGCGGCTGTTCTACTACTACAACGAACCGGCATCGCCGCTCGGGCTTCTCCTGCGCTCCGGCCTCGGCATCCTGTGGGCGCCCTTTCGCCGCAAGGCCCGGGCGGAGGTTCGGCTCTACGTCGAGCTGGGGGCCGGCTTCAGCGCCGTGTTCCTGCTGCTGGACGTGGTGCCCGGTGTCCTGGTACCGCTCGTCTCGGGGGCGGGGTTGCCCGGCGTCGGGGCGCTGGCCGGGAACTGGGTCGGGCAGGTGTTCATGACCTTCATCCTGACCTACCTGTTCGCCGCCCCCGTCGGCGGCGTTCTCACCCTCTACCTGCTGACCCGGCCACGACACACGCTGCCGCGAATCCTCGCGCTGTTCACGCTCGGAGCGATCGCGATGGGGGTGCTGGCCGGCACCGGGTGACGTCTGCAGCGGGCCGGCCGCTGCCGGGCTGCCGGCCTCCTACTGGATCGTGTTGATGACCCCGAAGATCGGCAGGTACATCGCGACGATCATGCCGCCCACGATCGAGCCGAGGATGACGATCATCGCCGGCTCCATCGCCTTCAGCAGGCCTTCCACCGCCACGTCGACCTCGTCGTCGTAGAAGTCGGCGATCTTGGTGAGCATGCCGTCGAGGTCGCCGGTCTCTTCGCCCACGCTGATCATCTGCGTGACCATCGGCGGGAAGACCTCCGCGCGCTTGAGCGGCTCGGAAATCGACTCACCGCCGGCGATGGAGCTGCGGCTGCTCATCACCGCGTCGTGGATGACGCGATTGCCCGACGTCTTCGCGGTGATCTCCAGGCCCTCGAGGATCGCGACGCCCGAGCTCAGCAGGGTGCCGAGCGTACGGGTGAACCGGGCCACGGCCGACTTGCGGGCGAGATTCCCGAGGATCGGCAGCCGCAGCAACATGCGGTCGAAGGTGAGACGTCCCCCGTCGGTCGCGATCCAGCTCCGGAACAGGATCGTCCCGCCGATCCCGCCGGCGATCAGCGCCCACCAGTAGCCCTGCAGGAACGCCGACATGCCGATGACGACGCGCGTCGGCAGCGGCAACGTCTGGTCGAACGAGGCGAACATCTCCTGGAAGGTCGGGATCACGAACAGGAGGAGAACGATGATCGCGGCCACGGCGACGAAGCTGATCACGCCGGGATAGATCATCGCCGCCTTCACCTTGCGCTGCAGCGCCTCGCTCTTCTCGAGGAACACGGCCAGCCGGTTCATGATCGTGTCGAGGATACCGCCGGTCTCGCCGGCGGCGACCATGTTGACGTACAGGGGGCTGAACACCTTCGGCTGGTCGCCGAGGGCGTCGGCCAGCGTGTTTCCGGACTCGACGTCGTGCAGGACGCCCTCGAGCGTCGTCTTCAGGAGCTCGTTGTCGGCCTGCTTGACGAGGATGTCGAGGGCCTGGACGAGGGGCAGGCCCGCGTTGACCATCGTGGCGAACTGCCGCGTCATGATGACGATGTCGCGGGTTTTCGCCTTCTTGCCGAACGACAGCTTCAGCGCCTTCGGCTTCTCCCGTACCGATACCGGGATCAGGCGCTGACTGCGCAGAAACGCGATGACGTCGTCCTTCGTCGGGACGTCGATCTCGTCGCGGCGCAGCTCACCCGATACGGTGCGGGCGCTGTAGTTGAAGACGGGCATGGCTAAGTGATCTCCCTGGCTATGCGCGAGTCTGGGCCGGTCAACGTACGTGCGCGGCGGCGGCTTCCGGCTCGCCGATCATCCGTTTGAGCTCGGTCGGGTCGGGGCTGACGCGGGCGCACTCCTCCATCGTGACCAGATCCTGCATGTAGAGACCGTACAGGGAATCGTTCAGGGTCTGCATCCCGAACTTCTTCCCCGCCTGCATGGCCGAGTAGATCTGGTGCACCTTGTCCTCGCGGATCATGGCGCGGATCGCCGGGGTGGCCACCAGCACCTCCATGGCCATCGCCCGGCCCTGCCCGGTGCGTTTCGGGAGCAGTGCCTGCGTGACCACGCCTTCGAGCACGAAGGCCAGCTGCGCCCTCACCTGCTGCTGCTGGTGCGCCGGGAACACGTCGATGATCCGGTTGATCGACTCGGCGGCCGAGTTCGTGTGCAACGTGGCGAGCGCTAGGTGACCCGTCTCGGCAATCGTCAGGGCGGCCTGCACCGTCTCCAGGTCTCGCATCTCACCCACGAGGATCACGTCCGGGTCCTGCCGCAGGACGTACTTGAGGGCGCGGGCGAACGAGCCCGTATCCGAACCGACCTCGCGCTGGTTGACGATGCAGCGCTTGTGGCGATGGACGAACTCGATCGGGTCCTCGACCGTCATGATGTGGCCGGTGCGCTCGCTGTTGATCTTGTCGAGCATCGCGGCGAGCGTGGTCGACTTCCCCGAACCGGTCGGACCGGTCACCAGGACCAGGCCGCGCGGTCGCTCGGCCAGCTCGGCGACGACGTTCGGCAGCCCGAGCTCGTCGAATCCGAGGATCTCGAACGGAATCTGCCGGATCGCCATCGCGACGGAACCACGCTGGCGGAACACGTTGCCGCGGAAGCGGGACAGGTTCTGCACGGAGAAGGAAAGATCGAGCTCGTCCTCGCGTTCGAACCGCTCGCGCTGGTCGTCGGAAAGGACCGAGAAGGCCAGCGCCTGGCTGTCCTGCGGGGCCAGGGGCGACCCGTAGTGGCTGTCGCGCAGCGAACCGTCGATGCGCAGCTTCGGCACCTGGCCCACCGTGATGTGCAGGTCGGACGCCCCCCGCTCGATCATCTCCTCGAGGAGAGGCCGGAGGTTCGCGTTCGTCGATTCGTTCATCACAGCGTCGTCTCCTTGATGACTTCGTCCAGGGTGGTGATGCCTTTACGCACCTTCGAGAGCCCGTCCATGCGCAGGGTCAGCATGCCGCCGCGCACCGCGGCCTCCTTGAGCTCGGCGGCCGAGGACCCCTGCAGGATCATCCTGCGGAGCTCGGCCGTCATCGCCATGACCTCGTAGAGGCCCTGGCGTCCGCTGTACCCTTGCCCGTTGCACGCATCGCAGCCTTCGCCGCGGTGAAACGTGGTCGAGCGGATTTCTTCCTCGGTCAGCCCCGAGGCCTCGAGCACTTCAGGCGTGTAGCGCGCCTCCACCCGGCAGTTGTTGCAGATCCGGCGGACCAGGCGCTGGGCCGTGATCAGGTTGACGGCCGAGGCCACGTTGAAGGGCTCGATGCCCATGTCGATCATGCGGGTCACGGTGGACGCCGCGTCGTTCGTATGTAGCGTCGAAAGGACGAGGTGGCCGGTGAGCGCGGCCTTGACCGCGATGCTGCCCGTCTCGAGGTCCCGGATCTCACCGACCATGATGATGTTGGGGTCCTGGCGCAGGAATGCCTTCAGGGCGGCAGCGAACGTCATCCCGATGTCCGTCCTCACCTGCGTCTGGTTGATCCCGCGGAGGTTGTACTCGACGGGGTCTTCGGCCGTCATGATGTTCGTATCGCCCGTGTTGATCCGGCTCAGCGCGCTGTACAGCGTCGTCGTCTTACCGGACCCGGTCGGACCGGTGACGAGCACCATGCCGTACGGCTGTGCGATCGCTTCGAGGAACTGCTTCTCGGCCCGTTCCTCCATGCCGAACTTCTCGAGATCGAGGGTCAGGTTCCCCTTGTCGAGAATGCGGAGCACGATCTTCTCGCCGAACAGCACCGGGAGCGTCGAGACACGGAAGTCGATCACGCGGCGCCCGATCTTCAGCTTGATGCGGCCGTCCTGCGGTACGCGGCGCTCGGCGATGTTCAGGTCGGCGAGGATCTTCACACGCGAGATCAGCGCGGCCTTCATCCGCGTGGGGGGCTTCATGATCTCCTGGAGCGTGCCGTCGATGCGGTAGCGGACACGGACTTCTTTTTCATACGGCTCGATGTGGATGTCGGAGGCGCCCCGCTTCACGGCGTCCGTCAGCAGGCCGTTGATGAGGCGGACGACCGGCGCTTCCTCGACCTGGGCGGCGAGCTGCGAGGCCGAGTAGACCTCCTCTTCCTCCTCGACGACCTCCACTTCCTGGTCCTCGAGCTCCTCGAGCAAGTCGCCGAGACCGTCGTTGCCGATTTCGTAGTAGCGGTCGATCGCCTTGCGCAGCGTGTATTCCCCCGCGACCACGGGGTCGACGTCGAACCGGGTGACGAACTTCAGGTCGTCGATGACGCTCAGGTCGGTGGGGTTGGCCATCGCGACGGTGAGCGTGCGGCCGACGCGACGCACCGGGAGGATCAGGTGTTTGTTGGCGAAGTCGGCCGGGACGAGCTTGAGGACCTTGGCGTCGATCTCGACGTTGGAGAGATCGATCGCCGGTACCTTGAACTGGCGGGACAGGACACGGGTCAGGTCGGCCTCCGATACCGCGCCGTTCGTTACCAGCGCGAATCCGAGACGCGTACCCGTCTCCTTCTGCTGTTCGAGCGCCTTGTCGAGTTCCTCGCGGCTGACGAGGTTCGCCCGGAGCAGCAGCTCCCCGATCTGTTCGCTTCCCAGTGAGATCGATGCCATCGTCGTCCGTGCTTTGAGCTCGCCCTGCCGACACGGGCGGCACCTGAAAGTCCCGGCGGCTTCCGGCGATGGATGCCGCACATTGCGCAGCTTCGGGGGGCGCAACTTGCGTGCCCGCCCCAGGCGACGGGCCCGAACCGCGGGCGCGATCCCGGCGAATCAGCCGCGGAAAGCGGGCCCGGGGGACGATCCGATCACCGCACGTATGCCTGTTTTCGCACGATTTCCAGTGTTTTCGCGCCGATTCCCGGGATCTCGAGCAGCTCGTCCACCGTATCGAAGCGGCCTCGGCGCTTCCGGTGATCCACGATGCGGCGGGCCAGGGCCGGCCCAATCCCCGTGATTTGCTCCAGTTCCTTGGGATGTGCCCGATTCAGGTCGACCCGACCGGACTCCGTCGCGGCGGCCCGGTCGGGCGGGCGAATCGGGTGGCGCGGCGGAGAGAGGCGGACCGCGTCCGACCAGCGCTCGACGAGCGCCGGGCCGATGCCGGAGACCCGCGTCAAATCCGAGGGCGTGGCGAACGGGCCCCCTCGCTCGCGTTCGCGCAGAATGGCCGCGGCCCGCGCCGGTCCCACGCCGGGCAGCCGCTGTAGCTGGACGGCGTCCGCCCGATTCGGATCGATCGTCTCGCCGGGCGCGAGAGGACGCTCGGCCTCCGCGGCGCGGGCGAGGGTGTCGGCCACCGAGCGGCGCACTTCGTCGAGCGTTTCGGCGGGCCGCTCAGCGCTGGTCGGTTGCCAGGCGTACTCCGCCGGACCGGGGTCCAGCGCCAGGCGCACGCCGGTCCCGAGGCCGAGCAGTGCCACGGCCAGCGATAGTGTTCTTCGTTCCGTCGCGGTGAGTCGCAGCATGACGGCCTCCGGAGGAGAGCCTCCGGGGACCGTTCAACCCTGGCTCATCGCGTAGCGGCGGGAGGCGGGATGTCGGACGTGTTCGAGCGAAGCAGGAAGCGTCCGAACACGTCGAAGTTGTACTGATTGGACGTCTGCTGCGTGCCGACCGCGCTTGCGCGGCGCACCCACTGGAACTGTACGCCGACGCCGAGACCGCTCGCGAAGTCGGTGTCCGCCGCGAGGCGAACGGAGTTCTGGGTCTGATCGATGTGTGCCACGCAGCCCTCGCCACCGAGCGTCGAGGGATTCGTCGTCCCCGTGAAGCCGGTGCCACCGAGCTCGCGGCAGTCGCTATTGCCGTTCAGGACGAACTCGGCCGTCAGGCGCAGCGGGTTCTTCGCGAACGAGAGCAGGCCCGGCGGGGGCACGGTGCCCGTTCCCCGGACGGTGTGGGAGTTACGGATGGAGCGGCTGAACCCGGAGCCGTCCGTGCGCTCGTTGCGGCTGTTCGTCAGCTCGTAGCTGAGATTGAAACCGTTCATGAACACGAAGGTGACGATCACCGAGCGGTCGAGGCTCTGGATCCCCTGGTCCTGGCCCGTCGACGTCCGGATCTCCCGGTCACGGACCCGCCACTGGCCGGTGAGCGTGATCGTGCGCATGCGCTCCTCGAGGAAGCCCGGGATCGGGACGCCCCGCCAGCGCAGCCGCACGGACGGCCACTCCGTCTCGTAGGTGCCGCGCCGGCTGCGCAAGTTGTACGCGTCGTTGTCGGTCCAGCCGTAGTCGATCTCCGCGGCGAGGTTCACGGGCAGGTCCACGCCGCCGCTGAGCTGGAACCGGCGCCGGTTGGTCGCGGACGATGCGGTGTCTCCCTCCTCGAGAAACCGGAGCCGCTCGAACCCGTTGAACACGAGCTGATCGACGAACCGGGGGTCGAGCTCCCGCCGATCGTAGGAGGCTGCCACGGTGCGCGTCCACGAAAAGCGAACGGGACGCAGCCGATCCCACACCGAGCGTACACCGGCCGCCAGCCCCTCGGCCTCGGGTCCGCGCGGAACGCCCAGCATGGTGAGCAGGTCGACCGGCTTCACGTTGACGTCCAGCGTCCAGTCGCGCCCGAGGCGAACGTCGCGCACGAAGGTCGTGTCCGCGTTCTCGGCTAGCGAGGTGACGTACGAGGGATTGCGGCTCGACTGATAGGTCGTGTTCAGCGTGAACCGCGGGTCGAACCAGCTCGCGAGCTCGGGTTGATAGCTGATGTTGGTGGTGACCGCGCGCTGCATCTCCCAGCCGATCGCCAGGCCGAGGAACTCGCTCTGCTGGTCCTCGAGCACCTGCACCGCCGCGGGGCCGTCGAGCCTGAGAGAGGGATCGACCAGGTCGCGGACACCGCTGATGTTCAGACCCGCCACGAGCGACGGGAATGGCTGCAGCTGGAAGCCGGCCCGTGGCGCGAGCGTGTGCTGGCGATCGATCGTCGGCGCGACGGCCGTTTCGGCGCCGCGCACCGAGCTCGTGAACCTGCGGCGCTCCGTCCGGTTCTGGTTCAGACTCGCCCCGGCCGATAGCTGCCGCGGCGTGTAGCGGAACCGGAGGTTCTTCAGGTTCTCGACGACCGTCGAGTTCGAGATGAACCCCGGCAGGCCGTCAAGCAGGGTGCGCAGGAAGCCCGGCAGCATCGGGAACGAAAGGTCGGTGACCGAGCGCGACCACGTGGCGGAGGCGCTCCACGATCGGCCCTGCGTCTCGCTCTGGGTCGCAACCTGCTCCAGCGAGCGGCGGGAGTAGCGCAGCGTCAGGCCGTCGATCGTCGCATTCAGAATCGGATTCTCCGACGGAGTCCGTTTCGACAGCCCTACGCTGAACAGCGTCGAGGAATTGGACGGCGTGCGGAGATTCGGAATCCGCTCCGCCAGCACGTCGCCGCTCTGCGTGAAGAACGGCGTGGAACTGTCCGACAAATGCTGGAACTCGACCGGCATCGCGAGCCCGAGGCCGGACGGGAGGAACCGCCCGAACTCCAGGCGCGCCCGTGAGTCGAACGTGTTCTGCGCCTCGTAGCTCGGCGTGCCGCCGAGCTGGCGGAAGAAGGGGTTTCGCCGGGTGAGGTTCGTCTCGAAGTGCGCGATGTCTGCGAGATCGACCGCCACGCCCGCCCGCACCGCGCTGCCGGCGCGGTCCGTCGCGTCGCCGAGCCGCAGGTCGTCGATCCAGAGCTCGCCGGGACCCGCCGTGATGTCCCCGACGTTCTCGACGCCCATCGCGATCTCGCGCACCGCCGCCAGGTTCGGAGCCCGCGACCGGTCACTGACCACGACGGCGTGCGTGCTGTCGCCGTCCGGGAAGACGTCCACGTCCCACACCGTGATCGTGGAATCGGGCGGCAGGGTCCCGCCGGCCGCGATGAGCTCCTGCTCCGCGACCGCACGCAGCTCGATCCAGCGGTCGAAGTCGACGAACCGCTCCGGGGTCCAGTCCTCCCGCTGCGGCGAGTCGCCCACCGGCGGCTGCAGCGGGGTCCGATAGAGGTAGAAGTTCTCGGTGTCGAATCCGAGCCGCATGTAGAAGCGCAGCGGCGCATCGGGTCCGAAGTCGCCTTCCACCGGCAGCGCCCAGGCGCGCATCTGTCGATAGAGGAGGAAGTCTCGCGGTCGCTCCGTGAAGCGCCGGTACACCTCGACCCGCTGCCCGGCGGGGACGTCTTCGAACAGGAGCCGCAGCGATTGCTCGTTGATCGGCTGCGAACCGGCCGTGATCTCGTCGGTGCTCTGCGCCTGCTGGTCCGAGATGCCCGGCGGCGACACGTACCCGCCGTCCGTGGTGGCGATGGGGCCGACCGCGACCTGACCGGCCGTGCCGGGGTCGTCGCCCACGAACCCGTCGACGCTCCCGGTGCCGCCGCGCTTCAGCCACGGCGACCCGGAGAACTCCATCCGGGTGAGGAGGACCGTCTCCGCCCGGTCGCTCGCGAAGGTGAGCCGGATGTGCTTCACGTTCTGGCGCGCCCCGGCGGTGACGTTCTCGAGCAGGTCGGGCAGCGCCAGCGGGATGCGGTAACGCCGGAACGGGAAGCTCCCGGACGTCTCGCGGTCGAAGTACGGCGACGGACCGTTCAGCGGCACGACGAACCGGATGTAGCGCTCGTCCTGGTTCAGGAAGTTGTCGCGGTTCAGGTCTTCGGTGTCCTCGCGGCCGTTGTTGTTCGTGCAGTTGGCGCGCGGATCGTTGAGCGGGTAGGCCGTGACGTTGGGTTCCGCGACGCAGGCCTGGTCCCACAGCCCGGTGTCGTCCTGGTTGCCCCACACGCCGACGAGAGGATCGACCTCCTGGTCGAGCACGCCGACGCCGGCCGGGAGGCCGAGCGAGTCGGCGACCAGGGCGTCTTCGGACACCGTACCGATGTCGATGATCAGCGCGATGCGCGACGACGTGGAATTCAGCGTGAGGGCGTAGAACTCGAGGAACTCCGTGGCCGTCAGGTCGATCCCGGTCTCCGACAGGGTCTGGGTGATGGTGAACCACCCGTTCTCTCCCTGGGGCGCATCGTTGAGCGACACCCAGAGCACGCTCTCGGTGGACTGCGGATTCAGGGTGTTGATCTGCGGGTCGATCTCGCTGGTCGGAAGGGGACCCTGGATTCGCCCGTCGGAGGACCATTGTGACTGCCATACGCCCCGGAGCTGGTTCGACAGGTCGGGCACGTCGGGCAGGAAGTCGTCGCCGTCCGCGTCGGCGCGGCTGACGACGCTGCCGCGCCGCCACGCGTTGCTCCCGAGGGCGATGCGGAGGCGTGAGCTGCCCTCGAAATCGTCGACGTAGGTCAGGCCCTTCCGGTTCGTCGTCGGCAGGGAGCCGGCCACCTCGGCGGTGAAGTTCACGCTCGAGGGCAGGTCGGTGCTGATCCCCGGCAGCGCGTTCACGAACCGGTCCAGGGCCGCCGGCTGGAACTCGAAATCGGCCACGGCCCCGCCCAGGCTCACGGCCCCGGGCTCGGTGCCGAGCTCGGGTCGGTTCAGGACCGACCCCTCGCGCTGCAACAGGCCCACGAAGTCGATCGTCTTGTTCTCGCCGAACTTGTACTGGCCGGTGAGCCCGAGAATGCTGGTCGGCTGGACCTGGAAGATCGGCTTCTGCTCGAACTGCACCTCCAGATCGGGACTCTGGCTGGTGCCGAACAGCTCGGTGGGCCGGAGGATCTCCAGCTGCCCGATCTCGTAGTTGATCGCGTAATCGCGGCCGCGCTCGAGGTCGCGTCCGTCGAGGGTGACGCGCTCGCTGCCCTCGCGGATCCCGATCGCGCCGAGCGAAAACTCGCTCGCACGGCCGGAGCTGCGCGCGCGGTACTGGAAGTTGAGCCGGTAGCGGAAGCTGGAGCGCCTCAGCTGATCGACAGGCTCGTCATACATGTCGACGTTCCGGTCTCCCCCGGCGAGCGGGAAGGCCGTGCCGTCGAGCGCGGCGATCGGCGGCGGATCTTTGAACGGCTCCAGGGTCGGGAACACCAGGAAGCTGCCGGTCACGATGCCCTGCCCCCCGGAGGCGGCGGGACGCCAGATCCGGCCACCGTCCAGCCTGTCGTCGGTCGGCTGCTCGTCGAGCCCGAAGATCTGGAGGAAGCTGTAGTCCGACCCGTCGAGGTTGCGCACGATCGGACCGGACTCGATCGGACCCTGCGAGATCGTGAGCTGGACGCTGCCGGCCTCGACGTCGTCGGAGCTCGAGATCCGGTAGACCTGGTGCATCTCGCGCTCCCACGTCACGCCGCCCGGCCGATGCGTGGCCGGGTCGCGCAGGAGCTCGAGCTCCGGGAGCTGGCCGGTGCCGGTGTTGGCGATCTCCCGGAACAGGGCTTCGGCGTTGTAGTCGCCCACCGTGTCGCCGGCCGCCGTCACGTACGTCACGGCGAGCGCTTCGCCTTCGAGGGCGCGCGACTTCAGCACGATCCACAGGCCGCTGCTGTGCACGACGTAGTCCTCGCCCTCGACCAGCGGACGGAAGAAGCCCTGGAACTCGGCCGAGTCGGGGAGCGCGGGATCCGCGCCGGCGGGTCGCCGGGCGATCGCACGCGCTTGGATCACCCCGTCTTCGATGTTCTGCTGCCCCGCCTGCACCTCGTGCCGATACAGCTTGATTCCCGAGGCGGGCCGCAGATTCGCCGGGGCGTCGGCGGCCTGCAGCGACGTCACGTCGACGTCCGGATAGCCGGCCAGGTCGCGTGGATCGACGATGAAGAAGAACTGCCCGCTCGTGTAGCTGGCATCGTCCACCACCGTCTCGAGATCCTGGAGGACGCCGGTCTCGCCGCCACCCACGTCGAGCGTGAGATTTCGAGAGGTCACGCTGCCGTTCTGTTCCGCCAGGACGCCGCGAAGCGTCAGCGGGCCGAGGCGGCCGCGCGCGCTGAGGCCGAAGTTGCCGGCCGGGATGCCGCGCGAGATGAAGCGCGACCCGCGCGGCATCTCGAGCGTGACCTCGCCCACGTCGGCCCGCTCGAGGATCTCGCCCGGCTTCCCCTCGTACCAGACCTGCAGGTTGTTCGTCGCGTCGAACTCGCGCGTCTGGTCGAAGTCGACGTCCACGTGCACGCGCTCCGAAATCAGCCCCTGGACCCTGGCCTTGAGCTGGAAGTCGGGCTTGATGGTCGGAATGGCGCTCGGGTTGCAGCGCTGGCCGGCGGTCACCGTGCAGGGATCGAACGACTCCCATTGCGAGCCGATCTGGCCGGTCCCCTCGATGTCGAGATCGAGGTCCGCCACCCCGGCGAGCGCCTCCGGGAGCAGATCCACGTTGCCTCGCCGCGGTCCCGGACGGCCGGCCGAGTCGACGACGAGACTCGTGGTGTCACGGCCGAAGAACCGGCGCGCGTCGAAGCCCGGCGGGAGCTTGTCGAGATCCAGGATCGCGGCCCACATCGTGTCCCGCCGCGCCGCCCGCCTCACCTCTTCGTCCCGGATGCGGTCGGCGAGCCACTCGAACACCGGCTCGCCCGGCTGTCGCGCCTCGGGTTGGGCCTGGGAGACCGCGACCCGCAGATCGGTCGACCAGACGAGCGGAATCCGGCCGAGCCCGACGCGAAGACCCTTCACCGTGTCCGGGACCTCGGCCTGGAGCGGCTCGAGGACGATCACCGAGTCGCCCCCGGCGCCCCGGGCGACATCGAGGGTGTCGGACGGAATGGAGTCGACGGCCACGCTGTCGGGGCGCACGACCTCCTGCGCGGGCGCGAGACCCGGAGACCACAGGAGCAATGGGAGGGCGGCCGTCCGAAGGACACGGCGGACGGCGTACGCACACCGGAGGGGGGCCCCGGGACTCGAGGGTCCGCTCACACCGGACGAGAGACGGCGGAGAAGCGTTGTGCACGAAGGAAATCAGCCATGGCGGCTGAATATAGACGGGCTGGCGAAGCGGGGAAACAAAGCCCCGATCAGAAGGTGAGCGTCAATTCCGCCCAGCCCGGGACCGGCCGTCCGTCGCGCCGTCCGGGCAGATAATCCATGGTCAGCAGGTCGTTCCGAACCCGGCGCATGAACGCCGATTCGGCGATCTTCGGCTGGATCTCGATCTCGCCCGTCGGCTCGCCGGTCGCGTCCACCTGGACGCGGAAGGTCACGCGATGCCCCTTCAGCTCGCGCGGCGGATCCCAGCGCGGCGTGATCGACCGGGGGGTGGGATCGCTCCAGCGGTCTCCACCCCGCTGATCGGACCCCCCGTCCCCGGCGCCCTCGGCGCCGGGCAGGCCCGGACCGGAGCGCTCGCCCTGGTTTCCGGGACCCGACAGGGAGGCCGCGATGATCGGCGGACTCGTCGTCTGTACGTCCACCTGGGGATCACGCAGGCGGGGACGCGTGGCGGGCGGAGCGGGCACTTCGATCGGCTTCGGGGGCGCAATGGAGATCGCGGTCATCGCCCCACCGCCGGCGGCGGCTCGATAGTCGCCGGACCTCGGTCCGGCGGCGAGCGACCCCTGGACGGATTGGGACGACGAACGCCAGCCGAACAGCAACAGCGCGTGGATGGCCGCCGAGATGGCGAACCCCACCCACAGCGCACGCCGCTGCCGTTCGGAATTCCGTCGGCTCGGCGCGATGGCCGAACGTTCGTTGTCACCCACGGGCATCCCCCCGTAACCACGCCCCCGGACACGGCGTTCGAGGAACGCGCGCGTCCGCCTGCTTCGTACGTGCATGGTTGTATCGCCTCAGGCGGACGTTAGTTCCTGCCGTCGGTTGCAGGCCCCGCGCGACGCGGTCAGATTGCCGGTCCATTGAGCACATCCAGGATCCATCCGGCACCGATCCTCGCCGTTCTCCTGCTCGCAACGGGCTGCTGGAGACTCGGTGAGCCCACGTCCAGCGAGGCCGTGGTCTCGTGGGCCGCGTTTCCCGACACCGTGACCGCCGGCGCTCCGTTCGCCTTCGAGTTCGCGGGGCCGATCACGCCCAACTCCTGCGGACGCCTGGACACGGCGATCGCGACCGTCACCGACACGTCGATCGAACTCCGGGGCCGGAGGACGACCTTCGACACCAGCTGTTCGCGTCTGCCGATCAGCTTCTACGAGGTGCGGTCTCTCGAGCTCCCGGCGGGGGCTTACGCCGTCCGGACGCCCACCGGAGAGCTGGGACGGATCGTCTCGCTGGAGGGCGGTCCATTCTCGTCGATGCGGGCCGTCGGCACCGGCACCGTGCGCGACGTGGGTGCCTGCACGCTGTTCGGGCCGGGCCAGCTGGGCGGCAATCAGCGGCCGTTCGCACTGATCGGCCGCGCCCTGGCGAACGCCGATCTGCAGCCCGCGTTCGAGGGACGACGCCTCGTATACGTGCGCGGAACCCTGTCCGGGTTCACACTATGCGGTAGCTTCGGATCCCGGCCCGCCATTCGGGTGTCGGAGATCAGGGTGCTGGAGCGGACGGTGAACGACTACTACGAGAAGTGAGGCGGCTCGGCCGCCGGGGAGAGGGCAGATGGTCCTGTACGACGAATCCGACGTGACGTCGACGGCTGTGAACCGCGGGTTCAATCAGCGCCTGGCGCAGGAGCTGGCGGAGATGAAGGCCGAGGGCGTCTGGAAGCGCCTGCAACATATCGCGAGCCCACAGGGCGCCGTGGTCGAGCTGGAAGGCTATGGCGAGACGGTCAACCTGTGCTCGAACAACTACCTCGGCCTCTGCGACCGGCCCGAAGTCGTAGAAGCGGTGGAGGCCGGAGCGCGGAAATACGGCGCGGGCACCTCTTCTGTGCGCTTCATCTGCGGCACGTTCGACATTCACCGCGAGCTCGAAGACCGCCTCGCCGATTTCCTCGAGACCGAGGCCGCACTCACCTTCACCTCGTGCTGGAACGCGAACGAGGGGCTGTTCGCACCGCTGCTGAGTGAGGAAGACGCCCTCATCTCCGACGCGCTGAACCACGCCTCGATCATCGACGGGATCCGCCTGTGCAAGGCGCAGCGCCACATTTACCGGCACCTCGACGTGGACCACCTCGAGGAGCTCCTGCAGGAGACGAAGGACGCCCGGCACCGCCTGGTCGTCACGGACGGCGTGTTCAGCATGGAGGGCGAGATCGCGCCGCTGCCCGAGCTGCGGGAACTCTGCGACCGTTACGACGCGATTCTGGCGGTTGACGATTCACACGCCACGGGCGTGCTCGGCGATACGGGACGGGGTACGCCCGAGCACTTCGGCATGCATGGCGAGGTGGACATCATCACCTCGACGCTCGGCAAGGCGCTCGGCGGAATGGCCGGGGGGTTCGTGGCCAGCAGCCGGCCGGTGATCGACTACCTGACGCAGCGGTCGCGCACCCAGTTGTTCACGAACGCGATCCCGCCGCACTCGGCGGCGGGCGCCCTCGCGGCCGTCGACGTGCTGGAAACACACCCGCAGCTCGTCACGAAGCTGCGCGAGAACACGGCCTACTTCCGCAAGGAGCTCGTCGGGCTCGGATTCTCGCCGATCGAGGGCGACACGCCGATCGTCCCGGTCGTGGTCGGCGAGACCGCCAAGGCGATCGAGATGAGCACGAAGCTCCTCGACGAGGGCGTGTTCGTGATCGGGTTCGGCTTCCCGGTCGTCCCGCAGGGCGAGGCACGGATTCGCTGCCAGGTCTCGGCGGCTCACGAAACCGAACACCTCGACCGGGCGCTCCGGGCGCTGGCGAAGGTGGGCGGCCAGCTTGGAGTGATCTGAGCGTGCGCGAACGAATCCTCGCCCCCTCGCTGCTCGCCGCCGACTTCGCCCGCCTGGGCGACGAGGTGGCCGACTGCGAAGCGGCCGGCGCCACCTGGTTTCACTTCGACGTGATGGACGGGCACTACGTGCCGAACCTGAGCATCGGCATCCCGGTGCTGAAGTCGCTGCGACGAGTCACCGATTCGTTCATCGACGTGCACCTGATGATCGACAACCCGGAAGATTTCCTGGCTCCGTTCGCCGAGGCCGGGGCCGACATGATCACGGTGCACCAGGAAGCCTCCACGCATCTTCACCGGGACGTGCACGAAATCCGCCGCCTCGGCCCGCGGGTCGGGGTGGCCTTGAACCCGGCCACGCCGGTCGAGACGCTGCGGGAGATCCTCCCGGCGCTCGACCTCGTGCTCGTGATGACGGTGAACCCCGGATTCGGGGGGCAGGCGTTCATCGAAGCGGCCGTCGCCAAAGTCTCCCGGGTGCGAGAGATGGCGGCCGCCGCCGGGATCGAGGGGCTGCACGTACAGGTCGACGGCGGCATCGGCGTCGAGACCGCCCCCGGGGCCGCGCGGGCCGGCGCCGACGTGCTGGTGGCCGGGTCTTCGATCTTCCGGGGCGCGGGCAGCATCGGCGAGAACTACGCGGCGATTCGCGCGGCCATCGATGCCGTCGACTGACCCGGAGGCTCCTGCCCTCCGCCTGCCGGCAGAGCTGCGGCGACGACTCGTCGCCGCGGCCCGGGCGGGTCGCCCGGAAGAGGTTTGCGGCGCGCTGCTCGGCCACGAGACCGGAGAGGGAGCGACGGTCGTCGACATCGTGCCGCTTCCCAACCGGGCGGAACGGCCGCGCGACGCGTATCGCGTCGATCCGGCCGACCTCGAGCCCCTCTTCCGCACGGCTTCCGTGATCGGTTTCTATCACTCCCACCCCCACGGTCCGGCCGACTTCTCGGCGCTGGACGCGGCGGAAGCGCTGGCGGGCTACTGGTACGTCGTGATCGGCGACCGCGCCGCGGCCGAATCGGCGGATGGCGGGGCCGAACTGTTCGCCTGGCGCGACGAGGCCCCGGCGCGCCTCGTCGTCGACGGGAGGTCGCCGTGCCCGCGGTGAGCCTCCACGTTCCGGTCCCGCTGCGCGAATTCACGAGCGGGCGGGCGACGCTCGACGTCGAGGCCGGAACCGTCGCCGAAGCCCTGGATGCGGTGCGGACGCAGTGCCCGGCCCTGGCCGACCGGCTCCTGTCCGACGACGGCTCGGTGCGGCCTCATGTCAATCTGTTTCTCGACGGCCGCGACGTCCGGACCCTGACGTCGGAGGAGCGCCAGATCACGGCCGCCGCCGAACTCACGATCGTGCCGTCGATCGCCGGAGGGCGTCCGCTGAGCCGCGAGGAGAAGATCCGCTATCACCGGCAGCTGATCCTGCCGGGCCTCGGCGCCGCCGGGCAGGAGCGGCTCAAGGCCGCATCGGCGCTGGTCGTCGGAGCCGGCGGCCTGGGCTCGCCCGCGGCGCTCTACCTGGCGGCTGCGGGCGTCGGTCGGATCGGCCTCGTCGACGGCGATCGGGTGGAGCTTTCGAACCTGCATCGGCAGATCCTCCACGACACGAACGACGTCGGCGCCTCGAAGACGACCTCGGGCCGGGCCCGCCTCGAAGCCCTGAATCCAGACGTGGAGATCGTGGAGGTTCCCGAACGGCTCACCTCGGAGAACGCGCGGGCTGTCCTGGAGGGATGGGACGTCGTGCTCGACGGGAGCGACAACTTCCCCACCCGCTACCTCGTCAACGACGTCTGCGTGCTCCTCGGCATTCCGCTCGTGTACGGGGCGATCTTCCGGTTCGACGGCCAGGCGTCCGTGTTCGGTGCCCCGGACGGGCCGTGCTACCGCTGCCTGTTCCGCGATCCGCCGCCCGCCGGCCTCGTGCCGAGCTGCGCGGAGGCGGGCGTGCTGGGGGCCCTCCCCGGCATCGTGGGCTCGATCCAGGCCACCGAGGCGATCAAGCTGATCACGGGCCTCGGTGAGCCGCTGGTCGGCCGCCTGCTACTGATCGACGCGCTGGGACAGGAGTACCGCACCGTCGAGGTGCGACGCGATCCGGCCTGCCCCGCCTGCGGTGACGCCCCGACGATCACGGAGCCGATCGATTACGAGGCATTCTGCGGCGTGGACGAGGAAGGGTCCGCGTTCGACGTCCCCGACGACTTTCACCTCCCCGTGCCGCTGCCGGAAGTGGACGCGCGCGAGCTGCGCGAGATGATCGACGCCGGATGGGCGGGCGTCCTCGTAGACGTGCGGGAGGTCGAAGAGCACGAGGTGTCGAACCTCGACGATCTCGGCGCCGTGGCGATCCCGATGGACGAGCTCGAGGCGCGTCTCGGCGACCTCGATCCCGAGCGTGACTCGGTGTGGTTCTGCCGGACGGGACGGCGATCCGCCGAGGTGGTGGAGTTCCTCCACAGCCGCGGATTCGATCGGGCGCTGAACCTGGCCGGGGGCATCAACGGCTGGGCGCGGGACGTGGACCCGGACCTGCCCGTCTACTAGCCGGACCTGGACGCCCGGCGCTCGAGTGCGGCGCTCAGTCGTCTCGCGGCGGGGGCAACTTCACCTGCCGGACGTCGCGCACCCCTTCGATCTCACGCAACGCCGCCAGTCGGTCGGCTCCGAGGGCCGCGTCGAGGCTGACGACACCCAGTGCTTCGCCCCGCTCGCGATCCCGCGCCTGGTGGAATTCGCCGATATTCACGCCCGCCCCGGCGAGGATCGTCCCGAGCGCCCCGATCACGCCGGGCACGTCGTCGTTGCGCACGAACAGCAGCGTGCCTGCCGGCGAGCCCTCGACCCGGAAGCCGTCGACCTGCAGCAGGCGCGCCCCACCACCGCTGGTCAGCTTGCCGGCCACCGAACGACGACGACCGCGGGACTCCGACACGATCTCGATCCAGTCGCGGCCACGGCCCTCGGGCCGCACCTCGAAACTGCCGACCTCGATCCCCCGCTCCGCGGCGAGCAGCTTCGCGTTGATCAGGTTGAGCGGCCCGGCCAGCCGGACGGAGAGAAAGCCTTCGAGCGCCGCCGACACGCCGAGCTCGCGCACGGCATCCGACGAACAGGTCGAGCAACGGACCGAGATCGAGCCGACCGCACCATCGGTGAGCTCGCCGAGCAACCGGCCGAGGCGCCGCGACAGGTCGAGCAGCGCGTCGGCGCGCGGCCGATCCTCGGGCGCGGGGCTCGGCAGGTTAACGGCCGTCGCGATGTTTCCGTCGAGCAGGGCGTCACGGACGGCGCGGGCGATCTCGATCGCCACCTCGCGCTGCGCCTCCGGGGTGGAGGCTCCCAGATGCGGCGTCATGATGAGGTTGGGGCAGTCACGGAGCGGATCCTGCTCGGACAGCGGCTCCGCTTCGTAGACGTCGAGCGCCGCGCCCGCAATCGTCCCGGCGCGCAGCGCCGCGACCAGGGCCGTTTCGTCCACGATGCCCCCGCGCGCCGCGTTCACGAGAAAGGCCGAGGGCTTCATCCGGGCGAGTTCGTTCGCCCCGATCAGGTGACGTGTCTCGTCGACGAGCGGCAGATGGAGCGTCACGAAATCGGAACGTTCTAGCAGCGCCTCGAGGGCCAGCGCGTCCACTCCCAGCTCGCGGGCGCGGGCGTCGGACAGGTACGGGTCCGACACCACGACCGTCATTCCGAAGGCCCGGGCCCGCCGGACGATCTCGGTCCCGATCCGACCGACACCGACGACGCCCAGGGTCTTCCCGGCAATCTGGGAGCCCTTCAGCGCCTTGCGCTCCCAGCGCCCGGCCCGCATCGAGGCATCGGCCGCGGGGATCCCGCGCGCGAGCGCCAGCAAGAGGGCGAACGCGTGCTCGGCCGTCGACAGCGTGTTGCCGGCGGGCGCGTTGATGATCGCGATTCCCCGGCGCGTGGCCGCTTCGAGATCGATGTTGTCGAGCCCGACCCCGGCTCGGCCGATCACTTCGAGCGACGACGCGTGCTCGAGCAATTCCTCGTCGGCCTGCGTGGCGCTGCGCACGATGATGCCGGACGTGCCGTTCAGCGCCTCGAGCAGCTCGGGCCGCGAACGGGACGAGAGATCGTCGACGACGAGCCCGCCGGCGGACTCGAGAATCTCCATCCCCTCTTCGGAGAGCGGATCGGCGAGTACGAGACGCTTGTCAGCCACCGGACGCCTCCCCGTGTCCCACGCCGGCCGGCGTCGCCTCGGGTCCCGCCACGTCGAGCACCTCGGCGATCGCGGCGAGAACGGCCTCGAGCTCGTCCGGGGTGTGATCGCCCATGTGCCCGATGCGGATCGCACCCGCCTTCAGCTTCCCGTAGCCCGGCGCGATGGTGATTCCGCGCGCCGCCAGCCCGCCGACGATCTCGGGGCCGTTGAAGCCGTCGGGCAACCGAACGGCGGTCACCGTGGGCGACCGGTAACCCTCCGGCGCCAGAACCGAGAAGTCCCGGCCGGACGCGGCCGCGAGCCAGTCGACCCACTCGTAAGTCCGGCTCGCCATACGCTCGTGCCGCGCGAACCGGACCGCCAGGCCTTCGGCGCCGATCCGGCGGAGTTGATGCTGGAGCGCGAACAGGAGCGACACGGCCGGCGTATTGGTCGTCGAGTGGCTGGCCGCCCTGCGTTCGAACTCGAGCAGGTCGAAGTAGTAGCTCCTGTCCGAGATCTCTTCGGCGCGTGCGAGCGCCCGCTCGGACGCGACCCCGAAGGCGAGGCCCGGCGGTAGCGCCAGCGCTTTTTGCGACCCCGTGAGCATGAAGTCGGGTCCCCACTCGTCGAACGCGATCCGCACCCCGCCCACCGAGCTCACCCCGTCCACCGCGAGCAGCACGTCGTCGAACTCCCGCACGACGGCGGCGATGTCGGCGACCGGATTCAACACGCCGGTCGACGTCTCGGAGTGAACCAGCGTGACGAGGTCGTATCGGCCGTCCGCGGCACGCAGGGCTTCGCGAAGCTGGTCCGGCGTGTTCGGAAGTCCCCACTCGACGTCGAGCCGGTCGGCCGGTCGGCCGCAGCTCTCGGCGATCGCATGGAAGCGGGCGCTGAACGCGCCGCACACGAGGCAGAGCATGCGCCGCCGCGTGAGGTTGCGCACCGCGGTCTCCATCAGGCCGGTGGCGGAAGAGGTCGAGATATAGACGGGCCGCCGGGTGCCGAACACCGCGCGCAGGCCCGGATCGACATCGGCCAGCAGCTCCGTCATCGCCGGTCCGCGGTGTCCGATGACGGGCCGGGCCATCGCCGCCAGGACCTCGGGATGGACTTCGGTGGGACCCGGAAGGAAGAAGCTGCCGAACTCAGGCTGTGGATTCATGCCCCCAAATTCCGTCACTGGCGGAGCGAAGACAAGATGCGGTCCGTGGGTTGCGCGGCACCCGCCCCGGAGTTGACGCCGTCGGCGTCGGCTCCGAAGTTCGGGCCATGCGATACCACGTGATGACCGAGGTGTCTCCAGAAGACGTGATCGAGCGCGCGAAGACGTTCTTCGCGACGAACTCGCGCCTCGCCGTGCGGGAGCCCGAGGCCGGCGCTCTGACGCTCACCGGCGACATCGGCACGGCGGAGATCCGGGTGGACAGGGCCCACGGCCACACGAACGTGCGCGTGTCGACCGACCGGGTCGCCGGCCTCGACGTTACCGATCTGACCAAGCGTTTCCTCTACACGCTGGGACACGTATGAGCGCGAGCTCCGACACCGTAGGCGGGGCGATCACCGTACGCCTGGTGATGCCCGACCGATGGCTCGAACAGGTGGCGGATTTTCCGCCGTCGGCTTCCGTCGCCGACGTGAAGACGGAAGGCCTTCGGATGCTGCTGCAACGCGACGTGGACGATCCCGCCGACTACTACGTCGAGTACGCGGAACGCCAGGTGAAGGACGAGTCACGCTCGCTGTCGGAGATCGGGTTCCAGCCCCGTGAGATCCTGGCGATCCGCGCCTACGACCTCGGACACCATCGACGCTTCGAAGGCTGACGGTCGGTCTTCGTGACGGGGCGTCGACCCGACGCCTCTTCGTCAGCCCTGCGTCGCGACTCCCGGTTCTCCGGCCGGCTCCGAATCCGGCGCACGGTGCCGCCAGGTCCGCTTCGCCTCCCGTACGACGATCCCGGACAGAAGCACGAGCCCGAGGAGGTTCACCAGCGCCGCCACGGCCCGCAGCGCGTCCGAGAGTGCCCACGGGAGATGGAGCGGGAGGACCGAGCCGAGAGGTATGATGCCGATGAACAGGAGACGGAAGGGGAGCACCGCGCGCTGACCGGCGACGTACTGGACGCAGCGCTCGCCGAAATAGGCCCAGGCCACGATCGTCGTGAACGCCAGCCCGGCGAAGGTGAGGGCCACCGCCCAGGCGCCGGGCGCCCCCGGGAGCGCCGCCGCCAGCGCCCGTTGAACGGCCGGCAGACCGGCCGTCGGAAGGGTCTGGACGGCGCTCGCCGTCGCCGCGGGCCCGGCGCCGGGGCCGAGCGCGAGGATGACCATCCCCGTGACGGTGCCCACCAGGATCGTGTCGATCAGTGGGCCGGTCATCGCGACCAGCGCCTGTCGCACCGGCTCTCGCGTGCGAGCCGCGGCCGCCGCGATCCCACCCGTGCCGAGGCCCGCCTCGCCTCCGAGCAATCCGCGGGAAGCGCCCTGCCGGAGCGCCTGCGCGAGCGTGTAGCCCGCCAGCCCGCCCCCGGCCGCGCGGCCGTCGAACGCCGTCCGGAGAGCGGAGCGCAGCAACTCGGGAAGCAGATCGGCCCGGCTCCACAGCACCCACCCGGCGATCGCCAGGTAGGCGAGGAGGCTGAGTGGAACGAACACGCCGGCGAAGCGGCCGATCGACCGTACCCCGCCGAGCACGACGATCCCGACCAGCGTGGCGGTCGCCGCGCCCACGAGAATCGGCGGCAGCCCGCTGACGCCGCCGAGAGAGGTGGCGACGGAGTACGACGGGAGACCGTTGCCGATCCCCAGCGCCGCGAGGCCCGTCGACACGGCGAATACGAGAGCGAGACCACGCCCGAACCGGCCCCACCGCAGACCGTTTTCGAGATAGTACATCGGGCCGCCGCTCTTGTGGCCGCGTTCGTCGGTTTCGCGGAACCGTACGCCGAGCACGGCCTCCGCGAACCTGGTGGCCATCGCGAGAAGCGCCGCGATCCACATCCACACCAGGGCGCCGGGTCCCCCGGCCACCAGCACCGCGGCGATACCGACTACGCCCGTCGTGCCGATGGTGGCCGCGAGGGAGATCATCAGGGCCTGAAAGTGGGAGACGTCCCCTTCGGCGTCGGTTTCGTCGCGCCGGACGAAGGCGAGATCGAGGCCGCGGAACAGGCCGCGGAATTGCAGGCCGCGAAGCAGGACAGTTAGATATAGCCCCATGCCCGCCAGCAGGAGGATCAACGGGAGTCCCCATGTCACGTCTCGCAGACGGGCAGCGGCTTCGATCATTCTCGGGTGGGCTTGGATTCACACCATGCGGCTGGCGGAGGCGCTCGCGGCGCGGCTCAGGTTAGAGACGACACCCCGGCCACGTCAATTCGCGGACGCCGGCCCGATCGGAGAATAGATGACGGACGGACAGCTCGAAGTCGAAGAAATCTGCCGGCGGCTCGGTTTCACGGAGACGCCCGAGGTGCTGGAGGCCGCGGAGACGCCCCTCCGACGCGGGCATCATGTCGCCCTGCTCGCCGGCGAAGGGTCGGGCAAGGCCTCCGTCGTCGCTCTCGCGGCCGCGGAGACCTGCGATCCGGAGCTCGAGAGCCTGCAGGCCCTGGTGCTGGTGCCGGAAGCGGCCCATGCGTGGCGTCTCGCGGCGGCGGTGCAGCGGGTCGTCGGACCCGAGGGCCTGGTGGTCGCCTGCCCGACGGCCGTACCCGAGGACGACAGGCCGGCGGATGCCGCCCGTGCGGAGCGCGTCGCGCACGTCCTCGTGGGACGGCCCTCGATGCTGCTGCCCGATATTCGGGCGGGCCGCCACTCGATCTCGGGACTCCGGCTGCTCGTCCTCGACCGGGTCGCCGACCTGATGGCGCTCGAGGAGTGGGGCAGCGTCGAGCCGATCCTCGAGACCCTGCCGAAGGACGCGCGAAAGGTCGCGATCTCCGACCGGGAGGACCCCGGTTTCACGGCACTCGTGGATCGCCAGCTGCCGCGCGCGCGCCGCTGGCCCGAAGCACTCCTGCCGGTGGCCGTGGCTCCCGTCGACGAGGACGACTCGGCGTCCGACGGGGGCGCGCCGCCCGTGCGGTGCGCCCTGGTGCCTCGCGGCGATTTCATCGAGGCTCTCGAACGTTGCGTACGGGACGCGGACCGCCTGGGCTGCGCCCGCATCGACCTGGCGTTCCGCACGCCGGCGGATGCGGCCCGTGCGGCCGCGGAGCTCGCCGTGGCCGGTCTCGACGCCGGCGTCGGGACGGACGAATCGACCGTGGCAGTCGCGCTGCCGGGCGAGGGAGAGCGCGCCGTCGCGCGCGTCGGGCTTCCCTTCCGCCTCGAGACGCTGCGCCGGACGTTCGAAGGCGACGGCCCGCGTTACGCGGTGGCCGAACCCAGGCACGCCGCGCAGCTCCACCTGCTGCTCGCCCGCCTCGGGCGAACCGTGCGCCCCCTGCCCGGACAGCTCCTGCACGAGGAGCTGGATCCCGTGCATCGCTACCGAATGCGCATCCGTGAAGCGGTTGAAGCGACGGACCTCATGTCGGAGCTGCTCATTCTCGAGCCCCTGTTCGAAGAGCTCGGGGCCGTGCGGGTGGCAGCGGCTCTTTCGGAGCTGTTGCGGGCCCGCGGGCAGGGCGACGGCGCGCCCGTTCGCCCCTGGGCTGACGTGGAGGCCGCCTCGAGCCGTTCGGGCGCGTCGCCCGGCGACCGCGGGCGGCGTGGCGACCGGACGTCCGAGGTGCCGCGCGGCGCGCGACCCGCATGGACACGCCTCTACTTCGGCATCGGTCGGCGCGACGAGGCGAAGCCGGGCGACATCGTCGGCGCGATCACCGGTGAGACGGGAATCGCGGGCGCCCAGGTCGGCAAGATCGAGATCATGGGCAACTTCTCGCTGGTCGACATCGACTCGCAGGTGGCGGACGACGTGATGCGGAAGCTCGACGGCGTGACGATTCGCGGGAGGACCGTGCCGGTCCGGCGCGACCGGGAAAGCTGAAACTCTTGTTCGCGGCCGCGACGCGCCCCTGGCGCACTTTTCTCCACCGTCTCTCCGCGGTCCTCTCCGCGCTCGTGCTGCTGGTGCTCGCGGGTACGCTGGCCTTCGTCGTCGTGGGCGGCTGGCCCGCCGCGGACGCGCTGTGGATGACGGTGATCACGGTCACCGCCGTCGGCTACGAGGAAGTGCGGCCGCTCACCCACACCACGCGTTTCATCGCGGCCGGCCTGCTCGGCGGCGGCATCACGCTCATGGGCGTCTGGTTCGCGGCGCTCACTTCGGCCATCGTCGAGATGGACCTCGCTCACGTATTCAGAACCCGGCGCGATATGAAGAGGATCGAGAAGCTCGAACATCACGTAATCGTGTGCGGAGGCGGCCGCACCGGCCGCCAGATCGTCGCGGAGCTCAAGTCCGCCGGCGTTCCCTACGTGATCATCGACCGCGACGAGGCGCGCGCCGAGACGATTCGGCGCGTCGACGAGGAGGCCTTGATCCTGGTCGCCGACGCCACGCGGGACGAGTCGCTCGTCCAGTCACGGATCGAGACCGCCCGCGGCCTCGTCGCCTGCCTCAGCTCGGACACCGACAACCTGTTCGTGTGCCTGAGCGCCCGGGACCTGCAGCCGGAGCTGACGATCGTCGCGCGCGCCTACGACGAGCAGACCATGCAGAAGCTCTACGTGGCGGGCGCCGACCACGTGGTGAGCCCGAACGTCACCGGGGGGGTGCGGATGGCGTCGGTGCTGCTGCGCCCGAACGTGGTGTCGTTCCTCGACGTGATGGCCCGGGGCGAGGGATTGGCCCTGCGACTCGAGCAGGTCGACATCACGCCGGACTCGCCGCTGGCCGGGATGAGCCTCGCCGAGGCCCGAATCCCCCAGCGCACCGGCCTCATCGTGATCGCCATCCGGGCCGGGGGCGCCGACGCCGGGACGCCGGGTGGGGAACCGCGGCGCCGGGGCGGCCGCTCGGCCGGCATCGCGGCCGCGAAGTGGGAGTGGCGCTACAACCCCGGCCCGGAACAGACGTTGAAGCCCGATGACGCGCTCATCGTCCTCGGGAAGCCGGAGCAGATCGACGAGCTGGCGCGCCTCGCGCGCGCCTGACGACGGCGCCGACCGGCGCCCACCCGGTCAGGAGTTCTCTTCCCGCATCCGGCGCTTGAGCTCCTCGAGCTGGAGCTCGGCGAGGTCGTCCGGGTCGAGGCGACCCGGGCCGGACCGCGGCGCATACCCGGCGTCGAAGTCGCCGCCGAACTCCTCGTCGAGATCGCGAGCGGCCTCGGCACGGGCCGTCTCGTCCTCGATCTCCCGGGTCATCCGGTCGAAGCGATCGGCGGCCGTGTCGCCCGACCCGCGCAGCGCCTCGGTGGTCCGCGAGCGCCGGGAGCGCACCTTCAGCACGTCGCGGCTGGTCATCGCCGACTTGAGCTGGGTGGTCATCTCGCTCACCGCCTTGCGCTGCATCGCGAGCTCCGCCCGGGCCGCCTCGATCTTCTCGCCGTACACGCCCACCCTCTCCTGGTGGCGTTCCGCGTACTCGACGGCGAGGCGCAGCGTCTCCTCGTCCCCGATGTCCCGCGCCTGGCCGGCGCGGCGCACGCAATCCTCGGCCCGCTTGCGCTCTTCGGCCTGCATGCGGCGCAGCTTCTCGAGTCCCTGCTCGAGACGCGGCAACGCCGCTTTCGCCTCGATCAGCTCCTCGCGCATGCCGGCCAGCAGCTCGTCCACGTTGCCCGCCGCGTCGGTCCGCCCCTCGAGCGCCGACAAGGCTCCGTCGATCGCGTCCTTCAGCTTCTTGAACATGAGCGTCAGTCTAGCCGGCGGCCCGGGATCCGTCCACCGACCCGCCGTGTGAACTCCCGGGAACGGTTACTTGTTGTATGGGCTCGCGGAGACAGCGAAGTTGAAGGGCGACGGGATCCGGGAGTCGCGAGGGGGACCGCATGAGCGTACAGACGAAGGTATACGAGGTAGAGGGGATGCACTGCGCCGGCTGCAGCAGCGCAGTGGAGCGCAGCTTGAACCAGGTCGAGGGCGTCGAAGCCTCGGTCAGCCTGCCGGCCGAGTCGGCCACCGTCACCTACGATCCGGACGCGATTCCGTTCGCCGATCTGGCCGACGTGGTCCTGCAGGCAGGGTACCGCCTGCGTTCCGAGCCGGCCGGCGGGGCGAGCGCGGCCGAGCGCGAACGCGAGCAGGCGGAGCGGCGGGAAGAGCGCACCGACCTGGCGCGGCGGCGGATGATCGTCGCATGGGCGCTGGCCGTGCCGATCGCCCTCTGGATGCTGCCCGAGATGTTGTTCCACATCCGCTGGCCCTCGGCCACCGTGTTCGACCTCGGCATCCTCCTCCTCGCCCTGCCGGTCCTGGCGGGCCCCGGTCGCGACACCATGCGCAGCGGGCTGGAAGCGCTGCGGCGTTTCCGGCCGAACATGGACTCGCTGATTGCCCTCGGCAGCGGCGCGGCCGTGATCACCGGCGCGATCACGGTGTCCCACCGCCTCGGCATCGGCCCGCCGCTGATGAACTACGCGGGGGTCGGCGCGATGATCATGGCCATCCACCTCACCGGCCGGTACATCGAAGCGAGGGCGCGCGGTCGCTCGTCGGCGGCGATCAGCCGGCTGCTGTCCCTCGAGGCCAGGGCCGCCCGGGTCGAGCGCGACGGCTCGGAGGTCGAGGTCCCGATCCGTGACGTCGTGGTGGGGGACGTGATGATCGTCCGTCCCGGCGAACGGATTCCGACCGACGGGGTCGTGATCGACGGCCAGAGCGCGGTGGACGAGTCGCTGGCCACGGGCGAGTCGATCCCGGTCGACCGGGGACGGGGCGACCCCGTCATCGGTTCCACGGTGAACGGCCAGGGGGTCCTGCGCGTGCGGGCCACGGGCGTCGGCGAGGACACCTTCCTGGCCGGCGTGGTGCGCATGGTCCAACAGGCGCAGGGCAGCAAGGTGCCGATCCAGGAGTTCGCCGACCGCGTCACCGCGGTGTTCGTGCCCATCGTCCTCGCGCTGGCCGCCGCGACGCTGCTCGTGTGGCTGGTCGCGCCGGGACCGTTGCGCACCGTATCCGAATGGGCGGGCCAGTTTCTCCCGTGGGTCCAACCGGGTCTCGGTCCGGTGTCGCTCGCGGTGTACGCCGGCCTGGCGGTCCTGGTCATCGCCTGCCCCTGCGCGCTGGGACTCGCTACGCCGACCGCCTTGATGGTGGGCACGGGACTCGGCGCCGAGAACGGCATCCTGGTGCGCGACGGCAAGGCGATCCAGGTCCTCGACGGGATCGACGTCGTGGTGTTCGACAAGACCGGCACGATCACGCGCGGACAGCCGACCGTCACCGACGTCCGACCCGCTGAGGGGCGGACGGAGGAGGAGCTGCTCGAGCTCGCGGTCTCTCTCGAGCAGCATTCCGAGCATCCGCTGGGCCGCGCGATCGTCGAGGCGGCAGACGCCCGTGGTGTGACTCCGCGAAGGGTCGCGGGGTTCGGCGCGAAGACGGGGTTCGGCGTCGTCGCGGAGTACGAAGGGAAGCCGGCGTTGGCCGGTCGACGGCTGCTGCTGGAAGACGAAGGCGTCGCCACCGAAGCGCTGCGCGAATCCGCCGATGCCCTGGAAGCCGAAGGTCGCACGGTCGTGTACGTCGCTCTCGACGGGGCGCCGATCGGCCTGCTGGCGATCGCGGACGAGACCAAGGCGGACAGCATCGCCGCGATCGGCGAGCTGCGCCGAATGGGCCTGCGAACCGTGATGCTGACGGGCGACAACGAGCGCACGGCGCGAGCGGTAGCGGCGGCCGTGGGCATCGACGAGGTGCGGGCCGGCCTCCTGCCCGAGGGCAAGGTCGACGCCATCCGCGAGCTGCAGGCGAGCGGACTGGCGGTCGCGATGGTGGGGGACGGGATCAACGATGCGCCGTCGTTGAAGCAGGCCGACGTCGGACTCGCGATCGGCACGGGCACCGACATCGCGATCGAGGCGGCGGACATGACCCTGACGAGCGGCAGCCTGTGGGGCGTCGTGCGGGGCGTGAACCTGGCGCGCGCCACGTTCGGGAAGATCCGCCAGAACCTGTTCTGGGCCTACTTCTACAACGCCCTGGCGATTCCCGTCGCGATGCTCGGCCTGCTCCACCCGCTCCTGGCCGAGGCCGCGATGGCCGGCAGCTCGATCACGGTCGTGACGAACGCCAACGGGCTCCGCCGCGTGAGCCTCGATCCACGCGCCGGGGACGGTCACCCACCGGAGTGACCGCGACCCGGCGCGTGGCCCTTCTCAGGGCGACGCCCCGAACTCCGCGGCCTGCTGGTCGATCAGGTTGGCGTGCTGCTCGTACTCCGGGCGTCCCGCGCTCCGCTCGCTGGCAAGCGCCGCCTGGAAGTTCCGGCGAGCCTCCGCCAGCGCCGCGTCGTCACCTTCGGCCTCCGCGATCTGACCCCGGAGTATCCAGCCGAGCAGGTGGTCTGGGTTCCCGGCCAGGATCGCGTCGGCGGACTGCCGCGCCGCTCCCGGATTTCCCTGCATGAGCTCGAGAAGGCCGATGTGGAACCGCGCGTCGGCGTCGATGTCGGCCGGCGGCACCATTCCGTAGGCCTGCACGCCCATCCGCGCGAAGAACTGCGCCTGCGAGGTATCGCCCGAGGCCTCGGTGCGCATCGCCCGGTCGAACAGCCGATCCGCCCGCTCGCGCGGCGTCATGCTGGCCAGGTCGACCCCGGCGGCCCCCTGGCCCCCGGCGGCGGCCCCCTGGCCGGGGCTCTGGATCACACCGCCCGTGGGCGGCATGCCCTCGGCGCGGTCGCCGGTCGACTCCCCGATCATCAGCGTGATCGCCACGGCGAACGCCACCAGCGCCAGGCCGGAGAGAATCCACGGCATCCGGTCGCGGATGGACTTCGACGGACGGGCCGAAACCGGAGCACCGCACTCGCTGCAGTACAGCGCGCCGGATTCGTGGGCGGCGCCGCATCGCGGGCAGAAGCGGTCGGCGTCCGCCGCCGGCATCGCCTGGCCGCACCTGGCGCAGAAGTTCCCGTCTCCCTCCGCTCCGCACGCCGGGCAGACCCTCGTCGCGGCGCTCACGCGCCGAACTTCCCGAGCCGGCCGGCCCGTGACATCGCCAGCGGCATCAAGGCGCGGCCGTGGACGCGGCCGAGGCTGCCGGCGGCGCAGGCGCACTCGCCGAACTCGACCCCGGTCGGCTCGCCCCGGCCCGGTCCCCCGTGCAGCAGGAACGGCACCGGGTGCCAGCTGTGACTCTTCATGGCGGCGGGGGTCGAGTGGTCTCCGGTCACCAGGTGTACTCCGGGATAAGCGTCGACGAGCTCGGACACTATGGCGTCCACCTCCTCGATGGCGGCCACCTTGCGGTCGAAGCTTCCGTCTTCTCCCGCCTTGTCGGTGGCCTTCACGTGAAGAAACATGAAATCATGATCCGGCCCATGCTCGCGGACCGCCGCCAGCAGGTGCTCCGGACCTTCGGGTACGGTGATCGCTTGCATCCCCACGAGACGGGCGACGCCGCGGTACATCGGATACGCGGCCACCCCCAACGGGCGGAGGCCGAACACCTCGGGAAAGCCGGGCCAGTCGGGCTGCTGCGAAAAGCCGCGCAGCAGCACCATGTTGGCGGGGTCGTGACCGGAGAGCGCGTCCGGAACGCCGTCCAACCAGCTCCGGACGACGCGGGCGAGCGGCTCCGAGCCGGCCGTCCCGGCCTCGACCGGACGCGGCGGAGCCCCGACGCGGCCCGGATCCGTATCGTCCAGGTCGGCCTCGCTCGGCTCGTCCATCCGGATCACGACGAGAAAACGATGCTCTTTGACCGCCTGGACGAACACCCGCGCGCCGGGTACCTCGATCTCGTCCAGCGCCTCGCAGGCGGGCACCGCCTTCTCGGTCGAGATGCGGCCGGCCCGCCGGTCGGAAACGACTCCGTCGGAATCGACGGTGCAGAGGTTCCCGCGAGCCGCGATGTCGCCGGGCTGGAGGTCGAATTCCACCCCGAGAGCCTCGAGCACCCCGCGCCCGATCCGGTAACGGAGCGGATCGTAGCCGAACAGCGACAGGTGCCCGGGACCGCTGCCCGGCGTCACGGCCGGCGCTACGGGCCAATGGAGGCCGAGATCACCCGCCGCCGCGAGGGCGTCGAGGTTCGGCGTCCGGGCCGCTTCGAGCTCCGTGGGCCCACCCGGTTCCATGGGTAGCCCACCGAGCCCGTCGAGGACGAGAAGGAGGATCGATTCTCCCTCGGTGATCCTCAGCTCTCGGATATCGGCCAGCTCCACGATCCCTCCGTTCGCGGTGATCAATCTCGACGACTTCGGTGTAGCGGAAGATAGGCAGGCCTCGTCGTGCAAAAAATAGACGCGGCACGCCTCGAGGCTATAGTTTACCGCGTCGCCGGCCCCGGGATTCTCGACCCGCGAGTCGGGACGCGAGTACTCGAACAGAGGACACAGGGACATGACCCGCAACGTCCGTTCTTCCCTATATGTCGCGGTGTTCGCCGCGGGCCTCGCGGCCTGCGCCACCGGCGGCGGATCCACGGGGCTCAACCGGGGCCCGTCGAGTCGCGCCGTGATCGCCGACTTCGGATCGCCGCCCGATTCCGTGATCCAGGTCGCCTGGGAGGTGCTGCGAAGCGACGGAGTGATGACGCGCTCGTTCCAGCGGATGGCCGGCGACACGACGAACGTGGCCCGGATGGAGACGGACTGGATCTACATCCCCAACGTCTATCCGTCGGCGCCGCTCAGCGGCGTTGCGGAAAACGAGCGCTACGTGAAGCTGCTCCTGTGGGCCGAACCGTTCCGCGGGGGCACGCGCCTCTACGTCGAACCACTCTACAATCCGGTCGACCTCCCCACCGAACCGACGCAGTGGGCCCGTCTGCGTACACTGCCGAACGCGCACCCGAGCTGGCAGTACGTCGAGCACGTGGGCAACGAGATCCAGCGCCGGCTGAACGAACAGTAAGGAAGCGAGCAATTCCCGCATCCACGGCCGGAGCGCCGGCCGCCGGTTCTGGACCGGCGGTCGAGCTGCACGACATCCATCAGCGCTTCGGGCGCAAGCGCGTCCTGCGCGGCGTCGACCTGTCCGTTTCTCCGGGCTCGACCCTCGTGCTGGTCGGGTCGAACGGGGCCGGCAAGACGACCCTGCTGCGCATCATCGCCACCCTGCTGCGCCCCTCGAGGGGCGAGGGCACGGTGGACGGCCTGTCGATTCGTGAGCAGGGCGACCAGATCCGCGCCCGGTCGGCCTACGTGTCGGCCCGAGGGTTCGTCTACGACGACCTCACGGCCGCCGAGAACCTGCGGTTCGGCGCCCGGCTGGCCGGCGCGAATCTCACCGACGCGCGGGTCGGTGAGCTGCTCGGTGAAGTCGGCCTCGACCACGTCGCGGACCAGACCGTACGCACCTTCTCGACCGGCATGCGGCGGCGGCTGGCGCTCGCCGGTCTTCGGCTTCGCCCCCTGCGCCTGGCGCTGATCGACGAGCCATACGCGGCGCTGGACGACGAGGGCATGGCGCTCGTCGACCGACTCGTCATGGATCTGGTCGACGGCGGGACCACGGTGATCCTCGCTTCGCACCAGTCCGGCGAGGCGACGCGGCGCGCCACTCGCACGTTGCGTCTCGACGAGGGCCGCCTGGTCGAGGCCGCCTCGGACCTCGCCGCGCTCCCGACGCCGGAGGCGAGCTGATGTCGATGCCCGGACGCGTGGCGGCGATCGTCTGGAAGGACCTGCTCATCGAAGCCCGGACGAAGGCCAGCTTCCACTCCATGCTGGCGTTCTCGGCGCTGGTGCTGTTCGTGTTCTCGTTCGCGATCGGTCCCGACACGCCGCTGCTGCGCCGCATCGCGGCGGGCCTTCTCTGGGTGGCGATCGTGTTCACCGGGTTGCTGTCGCTCAGCCGAACCTACCAGTCCGAGGAGGCGGCGGGCGGGCTCGAGGGCCTGCGGATGTCCCCCGGCGATCCACGCGCCATCTATCTCGGCAAGCTCGCCGGCAACGTGCTCCTGTTGCTCGGCCTCGAGGTCGTCCTGTTTCCGGCGGCGGCGGTGCTGTTCCAGGTCGAGTTGTGGCCGCACGCGCTGCCCCTGGCCGGAATCGCGCTGCTCGGAACGCTCGCGTTTTCGATCGCCGGGACGTTCTACGCGGCCCTCACGCTGCACCTGCGGGCCCGGGAGATCATGCTGCCTCTTCTGCTGATCCCGGCGCTGGTTCCGCCACTGCTCGGAGCGGTCAACGCGACCCAGCTCGCACTGGATGGAAACCCCTTCGGAGAGGCCGTGCTCTGGGTTCGACTTCTCGTGGCCTACGACGTAGTCTTCTTCGTCGTGTGCACGTGGTTGTTTCCCCTCGCCGTGGAAGAATAGAGCCGATGCAGGAACGCAGTGCGCCGTTCGTTCGCTGGCTGGGCGCCGCCGCCTTCGTACTCATGGCGGTGGGCAGCTTCGTCGGGCTGTTCGTGGTCCGCGCCGACGCCGAGATGGGCGAGGTGCAGCGGCTCATGTACGTCCACGTCCCGGCCGCCTGGACCGCGTTCGTCGCCTTCTTCGTGGTATTCGTGACCAGCGTCCTCTACCTCGTCCAGCGAGACCCGCGCACCGACCGCGTCGCGGCGAGCGCCGCCGAGGTGGGCGTCGTGTTCATCTCGCTGACGCTCCTCACCGGAATGCTCTGGGGCAAGCCGACGTGGGGCGTATGGTGGACCTGGGACCCGCGGCTGACGACGACGGCGCTGCTCCTGGCGATCTTCATCGGCTACCTGGCGGTGCGGGGCTTCGCCGACGACCCGGAGCGCCGGGCGCGCTGGTCGGCGATCGTCGGCATCCTCGGCTTCATCCAGGTGCCGATCGTCTACCTGTCGGTGGTCTGGTGGCGCACGCTCCACCAGCCGCCGTCGAGTCCCCGCTCGGTGGCGAGCGAGATCCTGTGGACCTGGATGCTGAACTTTCTGGCCTTTCTGCTCGTTTTCATATACCTGACGATTCGGCGTGCCCGCATCCACAAGCTGGAAGGGGAACTCGAGACGCGGATGGCGTATGATTAACGGGTACGTGGCGGCCGGTTATGGCCTGATCTGGGGATCGATCATCTGGTACACGTGGCGGAGCTGGCGGCGCATGCGCGCCGCGGAACGGCGGCTCGCGGCCGCGAAGCGCGAATCCAATTCCGAGACTCGGTGAATCGAACGATGAATAGATCGAAGAAGATGTGGGCGGGTGTCGGCGCCCTGGCGGTGATCGGCGCGATCGGCATGCTCCTGGCCGGCGGCCTGAAGGAGAACGTCGTCTACTTCCTGACCCCCAGCGAGCTGGTGGCGCAGGGCACGTCGGCCGTCGATCGGCCGATGCGGCTCGGCGGCCAGGTGAAGCCCGGCTCCGTGAGCTGGAACGCCGAGCAGCTCGATCTGCGGTTCGTCGTGCAGGACAGCGTCAGCGAAGTCCACGTGGCCTCGACGGGCGCGCCCCCGGCGATGTTCCGGGACGGCATCGGCGTCGTGGTCGAAGGGTCGATGCGCCCCGACGGGACGTTCGAATCGACGAACCTGATGGTGAAGCACTCCAACGAGTATCGCCCCCCGCATGGCGATTCGGTGCCCGAAGCGATGTATGAATCGCTGATCTCCAACAGCCAGGAGTAGCACCGTGCCGTTCACCGTGGGAGGTGGATCCCGATGATCAACGTGATCGGGACCGTGGCGATCACCGCCGCGTGGCTGGGCGCCGCGGCCCTCGCCGTGCTCGGCATGGCGGCCGGCTTCCGGCGCAGCGATCCGCTGCTTCGCGGCGCCAAGTACGCCGCCGGCTTCGTGTTCGCCGCGATGGTCACCGCCGTCGGCGCGATGGAAGTCGCGCTCCTGACGCACGACTTCAGCGTCGAGTACGTGGCGCAGGTCGGCAGCCTGGACACGCCGCCCTACTACACGGCGATCTCGCTGTGGAGCAGCCTGGAAGGCTCGATCCTGTTCTGGGGCTTCATCCTCGCCGCGTACACGGCGGTCGTGGTGTGGGTGCAGCGACGCTCCCGCTCCCGGTTGCTGCCGTTCGCGCTCGGCACGCTGGGCGTCGTGGGAATCTTCTTCTACGGTCTCGTCGCGACCGTGGCGAACCCGTTCGGCGTCGTCTCGCCGGCCCCGGCGAACGGGCCCGGACCGAACCCGCTGCTCCAGAACCACCCGCTCATGGGACTCCACCCACCGCTGCTCTACCTGGGCTACGTGGGACTGGCCGTGCCGTTCGCGTTCGCGATCGGGGCCCTGCTCAGCGGAAAAGTGGACGAGGAGTGGATCCGCACGATCCGGCGCTGGACGATCACTCCGTGGGCCTTCCTGTCGCTCGGCATCGTCGCCGGCGCCTGGTGGTCCTACGAGGTGCTCGGCTGGGGCGGATACTGGGCGTGGGATCCGGTCGAGAACGCCTCGTTCCTGCCCTGGCTCACGGCCACCGCGTTCCTGCACTCGGTGATGGTCCAGGAGCGGCGGGGGATGCTGAAGACGTGGAACCTGACCCTGATCATCGGCACGTTCCTGCTGTCGCTGTTCGGCACCTTCCTCACGCGCTCGGGCGTGCTCGACTCGGTGCACGCGTTCACCGAGGGCTTCATCGGACCGCTTTTCCTCGGGTTCATCGTGTTCATCACGCTGGTCTCGTTGACGCTCATCGCGTGGCGGGCCGACCGGCTGCACTCGCCGGGGTCGCTGGACGGGGTCGTGTCGCGGGAGAGCTCGTTCATCCTCAACAACCTGATCTTCGCCGCGTTCACGTTCACCGTACTGCTGGGAACCACCTTCCCGCTGATCATCGAGGCGATCAACGGCGACCGGATCAGCGTCGGTCCCCCGTATTTCAACATGGTCAGCGTGCCGCTCGGCCTGCTCCTGCTGTTCCTGATGGGCGTCGGCCCCGCCCTCCCGTGGCGCCGCACCTCGGGCGAGAAGCTGCGCCGCACGTTCGTGGCGCCCCTGTTGACGGGACTCGCCGCATCGGGGCTGGCGTTCGTACTCGGGATCCGCGAAGTGTACCCGCTGATCACCTTCGGCTTCGCGGCCTTCGTGATGGCGACCATCGTCGACGAGTTCTGGAAGGGCGTCGCGGCGCGGCGGCGCATCTCGGGAATCGGCCCCCTGCGGGCCCTGGGCCAGCTGCTGGTTCGCAACAACCGGCGCTACGGCGGCTACATCGTCCACGTCGGCATCGTCGTCATCGTCGTCGCCCTGTCGGTATCGGGCACCTGGCGCTTCGAACGCGAAGCGACGCTCGAGCGGGGGCAGGAGATGGTGATCGGCGACTACACGCTGCGGTTCGATTCCGTCAGCGCCTGGCGGGAGCCACATCGGGACGTCGTGGCGGCGGCGTTCACGGCGCGGCGCGGCGACTCCGACGTCGGGACGATCGTGCCGCGCACGAACTTCTACCGCCAGGACGCGCGAGCGTCCGAGCCGATCGCCACGCCGGCCGTCCGGTCGTTCGTCGACGAGGACCTCTATCTGACCCTCATGTCGTTCGACCCGCAGGGCAATCACGCGACGGTCCGGGTGATCGTAAACCCGGGCGTGCCGTGGCTGTGGATCGGCGGGATGATCATCGGCCTGGGGGCGATACTCTCCGTGGCCCCGCAGCGTCGGTCGGCGCACGTGCGCATGGTGGCCGCCCGATCGGAAGGTTCGTGAGGTCTCGATGAGAGGACGCTGGCGCTGGCTGCTCCCGATCTCGGCCATCCCCTTCCTGGCGCTGCTGGCGTTCGGGCTGACGCGGAATCCGCAGTTCTTTCCGACACCCCTGATCGGACAACCGGCGCCGACCTGGACGCTCGAAACGCTCGACGGCGATTCGCTGTCCCTCGGCGAGCTCGAGGATCGCGTCGTGGTGTTGAACTTCTGGGCTTCCTGGTGCATCCCGTGCAGGGCGGAGCATCCGGTTCTCCTGAAGGCCGCTCGCACGTGGCCGACCGAGGACGTGGCGATCATCGGCCTCGTGTACGACGACACGAAGCGCAACGCGGAGCGGTTCCTCGCCGCGATGGGGAACGAGTGGCGTCACGTGCTGGACCCCGGCAGCCGGACGGCGATCGACTACGGCGTGCACGGCGTACCCGAGACCTTCTTCGTGGCGCCCGGCGGGGTGGTGGCGTACAAGCACATCGGGCCACTGACGTGGGACGTGATGCAGACGAAGATCGACTCGCTGCTGGCGGCAACCGAATGAGCCGGCGCCTCGCCCCGGCTCCAGCCTGGAGGCGATTCGGCGCGGGAGCGGCCTGCGCGCTCGCCGTAGCGCTGCTCGCGGGCGCGCCGGCGCGGCTGGCCGCCCAGGAACCGATGCAACCCGCCGAACCGATGGCGGACTCGGCGCTCAAGGACCCGGAAGCCGCCGCGCTCGACTCGAAGGCGGCCGACATCGCAGCTCAGCTCCGCTGCCCGGTGTGCAGCGGCCAGTCGGTGCTGGAGTCGAACTCGGACATCGCGCAGGAGATGCAGGAGGTCATCCGCGAGCGGCTCGGCGAGGGTCAGTCCGAACGCGAAATCCTCGCGTACTTCCGGGGATCGTACGGCGACTGGATCATCCTCAAGCCGCGAGCGACCGGAATCGGCCTGCTGGTGTACGTACTGCCGGCGATCGCATTGCTCGGCGGGATCACCTGGGTGGTCCTCGCGGTGCGGCGCTGGAGCGCCGCTTCGGGCGCATCCCGGAGAGCGAGCGCGCCCGAAGACCCGGATGCGCCGCCCGACCCGGGAGGTCCCGGGCCCGAGAGCGACCTCAGCGCCGAGGACGAGGCCTGGTTGCGCCGCTCGATCGGCGGCTGAGGCCCCCGAGCCGATTGGACGACAGATTGGAACTTCGGGTTCCACTTACCGTATAATGGTAGTTTCGGATTCTCCATCGGGGTTGCGGCGCCCCGTTTCGGTCATCCGCTAGCTCAAGCAGGGAGTGCCATGTTCTTCGATTCGCGAGCCCTCGATTCCTTCGATCAGTACCTGCAGGACGTCGAGCGTTACCCCCTCATCGACGACCCGAAAGAAGAGCGCGAGATCGCGCGGCGGGCGCGGGAAGGGGACAAGCAGGCGGCGGAACGCCTCGTCACGGCGAACCTCCGTTTCGTGATCTCGTACGTGAAGAAGTACCAGGGCCGGGGCCTGAACCTGGCCGAGCTCGTCTGCATCGGAAACGAAGGCCTGCTGAAGGCGGTCAAGAAGTTCGATCCCGAGAAGGGCGTGAAGTTCATCTCTTACGCCGTCTGGTGGATTCGACAGACCGTGCTGCAGGCTCTGGCCGAGCAGACCCGCTCCGTCCGTATCCCGCTGAACCAGAACTCGAACCTGGTCAAGCTGTCGCGCACCGAGACCGCGCTCACACAGAAGCTCGGCCGCTCGCCGACCGACCGCGAGATCGCCGAGGAGATGAAGGAGCCGGTCGAGACGGTGCGCGCCCTGCGCCGGGTCGCATCCGCCGAGCTCAGCCTGGACGCGCCGCTCGACAAGTCCGACCGTGACAGCGCCTCCTTCGGCGAGCGCTTTTCGGGCG
This sequence comes from Gemmatimonadales bacterium, assembly GCA_050114915.1. Lineage (GTDB taxonomy): Bacteria > Gemmatimonadota > Gemmatimonadetes > Palauibacterales > Palauibacteraceae > JARFPW01. The sequence goes on along the minus strand of JASFRN010000003.1, from coordinate 20,419 downwards.
CCGATGAAGGCGACATCGAGGTCGACGTGGAGTCGCAGGCCCGGCGGGAGTTCCTCGAGCGGATGTTCGAGACGTACCTGACCGAGCGCGAGCGGAAGATCCTCGTCCTGTACTACGGCCTGGACGACGGCGAGGAGATGACCCTCGAGCAGATCGGCGAGCTGCTCGGCGTCACTCGCGAGCGGATCCGCCAGATCCGGAACCGCGCGTTCGACAAGCTGAAGAACTCGACGGACGGCGAAGCCCTCGAAGGGTTCTGGCGGGCCTCCGCCTGAGCCGGCCCGGCCGTCAGCTCGGCGGGCGGCTGCCCGTCCGCAGCGCCCGCCAGGGGGCGGCGAGCCCGAAGATCAGGACCGTGAGCACGGCGCTCGCGATGCACCAGCGGCACCAGGCATCCAGCACGAACGCCTCGATCGAGGTGAGATAGGCGGAAAACACCAGTCCGGCCGTGGCCCCCAGGGCGACGAGCCGGACTGCTCCGTTCACCCCCCGTGGATCGGCCGGAGGCCGGGCCGCCGCCAGCAGCGACAACACGAGCATCCCCCCGTACCACGCCGCCCCCCAGGCCGGCACCGGCACCCCGAGGAATACGGCGTACTCGGAGGTCTGTACGACCTCGCAGGAACCCGTCCCGCAGATCAGGTCGCCGTAGTAGCCGAGATTGTGGAGCAGCAGGTAGGCCGAGATGAACAGGCCCACCAGCGCCAGCACCGCGACGCCACGGTAGCGCGTGACGGGTTCCACCCTCAGCCGTCCGACCGGGCGTTGGCGGCCGCTTCGAGGATCCGGTTCTTCAGCGACTCGTAGTTCGCGTTGCGCAGGTCGAGCCGCCGCCCGTTCATGTACAGGGTCGGCGTCCCGTTCACGCCGAGGCTCTCGCCGTATTTGCGCGAGGCCGCGATGTCGGACAGGTGGTCACGATTCGCGAGGCACTCCCGGAACTGGCCGGTGTCGAGTCCCAGCTCGCCGGCGAAGTCGATGAACTCGCTGTTGGGGTTCGACTCGGAAGCCCACTCCTCGGTTCGGGCGTAGAGCACGTCGTGCATCTCCCAGTAGGCCCCCTGATCTCTCGCGCAGCGGGCCGCGATCGCGGGAGCCCACGAGGTCTGGCCGAGAGGAAACTCGTAGATCACCCAGCGGACGATGGGATCGTCCGTAAACGCGAACTCGCGTCGGATCAACTTGCCGCTGAAGGCGTTGAAGTCCCGGCAGTGCGGACAGAGGAAGTCCTCGAACTCGATGATCGTCACCGGCGTCTCCTCGTCGGTGGACGAGATCCCGGCCGCGCCGCTGGCCGCTACGTCGGTGCTGGCAACGCTCACCGGCAGGTTCTCCGGCGCGCTCGAGCCGCTGCCGCGCGCGAACAGAAGCGCCGCCACGCCGGCCACGGCCACGAGGCCGAGAATGAGGTAGAAGCCCGTGCTGCTCTTCTTCTTCAGCCGCGGTGCGTTCTTGCCGCTCCGGTTCTTCGGGGTCTGCTTCGCCACCTTCACGCTCCTCGATCTGGTCTTTGATGTCTGGTCTGGGGAGTCTCGCCGGCCGGACCGTCTCCCGGCCCCGGAGAACTTATCGCCCGGTCATACCACGAAGAAGAACACGAGTGCCGCCACGACGAGCAGCGTGAGTAGACCGAGGCCCGCGAGCTGCGCCCACTCCGGCAGTCCTTCCCGCTCGCGCAGCGTGATCCGCACGAGCCGCGGCAGCAACTCCGTGGACCACGTCTTCTCGATCTCCTCGACGAGCTCTCGCCAGGCCCCCACGTAGCCGGCGTCGAGCCGGCTCAGAGTGGCTCGCCACTCGCCGGCCGCCTCGTCGATCCGGTCGTCGTCACCCGGAGGTCCCTCTTCGTAGGCGCCGAGCAATTCGATGAGCTCCGTGCCCTGCTGCTCGAGGCCCTCGAAGCGCGCCCACAGGCGCACGAACGGCGCCTGCATGCGATCGATCAGTGCCTCGCGTTCCGCGTCGCCCAGCGCGGCATCGTCGTCCGCCGCCTCGAGTGACAGGCCGCGCTCGGCCGCGAGTCGCTCCGCCTCCGCCGTGAACACTCCCAGCATCCGTTCCGTGGCCGCCGCCACGGCCGCGTGCGTATCCTCGCGTAGACCCTCGGCGTCCATCGCCTCCGCCGCTTTGCGCAAGCTTCCGGCCGTCGAGGCGGCTGATTTGCGGAGGATCAGCGGCCCGAGAGCGATCTCGCCGAGCTCGAGGAAGTGCGTCTCGAAGAAATCGGGCTCGAGACCGGCGCGCCCGCGCAGCTCACCGGGCACGTTCGCCGCCGCGCGGCCGGCCACCTCGTGCAGCGCCCCGGCCGCGACCGAGAACTGGGGAAGCTCGGCGGGTGGAGGGGGCGAGACTTCCTTGCGGCTGAACAGCTCGAGCGTGGGACTGTCGCCCGAACGCGGCGGCGGCTGCTTGCGGCAGGCCGTCGCGAGCGCGACCACTTCCTCGGGGAAGAGATACCTGAGCAACACCTCGTCGTCGCCCCGGCTCAGCAGCAACCCGTCGCCGCCGATCTCCCCGGGCCGGGCGAGCTGCCGCTTCACCCGATCGACGGGCCACTCGATGGTATACTGGCCGCCGCCGGACAGCAGGTAGAGGGCGCGACGCGTCGCCGCCGCGAGGAACAGTCCGCGCAGTCGGCTGCCCTCCAGTCGTCCGTCGACCGCGCAACCGGCGGCGAACAGCACGACTTCGTGCCCGAGCTGGCGCACGAGACCGCGCCGGAGCTCCGTCTGGTCGACGTGCGTCTCGAACCAGCTCTCGACCTGCCCGAGCTGCTTGCCGCTCGCCTGGATCGCGAGGTTCGCGTGCGCCGTGAACACGAGGATCATCCCCGACCGACGGCTCACCCAGAGCACCTCCCGCCAGGGCACGGTGCGGTCACCGACGCGCATCCCGGCGGCGTTCGCCTCGACGGCGACGTCGCGCTGCACGCCGGCTCCCTGGACGAATACGTCGAGCACGAGGGGACGAACGGACGAGTCAGGCATCGAGGAGAAACTCCACGACCCGGTCGGCGTCGCCGAGGTCCGCGAACACCGCATCGGGCCCACAGGCCGCGAGCTCCTCCGCACGATGGCGCCCGGTCGCCACCGCCAGCACGCGCGTGCCGGCGGCGCGGGCGCACCGGATGTCGGCGGGAGTGTCACCGATCACCACGGAGCGGCCCGCGTCGAACGGCGTGCCGTACCGCTCGGCGGCTCGGGCGAGCGCCACGGCCGGCAACAAGTCGCGCTCCTCGGCGTCCGAGCCGTAGGCGCCGAACGTGAAGCGGTCCGCGCAGCCGATCGCGGTGAGCTTGAGGCGCGCCCCCTGCTCTACGTTCCCGGTCACCAGCCCGCAGGCGAAGCGTTCGTCGCCGGCCAGGCGGTCGAGGAGCGCGGGAACGCCGGCGAGGGCCCGAGCGCGTCCGGCCCGCGCCGCGAGCTCGTCGCGCAGGCGCCCCAGGTAGGCGGGCCACAGCTCGGCGAAGGTCGGATCGATCTCCGCATCGGGCCAACCGGCCGCTCGCAGCAGGCCGCGCACGATCTCCGGATCGGTACGGCCATGGAAATCGTAGTGCTCGACCGGGCCGGTCTCGCCGCACACCTCCGTCATCGCGGCGGCGAGAGCGGCCTTCCCGGCCCCCAGCGTGTCCGCGAGGGTGCCGTCGACGTCGAACAGCAGGGCGGCCCTGTTCATCGGCGGTCCGCCCCGTTGCCGCCGAAGCCGCCGTCGGGCCCGCCGCGCACCGCGGCGCCGAAGCGCTCGAACAGCCGGCGGTTCACGCCGTCGTCGCGATCGATCTTCCGCTCCGGGTGCCACTGCACGCCGACGGCCCACGACCCGGACCGGCGATACTCCACGGCTTCGACCAGTCCATCGGGCGCCCGGCCGACCGCCGTCAGCCCCTCGGCCAGGCGCTCCACCCCCTGGTGATGGGCGGAGTTCTGCACAGTGGGCGCGCCGTTGAACACGCCCCGCAGGAGCTCCGGGGCGTCCGGCGCGACTCCGTGGATCGAGGCGTCGACGTCCCGCCAGCTGTCGTGCGAGATCGAGGCGTCGAAGTCGGCCGCCAGGTCCTGATGGAGGTTCCCGCCGAGCGCGACGTTCAGCACCTGCATGCCCCGGCAGATGGCGAGCACGGGCAGGCCACGCTCGAGCGCCGTGGCGAGGAGCGAGAACTCCATCTCGTCGCGCTCGGGCGCCGTGTGGCGGGCACCGTTCATCGACTCGCCGTAGCGCATCGGATCGACGTCCGCCCCGCCGGTGAGCAGAAGCGCTTCGGCCCGGTCGAACAGGCGGCGCCAGGTGGACGGCTCGTCGAGCGGCGACAGGACGAGCGGTAGCAGGCCGGCGACGCTGACGCCCTGCAGATAACCGGCCTCGACGACCGAGCGCCGGATCCCGGCCTCGCTCGTCGCCAGCCCGGCCGTGACGGCCACGAACGACTCAGCCATCGGCGCCTCCCGTCTCCATCCAGCGCTGGAGGAGCGTCGGGTCGAGGTTGCCGCCGGACAGCACCGCGACGGTCTCGCCGGTGAGGGCGGGGACCACGCGGCCGGAGCGCAGGGCGGCCACGGCCGCCGCGCCGCTGGGCTCGACGACGAGCCGGCGGCCGTAGCACCACAGCACGGCATCGCGCATCGACTCGTCGGTCAGCGTCACGACGTCGTCCACCAGCTCTCGGGTGTGGGTGAACGTCAGGTCGCCGGGCCGCACGGGCTTCAGGCCGTCGGCGATCGTATCGATGGTCTCGAGCGTCACCGGCTCACCGGCGTCGAGCGACCGGCGCATCTTGGGAGCGCCCTCGGGCTCCACGCCGACGATTCGGGTTTCCGGGGAGAGCCGCCGCACGGCGGCGGCCACGCCGGACAGGAGCCCGCCGCCGCCGATCGGCACGACCACGAGACCGAGCCGGCCGACGCCGGGATCGCGCTCACGGGCGGCCGTGAGCTGCTCGACGATCTCGAGGCCCACGGTCCCCTGCCCCGCGATGATCGTGGGATCGTCGAACGGCGGGACCATGACCCCGCCGCCGCCGGCGACGATCTCTTCGGCCCGCGCCTTGCGCTCCGTGGTCGTGGTGCCGACCTGCTCGACGTCTCCCCCCATCGCCAGGACCGCATCGCGCTTGATCGTGGGGGCGTCGACGGGCATGACGACGGTGGCCGAGATCCCGAATTCGCGGGCGCTCCACGCCACGGCCTGGGCATGATTTCCCGAGGAGTAGGTCACGACGCCGCGAACGCGCTCCGCAGGGTCCAGCGACGAGATGAAGTTGTAGGCGCCCCGCAGCTTGAAGGCGCCGACGTGCTGCAGCGACTCGCACTTGAGCCACACCCGCGTGCCCCCCGGACGGCCGAGCCACGAGTCCAGCAGCGGGGTGCGGACGGCCGTCCCCCGAATCCGCGCCGCGGCGCCGCGGATCTCGTCGAGCGAGACGAGCCCGGAGGCGAGGTCAGCCCTCGGCGCCATCTCCGGTCCCGGCGGCCTCGAGCTCGTCGGCGTCGGCGTCGGCCTCTTCGCCGTTCTCCGCCTCGCCGTCCAGCGACTCGTCCTCGTCCCCCTCGTCGATGTCGCGGGCCACGCGGGCCAGGTCGACGAGATCGTCCCCGTCGTCCAGCGTGATGACCCGCACCCCCTGCGTATTGCGGCCGATCACCCGGATCTCGTCGGCCCGCTGCCGGTTGATCACGCCGTTTCGCGTGACCAGCATCAGCTCGTCGTCGTCCACGACTTCCTTCGCGGCCACGACGTCGCCGGTCTTGCCCGAGAGGCGGAAGTTGATCAGGCCCATCCCGCCCCGGTGCTGCACGCGATACTCGGAGATGCTGGTCCGCTTGCCCATCCCCTTGCCGGTCACGGTCAGGATACTCGCCTCCTCCTCGCGCTCGACGACCATCGCGACGACCTCGTCACCACCCTTCAACCGGATGCCGCGCACACCCTGCGTGGCGCGTCCCATCGGCCGGGCGTCGCTCTCGTCGAAGCGGATCGCCATTCCCTTTCGCGTCACGAGCAGGATGTGATTGCCCGGGTCGATCAGCTGCACGTCGATCAGCGCGTCGCCGTCGACGATGTTGATCGCGTTGAGCCCGACGCTGCGGACGTTCGAGTAGGCCGCGAGGCTGGTCTTCTTCACCTGCCCCTGGCGGGTGGCGAACAGCAGGTAGCGGTCTTCCGGAAACTCCCGCGTGCGCACGATCGACGCGATCGTCTCGTCGTGGTCGACGGGCAGCAGGTTGATGATCGGCTTGCCGCGCGACGTGCGCGAAGCCTGCGGGATCTGGTGCACCTTCAGCCAGTAGAGCTGTCCGCGCTCGGTGATGAACATCAGGTAATCGTGGGCCGAGGCGGTGAACAGGTGCTCCACCCAGTCCTCGTCCTTGGTGCCCATCCCGGCGATGCCCCGGCCGCCGCGGCGCTGCTGGCGGTAGGTATCGAGCGGGATGCGCTTGATGTAGCCCTGGTTCGAGACGGTGATCACCATCGGCTCGTCGGCGATCAGGTCCTCCGGATCGAAGCTCGCGGTCTCGCCCACGATCTCGGTGCGCCGCGGATCGTCGTAGCGATCGGCGATCTCGGCGAGCTCGTCGTGGATGGTCTTCATCCGCAGCTCGCGCGAGGCGAGGAGCTCGTCGAGCCGGGCGATCTCGGCGCGGACTTCGGAGAGCTCCTGCTCGAGCTTCTCGATCTCGAGACCGGTGAGGCGCGAGAGGCGCATCGCCAGGATCGCCGACGCCTGCTCGGCCGAGAGCTCGAAGCGCTCCTGCAGCCGTGTGGACGCTTCGTCGGTGTCGGAGGACCCGCGGATCATCGCCACGACCTCGTCGATGTTGTCGACGGCGATCTTCAGTCCCTCGAGGATGTGCTCCCGCTGGCGGGCGGCCCGCAGATCGTACTCGGAGCGCCGGACGACGACTTCGTGCCGGTGGTCGAGGAAGTGGGACAGCACCTCCTTGAGCGTCATGACCTTCGGGATGCCGTGGTCGAGCGCCAGCATGATCACGCCGAACGTCGACTGCATCTGCGTGTGCTTGAACAGCTGGTTCAGCACGATCTGCGGGATCGCGTCGCGCTTCAGGTCGACCACGATCCGGATCCCCTCGCGATCCGACTCGTCGCGCAGGTCGGAGATCTCGGTCACCTTCTTGTCGCGCACGAGCTGAGCGATCTGCTCGATCAGCCGGCTCTTGTTCACCATGAACGGGATCTCGGTCACGATGATCCGCTCGCCCTGCCCGGGACGCTCCTCGATGTGAGCGCGCCCGCGCATGACGACCCGGCCGCGCCCTTCGGTGTACGCCTCGCGGATCCCGTCCTTCCCGTAGACGAGACCACCGGTCGGGAAGTCGGGGCCCTTCACGTACTCCATCAGGTCTTCGGAGGTGAGCTCGGGGTCGTCGATCAGCGCCTGGCAGGCGGCCACGACCTCTCCGAGATTGTGCGGCGGGATGTTCGTCGCCATCCCGACCGCGATCCCGGAAGAGCCGTTGATCAGCAGGTTCGGCGGCCCCGAAGGCAGAACGATGGGCTCCATGAGCCGGTCGTCGAAGTTCGGCGAGAAGTCGACGGTCTCCTTCTCGATGTCGGTCAGCATGTCGGTGGCGAGACGCTCGAGCCGCGCCTCGGTGTACCGGTAGGCCGCCGCGCTGTCGCCGTCGATCGAGCCGAAGTTCCCCTGGCCGTCGACGAGCGGATAGCGGAGCGAGAAGTCCTGCACCATGCGCACGAGCGAGTCGTAGACCGCGCTGTCGCCGTGCGGATGGTATTTGCCGAGCACGTCACCGACCACGGTCGCGCTCTTCTTGTACGGCCGGTTCGGCGCCAGCCCGCCCTCGTGCATCGCGTAGAGGATCCGGCGGTGCACCGGCTTCAGGCCGTCACGAACGTCGGGAAGGGCCCGCTGGACGATGACGCTCATCGAATAGTCGATGAACGAATCTCGCATCTCGTCTTCCAGCAGACGCTGTTCGATCCGGTCGGTTCTGTCGAGGATTTCCATAGGCTCCGGCGTGTGATGTATGTCTGGTGGTGCCTGTCGGGATGGCGCCCGGGGCCGGCTGCGGCCTCGTGCGGCGGGCGCGCCCGGGCGGGTGCGGCACGGCGTGTTCCGTCACGCGTCTCTCGTGGTCCTGCGGCGCGATCTCAACGCGGCGCCAACGGGACTCCCCGATCGCCCGATAACCCAAGAAATATACGGCTTTGCGGGGTCCGCCGCGAGGGCTGAACAGCTCGATTCCCGGTTCGCGGCGCCGGCCGCCGCGGACCGTCTTTCAGGCGCAGAAGCGGAAGTCGTCGAGCTCGTGGAAGCCGCGGGCTTCGAGGGCCTCGCGGATCTCGTCGCGGACCCCGGGGGAACCGACGGCGACCAGGACGTAGGGGCGGGGTGATGAGGCTGCCTTCGGGGGCCCGGTCTGCGCCTCCGCGCGCTCGGCGAACTCGTCCGGAGACAGCACCGGCGCCCCGTGGATCTCCTGGCCGATCTTCCGCGCGTCGAGGTCCACGAAGGCGGCGACGGGCGTCCCCTGCCGGATCAGCTCGCGGGCGAGCGGCTTCCCGACGCGGCCGGCGCCCCACACGACGACGTCCCGGATCGGGTCGAGGAACACCGCTCGCAGGAAATGTACGCGGCAGCGGCGGAAGGCCGCCGGCTCGTAGGCCGGGGAGGTGAGGGACAGACGGTCCTCGCGAATCCGCCAGCGGAGGAGCGGATTCCCGGGGAGGTTCGCCAGCCGGGCGCCCGCGGCAAGCACGCGGAGGACCAGGTCGTGGTCCTCGGGCCAGCCCATGTCCCGGTAGCCGCCGAGGGCGTCGAACACGGTCTTCTTGATCACCAGCGTCGGGTGGGCGATCGGACACTCGACGATGGCGTTCTTCCGCACGTCCTCGGGGGTCTCGATGCCGTTGATCCAGCGCTCGTAGCGCCGGTAGCCCGAGCGGATCTGGCCCGGCGAGAACAGCTCGACATGCGCGCCGCAGCCGGCGAGGCCGGGGTGTGCGGCGAGGTAGCTCGCCTGGCGTTCGAAGCGCTCGGGGTGCGCGACGTCGTCGGCGTCCATGCGGGCCAGGAGGGGCGCGCGGGCGACCGCGGCGGCCTGGTTGAGGGCCGGGACGAGGCCGGAGTGGACGATGATCTGCTGGGCGCGCGTGAGAACGGTGACGCGGGGGTCTCGCGCCGCCCAATCGGCCAGGAGGTCGGCGGTGGCGTCGCTCGAGCGGTCGTCGACGGCGATGACCTCGAAGTTCTCCAGCGTCTGGGCGCGGAGGCTGGCGATGGCGTCGGGGAGGGTCGGCGCGGCGTCGTGACAGGGGAGGAGGACGGAGAGGCGGGGGCGCGGGCCGGGCGGTGGCGTGTCCACGGGAGAAAGGTAGGGGTGGCGGGGGCCGGGGCGGAAGGTGCACTCGGTCGCTGCTTGCCACTCACACCACTTACGTCTACGGTGCCGCCGGTTCGGCGCCCCCTCAAGCGACCGGAACGGAAGGCAGTGCCCCCATGAGCTTTTCGCGGAGGCTGGCATCCCTCTCGCTCGTCGCGGCCGTGGCGGCGGCGATCTTCACCCCATCACCAGCAGGCGCCCAGACACTTCACGACCTCGAGCAGGGCGAGATCGTGCGCTTCGACAGCGTCGGCTCCGCGTGGACCCGCAGGCTGCCCCGAGCGAGCTTTGCAGGCGTCAGCGACGCGGCGGTTCACCTGCGCATCGCGGGGCGGGATCTCAGGATCGAGCGGGATCGGCTGAAGAAGCTCCAGGTCCGGCGCGGCACGTCCGACTACCGCTGGTTCGGCACCGTGTTCGGAGCGGCGGCGGGATGCTTCGTGGGGTTGCAGCTCACGGGAGAGTCCTCGCAGTCCGGCCTCGACATCCCGTCGGGATCCGGCTGCGCGATCGTCGGGGTGATCGGCACCGCGCTCGGATACGTGGGTGGTCGCGCCATGAAGGAGCTGCGCTGGCTCGACGTCGACCTCGACGCGCCTGCGCGGCAGGCACGCCTGGACGTCGGAGTCCGATTCGGCGCCGGCTAGCGTCCCCGGCTCCTACGCCGCGCCCCCCACCGCCACGGGCTCCCCCGCCTCCCGCTCGGCCCGCCGCCGCAGGAAGCGGCCCGTGTGCGACGCCTCGCTCTCCATGATCGCCGGCGGCGGGCCGGCCGCGACGATCCGACCGCCCTCGTCGGCGGCCCCCGGGCCGAGGTCGACGATCCAGTCGGCGGCGGCGACGAGGTCGAGGTTGTGCTCGATGACGACGATCGTGCCGCCCGCCTCGACGAGCTGGTCGAGCACGTCGACGAGCTTCCGCACCTCGCCGGCGCCGAGGCCGACGGTGGGCTCGTCGAGGATGTAGATGTTCCCTTCGGCGCCGCCGCTCTGCGCGAGCTCGCGGGCGATCTTGAGGCGCTGGGCCTCGCCGCCGGAGAGCGTGGTCGCGGCCTGGCCGAGGCGGAGGTAGCCGAGGCCGACGCGCTGGAGCTGCCACAGGGCCTGGCCGAGCCGGTCCTGCCGGATGAAGAAGCGGATCGCCTCGTCGACGGTGAGCTCGAGAACGTCGGCGATGTTCAGCCCCCGGTGCTTCACCTCGAGGATCTCCGGCTTGAACCGGGTCCCTCCGCAGATCTCGCACGGGACCGATACGTCGGCGAGGAACACCATCTCGACGGTTTCCTCGCCTGCGCCCTTGCAGGCCTCGCAGCGGCCGCCCTTCACGTTGAAGCTGAAGTGGCCCGGCTCGTAGCCGCGGCGGCGCGACTCGGGGAGCTCGGCGAACAGCTTCCGGATCTCGCCGTACGCCTTGATGTAGGTGACCGGATTCGAGCGCGGCGTGCGGCCGATCGGGCTCTGGTCGACGAGCACGACCTCGTCGAAGCGCTCCGCGCCGTCGAGACGCTCGAACGACCCGACTTCCTCGCCGAGGTGCCGGCGCGCCGAGTGCTCTCCGGACAGCCGACTCTCGAGCGCGTGGTAGAGCACGTCGTGCACGAGCGTCGACTTCCCGGAACCGGAGACGCCCGTGACGACGGTCAGGCAGCCGACCGGGATCTCGAGGTCGACGTCCTTCACGTTGTGGAGCGTCGCACCCTCCAGCGTCAGCCAGGCGTGCCCGCGGGGCTGGCGCGGCTTCCGCTTCCGGCCCGATTCGACCGCCTGCTTCAGCGCTTCGCCCGTCGTCGTATCGGCCGCCAACAGGCCTTCGTACGTGCCCTCGAACACCACTTCCCCGCCCTTCTCACCCGCCGCCGGTCCGAGCTCGACGATCCGGTCGGCGGCGGCGAGCACCGCCTCCTCGTGCTCGACCACGAGGAGCGTGTTCCCGCGGTCGCGCAGGCTCTCGAGCACGCCGATGAACTGCTCGACGTCGCGGGCGTGGAGGCCGATCGTCGGCTCGTCGAGCACGTAGAGCGTGTCGACCAGCCGGCTCCCGAGGCTCCCGGCCAGCCGGATGCGCTGCATCTCGCCGCCCGACAGCGAGCGCGCCTGGCGGTCGAGCGTCAGGTAGCCGAGGCCGACGGACGAGAGGAAGCGCAGCCGGTCGGTGATCTCCTCGCGGACCGTGGCCGAGACCCCGCCCTCGAACGGCGACAGCTTCGGCGCCAGCGCCTCGATCCAGGCGGTCAGCTCGTCGATCATCAGCGCGGAAACCTCCGCGATCGTCCGGCCGTCGATCTGCACGGCCAGCGCCTCGGGACTGAGCCGCGCGCCGCCGCAGTCCGGGCAGGTGACCGGGAGCTGGTAGCCGCGCAGGAAGACGCGGATGTACTGCTTGTAGCGCTTCCGCTCGCGGTCACGGAGGAAGGGGAGGACGCCCTCGGTGTCGTCGGCGCCGTGCAGGAGATCGTGCCGGACGTCCTCGGGAAGCTCGCGCCAGGGGGTATGCGGGTTGATGTCCCGTCCTTTCGCGAACTCCATCAACCGCGCCCGTTCCTTCTTATAGCGCGGCTTCGTCCACGGATCGAGCGCCCCGTCGGCCAGGCCCCTGTCCGGGTCCGGGACGATCAGCGACTCGTCGTACTCGAGCGTCGCCCCGAAGCCGTTGCAGGTCTCGCAGGCGCCCGTCGGGTGGTTGAAGCTGAACAGGAGCGGCGTCGGCTCGGTGAACTCGCGCCCGCAGGAGTCGCACTGGTAGCGCTCGGAGAAGCTGAACCGGCGGGTGATCGCGAGCCCCGAATCATCACCACGCTCCACCACCAGCACCACCGCGTGCCCCTGCCCCTCCGCGAACGCCGCGGCCAGCGCGCTGGTCAGCCGCTCGCGGTCGTCATCCTCCAGCCGCAGCCGGTCGGCGACCACGAACATCTCCGAGCCGGCCGACAGCGCGGCGGCAACCTCCGCCTCGCTGCGCTCGGGATCGTCGAGGTGGACCTCCTTCCCGTCCACCAGCACCCGCACGAACCCCTCTGCGCGGAGGTTCTCCGCCACGTCGGCGGCCGCCGTGGCGACGGGCACCGGCATCGGGTAGGCGACGTAGGCGAGCTCGCTCGCGGCCGCGGCGAGCACCTCGTTGGCCGCCGTCGTCGGGCTGTCGGGGAGCACCGGCTCGCCGCAGTCCGGGCAGATCGTCTTCCCGATCCGGGCCCAGAGCAGCCGCAGGTAGTCGTAGACCTCGGTCACCGTGCCGACGGTCGAGCGGCTGGAGCGGATCGCGTTCCGCTGATCGATCGCCACCGACGGGCAGATCCCGTCGATCCGGTCGATGTTCGGCTTCGGCATCCGCTCGAGGAACTGTTTGGCATAGGTCGAGAGCGACTCCACGTACCGCCGCTGGCCCTCGGCGTACACCGTGTCGAAGGCGAGGGACGACTTTCCGGACCCGCTGGGACCGGTGACGACCGTCATGGAACGGTGCGGGATCTCGAGGTCGACGCCCTTCAGATTGTGCTGGCGGGCGCCGCGTACGACGATGGAGCGCGGCATGGGGGAAAACTGCCGACCGGCGGGGGCGGGAGCAATCGGCGGACGGATCGCCTCGGCCGGGTGATCCGCATACCTTGTCGCCTCCACGGAATTCCGCGGCCGGACCGGAACGAGACGACCGGAAGCACACGGGAGACTGCATAGCCAGCGACACCGCCGTCCCCACCCTGCAGGAAGAGGAAGCGCTCGGAAAGGCGTACGACTCGCGCCTCATGAAGCGCCTCCTGGCCTACCTGCGCCCGTACAAGTGGCACGTGACGGGGGCGATCCTGATGCTGATCGCCGCCTCGGGACTCGAGCTCGTGGGACCGTGGCTGACGAAGGTCGCGATCGACAAGGCCTTCCCGCAGGGCGACGCGGCCTACCTCTCGAGGCTCGGCCTCCTCTACCTCGGCTCGCTGGTTCTCGCCGCGGGACTCGGGTACGTGCAGACGCTGCTGACCACGTGGATCGGCCAGCGGGTGATGGTCGACCTGCGCGACGAGCTGTTCGGGCACCTCGAGCGCCTCGACCTCAAGTTCTTCGACAAGAACCCGGTGGGGCGGCTGATCACCCGCGTCACGAGCGACATCGAGGTGCTGAACGAGATGTTCACCTCGGGCGTCGTGACGATCTTCGGCGACGTGTTCACGATCGGCGCCATCGTCACCGCGATGCTGCTCCTCGACTGGCGCCTGGCGCTGGTGACCTTCGCGGTCCTCCCCGTGGTGTTCCTCGCCGCGATGGTGTTCCGGATCAAGGTGCGCCAGGCCTACCGCGACATTCGGGTTCGACTGGCACGAATCAACGCCTACCTGCAGGAGCGGATCACCGGGATGTCGGTCGTTCAGCTGTTCGGCCAGCAGGAGCCGAGCCGTCGCGAGTTCGCCCGCATCAACGACGAGCACCTCCAGGCGCACCTCAAGTCGATCACTTACTACGCGCTCTTCTTCCCGGTCATCGAGCTGCTCTCGGCGGTGGCGCTGGCGCTGATCATCTGGTACGGCGGCTCCCGGTCGCTGGACGGGGCGCTGACGATCGGCACGATCGCGGCGTTCCTGCAGTACGCGCGGCGCTTCTTCCGGCCGATCCAGGACCTGTCGGAGAAGTACAACGTGCTCCAGAACGCGATGGCGAGCTCCGAGCGCGTGTTCCGGCTCCTCGACCGCGAGCCGGAGATCCGCGAGCCGGCGCAGCCGAAGCACCTCGGCGCGGTGAGGGGTCGGATCGCGTTCGAGGACGTCTGGTTCCGCTACGTGACGCCGCCGCCGGACGAGGAGCCCCCGGGCGACGTGCCGGATGGCGCCGCGGACGCCGCGGGGACCGAAGGTAAGCCCCCCGAGGAGTGGGTGCTCAAGGGTATCGACTTCGTGGTCGAGCCCGGCGAGCGGGTCGCCGTCGTCGGCGCGACGGGCGCCGGGAAGTCGACCCTGATCAACCTGCTGATGCGGTTCTACGAGCCGCAGCGAGGGCGCATCACGCTCGACGGGATCGACATCCGCGACCTTCCGATCGGCGAGCTGCGGACGAGCATGGGCCTCGTGCTCCAGGACGTCTATTTGTTCTCGGGCAGCGCCGGCTGGAACATCGACCTCGGCCGCGAGGGCGTGGGCCCGGAGCAGGTGCGCGCCGCCGCCGAGCGCGTGGGGGCCGATCCATACGTGCGGCGCCTCCCCGATGGCTACGACCAGGAGCTCGCCGAGCGGGGCGGGAACCTCAGCGTCGGCGAGCGGCAGCTCCTGAGCTTCGCCCGCGCGCTCGCCGGCGACCCCGCGATCCTCCTGCTCGACGAGGCGACGAGCTCGGTCGACTCGGAGATCGAGGCGAAGATCGACGAGGCGCTCGAAGAGCTCATGCAGGGGCGCACGAGCCTCGTGATCGCGCACCGGCTGTCGACGATCCAGAACGCCGACCGGATCCTGGTGCTGCACCACGGCGAGATCCGGGAGACCGGCACCCACGACGAGCTCCTCCGACTGGACGGCCTGTACGCCCGGTTGCACCGATTGCAGTTCGCCACCCCGGACGCGGCGTAGCTCCATGCTCGACTGGATCCTCGCCCTGGACACCCGGTGGGCCCTCGCCTTCCTGCTCCTGGTCCTCGACGTATGGTCGATCGGCCTGATCGTGAAGGCCCGGCCGGGCATCCGCGAAATCGTCCTCTGGGCAGCCGTCGTCCTCGCGGTACCCGTTTTCGGCTGCCTGTTCTGGTACGCGCTGGGGCCCAAGCCGCGGGTCTGACCACCTCTCCCGGCCCATGGACCCGCCATCGCCCGCCCGCCGCTCCGATCCGGTCTGCTTGACACCATCGTATTCTGTATACAGTATTTAACGCATGACGATAGCGACGGTGGACCGCAGCTCGATTGCCGATCAGCTGGAGAAGCTGCTCCTCGACCGTATCCTCGACGGCTCCCTGCCGGCCGGCGACCGGCTCAACGAGAGTCGACTGGCCGAGGAGATGGGAGCCAGCCGGACGCCGCTGCGCGAGGCGCTCAGCCGCCTGCACCGCGCGGGCCTCGTCGTATCGCGGCCGCATCACGGGTTCTTCGTGGCCGACCTCTCGGCGGGAGAGGCGCGCGAGCTGTACGAATGCCTGGCGCTGCTGGAGTCGAGCGCCCTGCAGCTGGCGGGCATCCCCGGGGTGGAGCAGCTCGCCGAGCTGGAACGGATCAACCGGCGACTGGACGCCGCCGCCGACGGCGCGGAAGGGATAGCCCTGAACACCGAGTGGCACCGGGCGCTCCTGGCCGGCTGCCCGAACGCACACCTGCTCGAGATCGTCGAGGGCGTACGGACCAAGGTGCGGCGCTACGAGTTCGCGTTCTTCGCGCCGGGGCCGGAGCGGATCGCGACGTCCGTCCGGCTCCACCGCCGGATCCTCACGGCGCTCGCGGCGGGGGACATGGCGACGGCGCTGCGAGGGATCGTGGACCACTGGTTCACCGACCTCGATGAACTGGCGCCCCGCGCGTCGGACGGAGGAACCGCCGGGCCGCGCCTCGACACCTAAACGACGCGCGGCCGTGCTCGCCGAGCAACAATCGCAGGGACCGGAATCAGCAGACCACCGGAGTGACGAGGATGAGGAAGACAGAAATGCGCTCCAGCCGCCGATGCGGCGCGCTCCTGCCATCGATCGGCATGATCGGAACCATGATCGGTCTCGTGACGCTCGCCGCGTGCGACGCTTCGCCGGCCGCGCGGGCCGCGTCGGACACGACCCGGCTCACGGTTCACGTCGTCGCCCGAGACGCGAAGCTCATCGGAAGCTCCGTCGGCGGCGCGCGGGTCACGGTGCGCGACGCCGCCAGCGGCGAGGTGCTGGCCGAAGGCGTGCACGAGGGTGGCACCGGTGACACGGGGTTGATCATGGACGCCCGCGAGCGCAACGCCGACGTGTTCACGACGCCGGGAGCCGCCGTCTACTCGACGGCGCTGGACCTGGCCACCCCGCGGATGATCACGGTCGAAGCCGAGGGACCACTCGATTTCCCGCAAGCGCTCACGAGCGCCTCGACGACTTTGCTGCTCGTGCCGGGCGAGGACGTGGCCGGGGACGGGGTCGTGCTCGAGTTGTGGGGCTACATCGTCGAAATCCTCGAGGCGCCCGAGCAGGCGGCCGCGGGGAGCGGGATCGACGTGCGGGCCCGCGTTCGCATGCTTTGCTCCTGCCCCACCGCCCCGGGCGGCCTGTGGGAGGCGCCCGCGGTGACGGCGCGCCTGATCGGGCCGGACGGCGCCGTCGCCGCCGAAGAGCCGCTCGAGTACTCGGGAGGCGACAGCACCTACGAGGGGTCGCTCGGCGCGCCCGCCGCGGGCGAGTACCGGCTCGAGGTCCGGGCGGTGTCGGCCGAGACGGGGAACGCGGGTCGGGCGGAGACCACCCTGCAGGTCCGCTGAGGCGGGACGCCGTGAGCGGCGGGTCGACCTGTCGCCGTCAACCGCGACGTCGGCCCCAATCGACGTCGACCAGGCGTCGGACGAGCGCCGCCCCCCGCTCATCGGCCCCGGCCCGCGCCATCACGCAGTTGCGCGCGGCGTCGCCCATCCGGCGGCGCCGCCTCGCGTCCATCAACGATACGAGAACGGCGTAGACGTTGGTCGGGTCCACTTCACACGCGGCCTCGGCGTCGACGAGCGCAACCGCTTCCCAACGATCGTGGCGTGACCCGAACAGGACGGGCCGCCCTGCCGCCGCGGGCTCGACGACCGAGTGCAGCCCCGTGCCCGCCAGGCCGCCTCCCACGTAGGCGGCGTCGCCCTCCGGGTAGAGCTGTGCCAGGAAGCCGACGGCATCCACGACGAGCGGCGGAGGCGCTTCTCCGGGCCGTCCACGGGGAGCCTCCGTTTCGTCCAGCCGGCTGTACAGGCGAATCGGCCGTCCCAGGCGCTCGCTCACGAGGTTGCGGATCCTGGTCACCGCCTCCGGCGTTGGTTCGTGCGGGACGAGCACGAGCTCGAGGGCTTCCAGGTTCGCGGCCGCCTCGACCAGGAACTCCTCGTCCTCCGGCCACGTGGAGCCGGCGATGAGGCGCAGCACCCCCGACACCTGCGGCGGCAGGCGACGCGCCTGCGCCCCGGCGTCCTCGAGCCGCGCCAGGGCCTGGTCGAACGACGCGTCGCCCGTGACCTCGATCACCCCGGGGCGAACCCCGAGGGCGACCAGCCGATCGCGGTCGGCTTCGGCCACGGCGCCGACGGCGTCGAGGGCGGCGTAGGCGCGCCGCAGGACGGCGCGACCCGGCCGTCGGAGACGCCCGCTCCCGGGTCGGACGGTGGCGTTGACGAGAGCGACCGGCACGGAGTGGGCGCGGGCGGCGGCCGTGAGATGCGGCCACACGTCGTGCTTCGCATACACGAGGGCCGAGGGCCGGAGCGCCGCGATCGCGGGCGCGGTGTGGCCAAGCAGGTCGAGGGGGACGAACCCCTGATGATCGGGCCGGAGCCGACGGGCGGCCGCCTCGCCTGAAGGCGAAGAGTACGTCACGACGAGCTGCATCTCCGGCCGCCGGTCGCGCAGGCGAGCGACGATCGGCGCCGCGCCGGCGAGCTCCCCGGCGGAGGCGCCATGCAGCCAGACGAGAGGCGACGTAGCCGCCCTGTGAGCCGCAGCCCACGTCTGCAGCGCCTCCGACGCCGCCTTCCGCCCCGCGACCGCGCGCGCCAGCTTGTCGGAGAACCGGCCCGCGACCCAGAGGAGGGGACGGACCGTCTGCCATCCGAGGCTGTATAGAATGTCCGTGAAACTCACTCGACCTCCCGCCCGTTTTGCCTCAGGCGAAGGTCGCCGAAACGGTGGCCGGTGTCCACCGCCGCCCGAAGAGGTATGCGCCGCACGGTCCTGATTTGCGTCCTGCTCGGTCTCGTGGCCGCCCTCGCCGTCTCCTGCTCGGCGTGTTCGCCCGCGTACGTCCTGCACGCCGGCTACCAGGAGGCGAAGATCCTCTCCGCCCGCCAGCCGATCGAGACGGCGGTGGAGGATCCCGACGTGCCCCCGGAGCTGCGGGCCAAGCTCGAGCTCGTGCGACAGGTGCGCGTGTTCGCCGAGCGGCGGCTCGGGCTGAATTCGGGCGACAGCTTCCGAAGTTACGCGCAGCTCGACCGCGACACGCTGGTCATGGTGGTGTCGGCCGCGCCGGAGCTGGAGCTGCGCTGGAAGACGTGGTGGTGGCCGATCGTGGGCTCCCTGCCCTACAAGGGGTACTTCGATTTCGAGGCCGCGTACGCGGAGGCCGCCGAGCTCGAGAAACAGGGGTACGACACCTACGTTCGGCCGAGCGCGGCGTTCAGCACGCTGGGCTGGTTCCCCGACCCGATCCTCTCGCCCGCCCTGCGAGGCGACAGCGTCTCGATCGCAGAGACGGTCATCCACGAAATCACGCATACGACCTTCTTTCCGAAGGGGCATGCGCAGTTCAACGAGAGCTTCGCGAATTTCGTCGGCCACGTGGGCGCGATCGAATACTTCTGCAACGCCACGGCGGACCCGGGCCCTTGCGAGACGGCGCGCGAGCGCTGGCACGACACCCGGGTATTCGGCCGTTTCTTCCATACTCTCTACGAGCCGCTCGCGGCCCTGTACGCGAGTGATGCGCCCGACGATTCGAAGCGGCGACGCAAGCGCGAGATCATCGAGGCGGCCGCGGACCGTTTTCGCACGGAGATCGTGCCGCAGCTGCGGGGAGGACGCTACGGCGAGATCGATCCCGACCGCGTCGACAACGCCTGGCTCCTGTCGAGACTCCTCTACTACACGCGCCTCGACGACTTCCAGCTCCTCTGCGAGCGGGAGGGCGGCGTTGGCTCCGCCGTCGATGCGCTGATCGCGGCCACGGAGCGCACCGGCGATCCGTGGTCGGCGCTCGACGAGCTGACGGCGCACCTGACCGAATCCGCCGCACGACAGCGGCCGGACGCACCCGGCGAGGATGCGCCGGCCGCTTCGGGCGCGTAGGTTCCCACCGCGCCAAAGACCCGCTCTCCCGCACCCGACAACCGGTCGCCGGTCAACGCCATGTATCAGAGAATCCTCATCGGCATCGACTTCTCGGATTCGTCGATCGAGACGGTCCGCTGGGCCGTCTCGCGCTTTCCGAACGCCGACCTCGTGCTCTTCCATTCGATCGAGCGCTTCAGCGTGCCGGGGTATCTCCTGCGCGAGCTGGGCGACCGGCTCGACCTGCTCGAGGAGAAGGAGCTCGACGTGCGGACGAACCTGGAGCACATCGCCGACCGGCTCGGCATCGACGCGAGGTACGACATCCGCCACGGCTGGACGCCGGAGACGCTTCAGCTGGCCGCCGAGGAGCACGGTTCCGAGCTCGTCGTGGTCGGCGCCCACCAGAAGCGGGTGTGGCCTACCGACGAACTCGGAAACACCTGCGCGGCGATCGTCCGGAAAGCCCAGGTCCCGGTGCTCGTGTGGCGTCCCGTCAGGGCCGAGAAGGACAAGACGATCATCGCCGCCCTCGACCTGCGCGAAGGGAGCGCCCCGGTGGCGGCGACGGCGGCGGAGTACGCGGAGTACTTCCACACCCGCCTCGTGTTGCTGCACGCGATGCCGGGAACGTTGCAGGCGTACCTGCGGGCGGTGAGCTCGCCGAACAAGGTGGACGAAGCGCTGGACCGCATCGAGCGCCAGGCACGCGAGGACGCTCTCGCCCGGGTCCCGCAGGCGCTTCGCAAGGACCTGCAGGTGCAGGCGTCGATCGTGCGCGGGCGGCCGATCGTGACGCACATCCTCAACGCGGCCGAGGCCGAGAACGCCGACCTGATCGTGGTCGGCAAGGCGCACGCACCCGGGATCCAGAGTCGAGTCCTGCTGGGCGGAATCACCACCCAGGTGATCCAGGGCGCGAACTGCTCGGTGCTCACCGTCCCGTTCTGATGGCCGACTTCGACTGCGTACGCTGCGACCGTGACGATCCCCGCCCGCTCGAGTCGGCCCCGTTCGCCGACGAGCGCGGCCAGCGGATCCTGCGGGAGATCTGCGTGGAGTGCTGGGAGGAGTGGAAGCAGCGCCAGATGCTGTTGATCAACCACTACGGG
>JASFRN010000002.1:0-64203 GCA_050114915.1 Gemmatimonadales bacterium | reverse complement strand
GATGACGGGCTATCTGCA
Source organism: Gemmatimonadales bacterium (assembly GCA_050114915.1). Classification (GTDB taxonomy): domain Bacteria; phylum Gemmatimonadota; class Gemmatimonadetes; order Palauibacterales; family Palauibacteraceae; genus JARFPW01. The sequence goes on along the minus strand of JASFRN010000002.1, from coordinate 64,185 downwards.
GGTGATGATCGAACGGCTGCGCCTGTACGACGCCGCCGCTCCGGTCATCGCGCACTTGCTGAAGGACACCGGAGGCCGGCAGATCGTCGACCTCTGCTCCGGCAGCGGGGGCCCCTGGCCGGGACTCCTGGCGAGGATCGCGGCCGACGGCGTCGACGCGCACATCGTCCTGACCGACCTCGTCCCCGCTCACCACGACCCCGCCGGCCTCGACGGGCATCCGGCGATCACCTACCACCCGGCGTCCGTCTCCGCGCTCGACGTCCCCGCCGAGCTGCCGGGCCTGCGCACCATGTTCACGGCTCTCCACCATTTTGGACCCGAACAGGTGCGCGAGATCTTCGTCGCCGCCCAGCGGGACAACGTCCCGTTCGCCGCCTTCGAGGCCACGGCGCGTTCGCTGCGCGGCCTCCTGACCGTCATGGCCGTCCCCCTTCTCGTCCTGTGGCTGATGCCGCGCGTCGAATCGGCGCATCCGCTCGCCCTGCTGCTGACCTATCTCCCCCCGATTCTCCCGTTGATGATCGGGTGGGACGGCGTCGCCTCGACGTTCCGGAGTCATACCGAGGACGAATTGCGCGAGCTGGTCGACGGCATCTCGGAACCGGGGTATCGGTGGACCGTTCGTCGGCAGGGCGTCCGGGGATTGCCGGTGAAGGTGTTGCAGGTGGTCGGACAACCGAAACGAGCCGCCGTAGACATCGAGGGGAAAGGACGCTCGTCATGAACTGGACCGCGATCGCGGCGCTGGCCCAGGTGCTGGCGGCCATCGGAGTGATCGTCTCGGTCGTATACCTGGCCCTGCAGGTGCGGCAGAACACCCACCAGGCTCGCCTCAACACCGAATCGCTGGGCGTCACACACGAGATGGGCGGGGCGGCGATGTCCATCGACATCGGGCTCGCGATCGCCGGCGACGCGGAGCTCGCCGACATCCTGCAGCGGGCCAACGCCGGCGGCGAATCTCTGTCAGCGGCTGACAAGATCCGCTTCAGCGCCTTCCTCTATGCGTCCGTGGCGGGCTTCCAGGCGGGTTTCTACAATTTCAGACGTGGATTCGCCGATCCGGAAGCCTGGCGAGGACACGAGCGCGACGTGGTTGGACTGCTCGCCAGCCCCATGGCTCGTGCCTGGTGGGAACGCGAGCAATTACGCTTCAGCCCGAAGCTGGTGGATCACCTGGACCGACTGCTGGCCGCGGAGCCGCAGCTCTCCCCCTCTTCCCCTCCAGATGCGGACAAAGAGGAACAATGATCGGATATCTCGGAATTGGTCTCGTGGCGGGCGTCCTCTCCGGCCTGTTCGGCATCGGCGGCGGCGTGGTCATCGTGCCGGCGCTGATCATGGTGGCCGGAATGAAGCCGGAGATGGCCACCGGCACGTCGCTGGCGGCGCTTCTGCTGCCGGTCGGCGCGCTCGGAGCCTGGCACTATTACCGCGCCGGCTACGTCGAGCTGGGGCCCGCGTTGCTGGTCGCTTTCGGCCTGCTGGTCGGGGCGTACTTCGGAGCCCACGTGGCGCTGCGCCTCTCGGCGACCGACCTGCAGAAGGCGTTCGCCGTGTTCCTGGTGTTCGTGGCCGCGCACCTCTGGTTCAGCGCTTGACCCGCGGCGCGCCGCCGAACGAGGCTCCGGTGATCGTCGTCCACGGACTCGGACGGTCCGCGCTGTCCATGGCGGTCCTGACCGGCCGTCTCCGATCCGCCGGGTTTCGGGCGACGGCGTTCCAGTACCCGTCGCGCCGCGCGTCGATCGCGACGCTCACCGAGCGGCTCGCCGCCAGGGTCGCGCGTTCCTGCGCCGGCCGCGACTCGTCGGTCCACTTCGTCACCCACTCGCTCGGCGGCATCCTGGTCTGGAACTACCTGGCCGGAACGTCGGGTCCGCATCGGGGACGGGTGGTGATGCTGAGCCCGCCGGCGCGGGGCAGCGAGCTGGCCGACGCGTTCACGGACGTTCCCCTGCTCCGCTCCGTCCTCGGACCGGCCCTCACGGAGCTCGGGACGGATCCCGATTCGCTGGTCCGACGCCTGCCTGCCGCCGACTTCGAGCTCGGGGTGATCACGGGCGATCGGAGTCTCAATCCCCTGAGCGACCACCTGATTCCAGGGCCCCACGATGGAAAGGTCTCCGTCGAGCGGGCCCGGGTGCCGGGCGCGACCGACTTCCTCGTCGTACCGGCCTCGCACACGTTCATCATGAACCGTGGCGACGTGGCCGGGCAGGTCGTGGCGTTTCTCCGCCACGGGAGGTTCGATACTACATCATATGGGCCGACATATCCCGATGTCTGACAAGATGTTTGTAATGGACATACTTCGTCAGAGGCTCGCCAGCCATTCGTCGTCGGAGCCCTGCGGAAGATCGGCGAACAGGTACGTGCTCAGGTAGCGCTCGCCGGTGTCGGGCAGCATGGCGAGGATCGCCGATCCCGGCTCCATCTCGGCCGCCAGGTCGAGAGCCGCCGCCGCCGTGGCGCCCGAAGAAACCCCCACGAAGATGCCCTCCCGCCGCGCCAGCCGAAGCGCCACGTCCCGCGCGGCCTCGTCCGTGACCGTCCGGACCTCGTCGACCACGTCCTCGTTCAACACCTCGGGGATGAAGTCCGGCACCCAGCCCTGGATCTTGTGAGACTGGAACTCCGCCCCCTGGAGGAGCGAAGCGACGGCCGGCTCGGCGACGACGATCCGCACCTCCGGGCGCGCGACCTTCAGGACTTCGGCAACGCCGGTGAGCGTCCCGCCGGTGCCCCAGCCCGTGACCCAGGCGTCGAGCCGACGCCCCGCGAAATCCCGGACGATTTCGGGCCCCGTGGTCTGCCGGTGAAACGCCGGGTTCGCCGGGTTCTTGAACTGGCGCGCGTGGAACCAGCCGTGCTTCGCGGCGAGCTCCTCGGTCTTCCTCACCATACCCGAGCCCCGCAGCTCGGCGGGCGTGAGGATCACCTTCGCGCCGAGCGCCCGCATGATCTGCCGGCGCTCCACGGAGAACGCGTCCGCCATCACCGCGACGAAGGGGTGCCCGCGCGCCGCGCACATCATGGCGAGGCCGATCCCGGTGTTGCCCGACGTGGCCTCGATGACGGTCTGCCCCGGCTTCAGCTCCCCGGAGCGCTCGGCCTCGTCGATGATCGCGAAGGCGAGCCGGTCCTTCACGGAGCCGGTCGGGTTGAACGCCTCGACCTTGACGAAGACGTCGACGCCCTCGGGTGCGATGTGGTTCAGGCGCACGACCGGCGTGTTCCCGACCGTGTCGGCGATGCTGTCGTAGATCATTCCTGCCTCCGTCTCAAGTCAGGGGACGAGCGACGCGCCCTCGAGACGAGTGACCCACAGCCCCGAAGCGCCGTCGGACGCGTAGATCACGCCCTTGAAAGGCTGGGCGCCCCAGGTGTCGGTGGCGTTCGGGTACGAGCCCGTCCCGTCCTCGGTCATGAACCAGCCGATCTCCCGTCCCTGCCGGTACAGGTCGCCCCGCAGCTCGCCGGAAACGTCGACGATGCGAAGGCCTGCCTGGTAGTACCCGATGAACAGCTTGTCGTCCTCGGCCCATATGTTGTGGGCACCGGCCTCCGGCACCCGGTAGTAAGCTACCTCCCTGGGATGCGCGATGTCGGTCACGTCGATGACGTGGATGTAGCCGCGTGGCCCGTTCACGCACTCCGCGCAGCCGAAGATCTCGTCTCCGGTGAACACGTAGTTGCCGTAGCGGATCGCGTGGTGGGTGTTGCCGTACGCCTCGCTGCCCAGCCGATACCGGTACGCATACTGCGACACGAACGCCGGCTCCGTCGGCGTGCCGCCCGCGATCCCGTTCCCTACGTCGAGGATCACGAGCCCGTCGTTCCAGTAGCTCAGATAGGCGAGCCCGTCCTCGATCATCACGTCGTGGAGGAAGCGGTCTTCGTTCGGCAGCTGCCACCGGCCGACCTCGTGGGGTCGGGTCGGATCGGAGATGTCGATGATGTGCAGCGCGCGGGTTCCGTAGTGAACGGCATAGACCAGGTCGCCGCGAATCCACGTGTTGTGGACGCCCCCGGTGAGCCCCTCGGCATAGTGGGCGAGCTTCCGCGGATGGGCGGGCTCGGCGATGTCGACCACGGTGAGACCGTTCTGCCGGTTCGCCGCATGCTCGCTGGTGACGATGGCGATCGTGCGGTCCTCGTTGATCTTCACGTCGTTGACCCGGCGGCCGTCGAAGCTGACGGAGTCGACGATCGTCGGCCGGGCCGGATCGGAGACGTCCCACGCGTACATGTTGTTGCCCGAATACGTGCCGGTGTAGACGTAGTCGCGGCCGTCGAGCCCTTCGAACGCCCACAGGTCGGTGGTCGACTGTCCGAGCGGCGCGACGCCGTGGGCCACCAGCTCCACGGTGCGGCGCGGCGGACGGGCCGCCGCCGTGATCTCGGCGTGCTCGACGACCGCGCCGACCCGGGCCGTGATCCGGTAACGACCGGGCTCGTTCGGCACGAAGGCGGCCACGTCGGCGCCCTCGCGCTCCATCCACATCGCGTCGTACGGCTGCCCCTCGAGGGGGTCCACGATCCAGCTCACGTCGGCGTCGTCGACCGTGCCGCCGGCGTCGTCGACCGGGCGCGCGCGCAGTCGGGTCACGTCGCCGACACGGGGGGCCGCCCCCGACTCGGCGAGGACGAGGTCGGTGACCGGGCTGGCGACGACCGTCAGGTCGTGCGTCGCGGTCACCCCGTCGGGCGTGCTCACGGTGATCCTGGCCGTACCCGGCCGGCGGGGCTCCAGGAGCCCGTCCCACACCCGGGCCACGTTCGGATCCGACGACGTCCAGCTCAGCTCGGGCACTTCGCGCGGCTCTCCGCCGGCCAGGGCGCGAACCGCGAGTCGCGATTCCACCCCCGCGTAGTAGCGGACACGCGCATCGGTGAGCTGCAGCCGATCGATAGGGGGCGGGAGCACGCGGACGATCGCGGTGCCGATCACGTCGGCGTAGCCGATCGGCCGGTCGTTCGGCACCCGAACCCGGACCATGATGCTCGTGCGTCCCGGGGCCAGGCCGACGACCTCGCCGGCCTGCTGGTCGTACCCGACCTCGGCCCCGTCGACGTAGACGGCGACGTACGCCTCGGGCACGGGGCGACCCGTCGCGTCGACGGCCGTGAACACGAGCGGGGCGCGCTCTCCGACGACGACGGTCGCCGTGTCCGGCGTCACCTCGATGCGGGCGACGCGCGCGTCCGGGTTGTTCGCGGCGGCGGGGGAGACCTGGGCGGAGAGGCGCGGGGCCAGCGGGCCGGCGAGCACGCCCGATACGAGGAGGAGGAAGCCGAGGGACGCGGGAGCACGACGAATCGGCGATACGTTCATGAGCGGGATCCGGTGGTCGAGGTGAGCGAGATCAGGGGTCGAAGATCCACCCCGGGCAGCGGGCTGCGCAAGCCGAGGCGAGCGCCCCGGGACCGGGCCTCGCACGGTCCGCCCCCCGGCGCTACCCTCATGCCATGAGTGACGGCACGGCGCCACCGGTCCTCCGCACCTCCGCCCGGCCTGGAGCGCCGATGCCCGGGCGCCAGACGAGCGGACGCCGGCCGTTGCTCACGGCGGCCCTGACCACGCTCACCATGGTCGCCTTCGCCGCCAACTCGCTGCTCTGCCGGATGGCCCTCGGACACGAGCTCATCGATCCGCTTTCGTTCACCACGCTCCGACTGGGAAGCGGCGCGCTGGCGCTGGCGGCGATCGTCCTCCGGGCCGGCGGTGCGAACGCGGCCCCGGAGACGACCGGCTCGTGGCGCTCGGGCCTGGCGCTGTTCGCCTACGCCGCGGCGTTCTCGCTCGCCTACCTCTCGCTGAGCGCGGGGATGGGCGCGCTGATTCTGTTCGCGGCGGTCCAGATCACCATGATCGGGACCGCGCTGTCCCGCGGCGAGCGCCTCGGCGCCTGGCAATGGACGGGACTGGCGGCGGCCGTCGGCGGGCTCGTCTACCTCGTGCTCCCCGGCATCTCGGCGCCCTCGCCCGCAGGCGCCCTCCTGATGGCGATCTCGGGGTTCGCCTGGGGCGTCTACTCGGTCCGGGGACGGGGCGTGACCGCGCCCGTGCGCATGACCGCCGGCAATTTCGCCCGAGCCGCGCCGCTGGCCCTCGCCCTGAGCCTGTTCGGCCTCGCCTTCCTGCCGACACATGCGGTGTGGACGGGCGTGGCGCTCGCCCTCGTTTCCGGCGTCGCGACCTCCGGCCTCGGATATGTCCTGTGGTACCGGGCGCTGCGTGACCTGACCACGACACAGGCCTCGATCGTCCAGCTGACCGTACCGGTCATCGCTGCATTCGGGGGAGTTCTCTTCCTCTCGGAGCGGGTCTCCACGAGGTTAGTCGTGGCCAGCGCCCTGATTCTCGGCGGCGTGGCCCTGACCGTGCTGCGAAACCAGACTCCACCAACGGCGACGACGTGACGTCCTCCAACTCCGGCTCCGGCGAAAAACTCGGCTTCCAGGCGACGTGGTCCATGGCCGTCGGCGGCATGGTCGGCGGCGGGATCTTCTCCACGCTCGGCGTCGTGATCGGCATCTCGGGCCGCCTCGCCTGGCTGAGCTTCGTGGCCGCGGGCCTGATCGCCATGCTCGCCGGCTACAGTTACGCGGGCCTCGCGAAGCGGTTCGGCGAGGGCGGGGGCGCCTTCACCTTCCTGCGCGAGATCGACGCCTACAGCTTCGCGGGAAGCCTCGCCTGGATCCTCATCGTCGGCTACGTGCTCACGAACGCCGTCTACGCGTTCACGTTCGGCGAGTACGTGAACCACGTCCTCGGGCTCGGCCCGCTGGGGGCGCGAGCGGCGGCCGTGATCATCCTGCTCGTGTTCATCGGAGTGAACCTGCTCGGGACGGGAGAGGCCGGGGGCGTGGAAGTGTTCCTCGTGTGGTTCAAGCTCGCGGTGCTCATGGGCCTCGCGGGGGTCGGGATCGCGCGCTGGAACCCCGAGCTGTTGTCTCGCGGCGTGCCGGACGCCACCGTGCCGGACGCGGTGTTCGGGGCGGCGGCCGTGTTCATGGCCTACGAGGGCTTCCAGCTGCTCACCTACGATTACGAGGACATACGAGACGCGGATCGCACCCTGCCCCGGGCGATCCTGTCCGCGATCGCCGTCGTCATCTTCGTCTACGTCGCCGTGGCGCTCGGCACGGCGATGCTGATCGGCGCCGACCAGATCGTCGCGAACCAGGAAGTCGCCCTGTCGATCGCCGGCCAGAACGCGTTCGGCACGGCCGGTCTCGTCGTCGTGACGATCGCGGCCGCCTTCTCGACCGGCTCCGCGATCAACGCCACCCTGTTCGCGACCGCCCGGCTGTCGCACGACGTGGCCCGGGCCGGGGAGCTGCCGAGCGTCGTCGAGCACCGGAACCGCGAGGGGGTGCCCGACCGGGCCGTGATCACGCTCGGGCTGCTGGCCGCCCTGTTCGCGTCGATCGGGAGCCTCTCGTCGCTGGTGGAATCCGCCAGCCTCGCCTTCCTGTTCACCTTCTGCGTCGTATGCGCCGTGGCCTATCGCGAGCGGGTCGGATCGCGCTGGCTCACGGGGGCCGGGGCCGGCGGGGCCGGGGCCGCCACCCTCGCTCTCGTCGTTCGCCTCAGCCGTACGGCGCCCGTGGCGCTCGCCCTGTTCGCCGGCATCGTCGTGCTCGTGCTCGTCGGACGGCCGCTGATCCTCCGCCACGTGGACACCGACTCGTGACGATCGAGCGCATGGCCCGCGGCGCCGGCGGTTAGACCGCAGCCGGCGGCGCCCGGTAGGTTCAAGGGAGCCGGGCAGTGACGTGATCTGTCGGAAAGGCGGTCGAAGTGCGAACCCTCATCGTCGGCGCCGGCGTGGCCGGCGTCACCCTCGCCGCGCTCATGAGCCAGCGCGGAGAGGAACCCCTGGTCATCGAACGCGACGAGGAATCCACCGAGAAGGGCTACATGCTGGGCCTGCTGCCGATCGGCGGACGGGTCCTGCATGGTCTCGGCCTGCACGGCGCCTACCGCGAGCGGAGCGTCGCGATGCGAGCGTACCGCATCGGAAACGGTCGGGGCGAACTCGTCCGGGAGTACGACCTGACCTCGCTCGCCCGGCGCTTCGGCGACATCCGTGGTATCGGCCGGGACGAGCTGGTGGAGCTCCTCCTCGAAGGCGCGACAGACGTCGACATCCGTCACGGAACCACCGTCGAGCAGCTCGAGCCCCGCGACGAGGAGGTCGGAGTGGTGTTCGACGACGGCTCGCAGGCGACCTTCGACCTGGTCGTCGGCGCCGACGGCCTGCACTCGGACCTTCGCGGGATGATCCTGGACGACGGGGAATACAGCTACCGGGACACGGGCTGGGGCGGTTGGGTGTTCTGGACGGATCCCGACCTCGGAGCCCGCGACGCGTACGCCGAGTACTGGGGGGCCGGGCGCTTCCTCGGACTCTATCCCACCCGGGATCGGCTCGGCGTTTTCCTGGGCGGACCCGCCGACGAGGCGCGCGAGGCGGGCCTGCCGGCCTTCGCGGCCGCCATGCGCCGCGAGCTCTCGCAACCGATCCCCGCACTCGAGCGCATCCACGAGCTCCCGGAGGAATCGTTCTTCTGGGAATTCCACGACTGCCGGGCGGCGCGCTGGCGCCGCGGCCGCGTCGTGCTGCTCGGCGACGCCGCGGTGGGCTTTCTCCCCACGGCGGGCGTGGGCGCCTCGATGGCCATGGAGTCGGCGGCCGCTCTCGACGACACGCTGTCGAGAACCGGTCCGGGCCACGTCGAGCAGGCGCTCGACCGGTACGAGAAGCGCCACCGCCAGCGCGTGGAGCGGGCCCAGGCGGATTCGCGCCGTCTCGGACGGATCATGTTCGTGCGCTCCCGGGCGGTCGCCTGGACCCGCAACCGCCTGCTCCGTCTGTTCAGCGTCGAACAACTGGTGCGGAGCATCGCCGCAATGATGGAGGAACCGGTATGATGAGAGGAGGCTCGATGTCCGGGATCTGCGCGCAGCTAGTGGAGGAGTACGTCGAGCGAGTGTGGAACGAGGCCGATCTCGACGCCCTGGACGCATTGACGTCCGACGGCTTCGTGTACCGACTCGGCGGCCAGCCCCCGCGGGACGCGGCGGCGACGGGAGCGTTCGTGCGCGGCGTTCACGTTGCCTTCCCCGACTGGCGGGTCGAGATTCGCGACATCGTGGCGGGTCCGGATCGCGTGGCCGTCCGCTGGACCGGCTCAGCCACCCACCAGGGCCCATTTCACGGGATCGACCCGACCGGACGCAGGGTGGAGGTGTCGGGCATGAACTTCTACGCGGTCGAAGGCGGCCGCATCTCTGCGGAGTGGGAGCAGATGGACTCGCTGGGCCTGCTCCATCAGCTGGGAGCGGCCGACGCGGACTGAACCGAGCGACGCATGAGCCACACGCACACGAAGCGCCACGAGTGTCCGATCTGCGGGCGGACGCTGCGCGCCCGCGAGCTCGTCCCGGGCTCGGCGGTGAGAGACGCCGTCGTGCAGCAGATCCAGCTCGAGCACCCCGATTGGACGGCCGACGAGTTCATCTGCCGCGACGACCTGAACCGTTTCCGCGCGGCGTACGTGCACTCCCTGCTCGTGTCGGAACGCGGCGACCTCTCGGCGCTCGAGCAGGAAGTCCTCCTCAGCCTCGAACGGCACGAGTTCGTGGCGCGCGACGTCGAGGAGGAATTCGAGACCGAATGGACGTTCGGCGAGCGACTCGCGGACGGGATCGCCGAGTTCGGCGGCAGCTGGACCTTCCTGGTCCTGTTCGCGGGGTTCCTGCTGGTGTGGGTGGGCGTGAACACCGTGGTGCTCACGCGCCGCCCGGTCGACCCCTATCCGTTCATCCTGCTCAACCTGGTCCTGTCCTGCCTGGCGGCGATCCAGGCGCCGATCATCATGATGAGCCAGAACCGGCAGGAGGCGAAGGACCGGCTGCGCTCGCAGCACGACTACCAGGTGAACCTCAAGGCCGAGCTCGAGATCCGGCATCTGCACGAGAAGGTGGACCACCTGCTCTCGCAGCAGTGGGAGCGCCTGGCCGAGATCCAGGAGATCCAGCTCGAGCTGCTGTCGGAGATCGGCCGCAAGCGTTGAGCCTCGAACCGCGAACGGAGCCAACCCGATGAAGGAATACGCGAAGTGGCGCCCACACCCCTGGCACGGCCTCGCCCCGGGCCCGAGCCCACCGTCCGAGCTGCACGCCTTCGTCGAAATCACGCCGTTCGACCTCGTGAAGTACGAAGTCGACAAGGAGACGGGATATCTGCGGGTGGACCGGGCGCAGCGCACCTCCTCCCTGCCCCCGGCCCTGTACGGCTTCATCCCGCAGACCTACGCGGACGAGCGGGTGGCCCGCCTGATGGACGGGGTCGAGGGCGGAGACGGCGATCCGCTCGACATCTGCGTGCTGAGCGAACGGCCGATCTCGCGCGCGGAGGTCATCGTGGGCGCGAGGGTGGTCGGCGGGATCCCGATGGTGGACGGCGGCCTCGCCGACGACAAGATCATCGGCATCCTGAGGGACGATCCCGTGTTCGGGCACATCCGGGACGTCGAGGAGGTGCCCGAAGTGCTGATCGGCCGGCTCATCCATTACTTCTCGACCTACAAGCTGCGACCGGAGGCGGCGAAGCCGGTGGAGGTGGGTCGTCCCTACGGCCGGGCCCACGCCGAAGCGGTGGTCGCGGCGGCGCTGGACGACTACAGGGAGCACTTCGCGACCTGAGCCAGCCCGTGCGGCCCGCGGCCTCCGCCGGCCCGGCGCGGTTGCCGCCCGCCGCTCCACAAGTCTAGTCTTAGCGGCAGTTTCCGGCCGCCCCGGCGGCCCACCCGATCGGAAGGCGATGCCCTTGGAACGGATCGATCGTCGAGCGATCGCCGTGACGGTGAACGGGGAGCGATTCGAGCGAGAGGTGGAACCGCGCCTCCTGCTCAGCGACTTCCTGCGGCACGAACTGCGTCTCACGGGCACCCACGTGGGCTGCGAGCACGGCGTGTGCGGCGCCTGCACGGTGCTGTTCGACGGCGAGCCCGTGCGCTCCTGCATCCTGCTGGCCGTGCAGGCGGACGGCCGCGAGATCACCACCGTCGAAGGGCTCGCGGCTCTCGGCGGGCCCGACGGCGAGCTCCATCCGATCCAGGCGGCCTTCCACGACGCGCACGGCCTGCAGTGCGGCTTCTGCACCCCGGGCATCCTCACGACGCTCGTCCCCTTCCTGGCGGAGAACCCCGATCCCGACGAGCAGCAGATACGCGAGGCGATCTCCGGCAATCTCTGCCGGTGCACCGGCTACCAGAACATCGTCGCCGCCGTCCGGCTGGCGGCGGAACGGATGCGCGGGTGAGCGACGTCGCCGAGCTGAGCGTGACGGCCGCGAGCCCGTTGCTCGGGACCGAACCGCGGCGGAACGAGGACGAGCGCCTGCTGACGGGCGCGGCCCTGTTCGTGGACGACGTCCACCTCGACGGGATGCTCCACGTGGCGTTCGTGCGCAGCGATCACGCGCACGGGCGCCTGCGGGGCGTCGACCTGCGGGCGGTTCGGGAACATCCCGGGGTCGTGGCCGCCTGGGCGGCCGAGGATCTCGGCGACTACTGGGCGCCCGGCCCGCTGCTCGTCTCCCCGCCCCCGATCGAGCGGATGACGTTTCGCTCCGCCACCCAGGTGCCGCTCGCGAAGGAGAAGGTCCGGCACGTGGGCGAGCCGATCGCGATGGTCGTGGCCCGGACCCGCTACGAAGCGGAGGACGCGGCCGCCCTCGCATACGTGGACGTCGAGCCGCTGCCGGCGGTCGGACGGACCGAGGACAGCCTGGCCGAGGGCGCCCCGCGGATCCACGACCAGTTCGATTCCAACCTCGCCGCCCACGTGGTGCAGTCGAAGGGGAGCTTCGACGCGGCCGCGGCCGGGGCCGCCCTGCGGATCCGCCGCACGCTGCGGCTCGATCGCGGCGCGTCCGCGCCGATCGAGAACCGCGGCATCGTCGCGCGGTGGGACGAGCGCGCGGGCGAGCTCACGGTGTGGGACACGACGCAGGCGCCGATCCCGATACGCAACGGGCTCGCGGCCCTGCTCGGGCTGCCCGAGACCCAGGTCCGGGTGATCGCGCCGTTCATCGGGGGCGGCTTCGGACCCAAGATCATGATGTTCTATCCCGAGGAGGTGCTGCTGCCGTGGGCCGCGATGCGCCTCGGACGGCCCGTGAAGTGGATCGAGGACCGGCAGGAGAGCTTCTTCGCGACGACGCAGGAGCGCGACCAGGTGCACGACGCGGAGATCGCGCTCGACGCCGACGGCCACATCCTCGGGATCCGCGACCGCTTCGTGTGCGACACCGGCGCCTACAACCCCTATGGCCTGACGGTGCCGATCAACAGCCAGTGCACGCTGCTCGGGCAGTACCGCGTCCCCAACTACGAGAGCGAGTTCCGGCTCGTCTACACGAACCGACCGATCGTCACGCCCGTGCGCGGCGCCGGACGACAGCACGGGGTGTTCGTCGTCGAGCGCCTGCTCGATCTCGCCGCCACCGAGCTGGGCCTCGAGCCGGGCGAGATCCGGCGCCGGAACCTGCTGGCGCCCGAGGAATTCCCGCACGACCACGAGATCCTCTACCAGGACTTCGCTCCGCTCGTGTACGACAGCGGCGACTACGAGCCCGCCCTCGACCGGGCGCTCGAGGCGATCGGCTGGGACGAGTTCCGCGGGACGAAGCAGCCGGCGCTGCGCGCCGAGGGGCGGCACGTCGGGATCGGCGTCGTGTGCTACGTCGAGGGCACCGGGATCGGCCCGTACGAGGGCGCGCGCGTCTCGGTGCGCAGCGACGGCCGGATCAGCCTCGTCACCGGCGTCGGCACCCAGGGCCAGGGCCACTTCACGTCGTTCGCCCAGCTAGCGGCCGGTCCGCTCGGCCTTCAGGCCTCCGACGTGGACGTGGTGACGGGCGACACGTCGAAGTTCTCGTGGGGCACCGGGACGTTCGCGAGCCGCGGCGCCGTCGTCGCCGGCAATGCCGTCCACGCTGCTGCCGTCGCCGTGCGCGAGAAGGTGCTCGCCCTCGCCGGCGAGGTGCTGGAGGCGGAGCCCGAGGAGCTGGAGCTCGAGGACGGCGTCGCGCGGGTTCGGCTGGCCCCTGAGCGACGGATTGGCCTGGCCGAGCTCGCGGCGCGCGCGAATCCGCTGCGCGGCGCCGTGAAGCCCGGCACTGAGCCGGGCCTCGAGGCGACCGCGTATTTCGGTCCCGAGCGTGGCGCCACGGCGAGTGGCGTGCACGCGATGATCCTCGAGGTCGATCCCGACACGGCGATGCTCGAGGTCCTCAAGTACGTGGTCGTCCACGATTGCGGCACCGTCATCAACCCGATGATCGTCGAGGGCCAGATCCACGGCGGCGTCGCGCACGGCATCGGCAACTCGTTCTACGAGCAACTCGTGTTCGACGAGGGCGGGCAGCTGCTCAACGCCTCGTTCATGGACTACCTCCTGCCCACCGCGACGGACGTTCCCGCGATCGAGACGTCCCACCTGTCCACGCCCTCCCCGCTCAATCCGCTCGGCATCAAGGGGGTCGGCGAGGCGGGGGCGATCCCGGTCGCCGCGCTGTTCGCCCAGGCGATCGAGGACGCGCTGGGCGACGGCGCCCCGGAGATTCTCGAGATGCCGCTCAGCCCGAACCGACTGTTCGAGCTGATGGCGGCGGCCGGCCGCAGCGCCGACGGCCCCGGAGACTCCGCGTGAAGCCGCCGCCGTTCGACTACGTCCGCCCGCCGTCGCTGGAGGCGGCCCTCGCGGCCCTCGCCGACGCAGGAGACGCCGCGAGGGCGCTGGCCGGCGGGCAGAGCCTCATCCCGGCCCTGAACTTCCGGCTGGCCGCCCCGGGCCTGCTGGTCGATCTCGCCGACGTCGACGAGCTCCGGGGCATCCGCGCGGGCGTGAGCGGCGACGACGGAGACGCGGGCGACCACGGAGACGCGGGCGAGGGCGGCGGGCTTTCGATCGGCGCCATGGTGCGGCAGTCGGAGGTCGAGCGCAGCGCCCTCGTACGGGAGCGCTGCCCCCTCCTCGCCCGGACGATGCCGTGGATCGCCCATCCGCAAATCCGGAATCGCGGCACGATCGGCGGGAGCCTCGCCCACGCCGACCCGGCCGCGGAGCTGCCCGCGGTGATGCTCGCCCTCGGCGCGACTTTCGTCGCGCGCGGACCGGGCGGGACGCGCCGGATCCCGGCGGCCGAGTTCTACGTGTCGCTGTTCACCACGGCGCTCGAGCCCGGCGAGCTCCTCGTGCGGGTGGAGATCCCCCCGGCCCGCCCCGGGACGCGCTTCGCCTTCGAGGAGGTATCGCGCCGGCAGGGAGACTTCGCCCTCGCCGGCGTGGCGGTGGCGGTGACTCCCGCGCCCGACGGAACCGTGGCGGACGCCGCGATCGCGCTGCTCGGCGTGGCCGAGGGACCAGTGGCCGCGAGCTCGGAGGCCGACGTCCTGCGGGGCCGCCGGCTCGATGACGCGGCCGCCGCGGACGCCGCCGCGGCCGTCGCGGCATCCCTCGATCCGCCGGGCGACATCCATGCGACGCCGGCCTATCGCCGCCACCTGGCAGGCGTGCTCACACGCCGAGCACTGGCCGGGGCGTCCGCGTGAGCGGGCCGGCCGTGCACACTCCATCCGGCCCCGCGGACCGCCTGAGCAACGCGGACCTGGCGCCGACGCCGGAGGCCGCCCGCACGTGGAACACCTGGCACCTGGCCGCCCTCTGGGTCGGGATGAGCGTGTGCATCCCCACCTACATGCTGTCCTCGAGCATGATCCAGGCGGGGATGAGCTGGCGGGCCAGCCTGCTCGCCATCCTGCTGGGCAACGTGATCGTGCTGCTGCCGCTGATCGCCAACGGCTACGCGGGAGCGCGGTACGGCATCCCCTTCCCGGTCTACGCCCGGGCGTCGTTCGGGCTCGGCGGCGCCCACATCCCGTCGCTCGCCCGCTCGCTCGTCGCCTGCGGGTGGTTCGGCATCCAGACCTGGATCGGCGGACTCGCCATCCACGCCCTGCTCGGAACGCTGTGGCCCGCCTGGTCGGCGCTGGGGGGAGGGAGGACGTTCATGGGTTACGGCGCCGGGGAGTACGCCGGCTTCCTGCTGTTCTGGCTGATGAACGTGTACTTCGTGTGGGCCGGCACCGAGAGCATCAAGTGGCTGGAGACTCTCGCGGCGCCGTTCCTCATCTTCATGGGCCTCGCGCTGCTGCTGTGGGCGGTACGGCGGGTGGGCGGACTCGGGACGATCCTCGCGCAGTCGGACGCGCTCGTCGCGGCCCGGCCAGAGATTCCGCCGACGCGCTACTTCCTCACCCTGTTCCTGCCGTGGCTCACGGCGATGGTGGGGTTCTGGGCCACGCTATCGCTGAACATCCCCGACTTCACGCGCTACGCCCGCAGCCAGCGCGACCAGGCCGCCGGCCAGGCGATCGGCCTCCTCGTCACGATGCCCCTGTTCTCGTTCATCGGACTCGCCGTCACGAGCGCGACGGTGATCCTGTACGGCGAGGCGATCTGGAACCCGGTCGACCTGCTGGCTCGCCTCGCGGCCGAGGGCGGCGGAGCCGGCCTGGCCCTCGTTTCGCTCGGCGCGATCGTGGTCGCGACGCTGAGCACGAATATCGCCGCCAACGTGGTCAGCCCGGCCAACAGCCTCTCGAACCTGGCGCCGCGAACGATCAGCTTCCGGGCGGGCGGCCTGCTCGCCGCGACGGCCGGGATCCTCATCTTCCCCTGGAAGCTTCTCGATCTCTACCAGGGCTGGCTGATCACGTATTCGGGACTGCTGGGAGCGGTCGGCGGCGTGATCCTGTGCGATTTCCTCTGGGTCCGGCGCGGCCGCCTGGACCTCGACGCCCTGTACACGGAGGGATCGGAATACGCGTACGGCGGCTCCGGCGTGAACCCGGCGGCGGTATGGGCGACCCTCGCCGGGATCGGCGTCGCGGTACTCGGGCTGATCGTCCCCGCCCTCTCGTTTCTGTTCGAGGGCGCCTGGTTCAGCGCGACGATCGTCGCCGCCGTGGTCTACGCCGCGTTGATGCGCCGATGATCGACGCGGCGGACGACCGGATCGCGATCGTCGACGGCGCCGGAAGCCATTCCTACGCGGAGCTCGACGCGGCCGCCGACCGCGTGGCCGCCGGACTGCTGGCCGCGATCGAACCGCCGGGCCCCAGCGACCTCGGCGGGACCCGGGTGGCGATCCACGTGCCCCCGGGCTTCGGCTACGTGGCGACGCTTCTGGGAACCTGGCGCGCCGGCGGCATCGCCGTGCCGCTCTGCCTCTCTCACCCCGATCCCGAGCTCGCCTACGTGCTCGACGATACGCGGGCGGGACTCGTCGTGGCGGGCGGAGGGGACGCCGCGGGACGGCTCGCACCACTCGCGGCGGAGCGGGACGCGGCCCTGCTTGGAGCGGAGGATCTGCTGTCGTTCTCTGACCGTACACATGT
This sequence comes from Gemmatimonadales bacterium, assembly GCA_050114915.1. Lineage (GTDB taxonomy): Bacteria > Gemmatimonadota > Gemmatimonadetes > Palauibacterales > Palauibacteraceae > JARFPW01. The sequence continues at coordinate 47,700 of JASFRN010000002.1, read as the reverse complement.
ACACACAGAGGGGACGGCGGCCATGTCCGCGGCCGGCGCGGCCCGCGAAGGGGCGACCGAGCGGCCGGCCCTCATCCTCTACACGAGCGGCACGACCGGGCGGCCGAAGGGGGTCGTCCTCAGTCACGGGAACCTCAAGGCCACCGTTGATGCGCTGGTCGAGGCGTGGGGCTGGACCGGCGACGACCGGATCGTGCATGTCCTGCCGCTGCACCACACGCACGGGATCGTCAACGCCCTGCTCTGCGCGCTCCGCGTCGGGGCGACCGTCGACATGCTGCCCGCCTTCGACGCGGCGACCGTGTGGGAACGACTGACCGACGAACGGACCAGCCTGTTCATGGCCGTCCCTACCGTCTACGTCCGCCTGATCCGGGCCTGGGAAGCGGCCGAGCCCGACGACCGCGCGCGGCTGTCGGACGGCGCCCGGCGGCTGCGGCTCATGGTCTCGGGCTCGGCGGCGCTCCCGGTGCCCGTGTTCGAGCGCTGGCGGGAGATCACCGGCCACACGCTGCTCGAGCGCTACGGCATGACGGAGATCGGCATGGCCCTGTCGAATCCGCTGCACGGCGAGCGCCGGCCTGGCCACGTGGGTCGACCCCTTCCCGGGGTGGAGATCCGTCTCCTCGACGAGGATGGCGCCGAGGTCGATCCAGGCTTGTCCGGCGAGATCCACGTCCGCGGCCCGGCCGTGTTCCGCGAATACTGGGAGCGGCCCGCCGAGACGGCATCCGCCTTCCGGGACGGCTGGTTCCGGACCGGCGACGTGGCGATCGTCGAGGACGGCGCCTTCCGGATTCTCGGACGACGCTCGGTCGATATCATCAAGACGGGCGGCTACAAGGTGTCGGCCCTCGAGATCGAGAACGTGCTCGGCGGCCATCCCTCGATCGATGAGTGCGCGGTGGTCGGAGTCGCCGATCCCGACTGGGGCGAGGCCGTGTGCGCCGCGCTCGTCGCTCGGCGCGACCTGGATCGCGACGAAGTGCGAGACTGGGCGCGCGAGCGACTCGCTCCGTACAAGCTGCCGACGCGCGTCCTCCGCGTCGGGGAGCTACCGAAGAACGCGATGGGGAAAGTCACGAAGCCGGCGGTGCGCGCCCTGTTCGAGGCGGCCCCGGCCGCCACAGATGCGCTCGATGAACGGACCGCGAATCCGCACCAGGAGAAGCCATGACGCTCTACGATCTCTCACAGCCTCTCAACCAGGAAGTTTTTTTCTGGCCGTACTATCCACCCTTTGAGGTAAAGTACATTAAGAGGAAGGTGGAGCACGGGGTGAACGCCCAGTACATCCAGACGTCGAACCACATGGGCACCCACCTCGACGCGCCCCGCCACTTCGTCACCGGCGGGATGACGATCGACCAGATCCCGCTCGACTGGCTGTACGGGCCGGGGGTCGTGGTCGACCTGACGGACGAGATGGACGAGCTCGCCGTCTACACCCCCGAGATGATCGAAAGCCGGGTCGAGGTGCGGAAGGGCGACCGCCTGATCCTGCATACCGGATGGCACCGGTACGCGCAGTTCGGGGCCGAGCCGGACGAAGAGAAGTACGTCCACCGACACCCGGGCGCGCACCCCGACATGGTGCCGTGGCTCCTGGAGAAGGAGATCCACATCTGGGGCGTCGACGTGATCTCGACCGATCACCCGATGGACCTTCCGATCGGCCGCTTCCTCGGGAAGGGCTCGTTCGGGCACTGCGACCGCGTGCGGAAGCAGGCGGAGGAGAAGTTCGGCGGTCCCGACGAGGTCGATCGCCTGTTCCCCGACGAGGACTACCAGCTGACCCACAACCGGCTCTTCCCCCACAATTGCATGCACGTGGAGAACATGGGGGGGGACATCAGCCATCCCGACATCCAGAATCGCCGCCTGACGATCGGGATCTTCCCGTGGAAGTTCCGCGGCGGAGAGGCGGCGTTCTGCCGCGCGATCGCGTTCCTGGACGAGTGAGCGGCCGATGAGCGACGTCACGCGTCTCCCGGCCTCGAAGCTCCGCCGCCTGATGGACACGGAGGAGCTCACGCCGACGCAGCTCGTGGAGGCGTGCCTCGAGGTGGTCGAGCGGCGCAACGGCGAGCTGAACGCGCTCGTCACGCTGTCGGACACCGCGCTCGAGGAGGCGCGGGCGCTCGAGGAGTCCGCGGCGGCCGGCGATCCGCGCGGCCCGCTGTACGGCCTGCCGGTCGGCATCAAGGACGTCACCGAGGTGGCGGGGATGCGCACGACGTACGGCTCCCCGATGTACACGAACCACGTCCCCGACGAGGACGCGCTGATCGTCAAGCGGCTGCGCGAGGCCGGCGCGATCATCCTGGGCAAGACGAACACCCCCGAGTTCGCGGCCGGCGGGAACACGTTCAACGAGGTGTTCGGGCGCACCCGGAACCCGTGGAACCCGGCGCTCAGCGCCGGCGGCTCGACGGGCGGCGGCGCGGCCGCCCTGGCGACCGGGATGATCGCGATCGCCGAGGGCACGGACCTCGGCGGCTCGCTGCGGATCCCGGCGTCGTTCTGCGGCGTGGTGGGACTTCGGCCCTCCGTCGGACTCGTGCCCACCTGGCCGACGAAGTACCTCTGGGACGACCTGCAGGTCACGGGCACGCTCGGCCGAACGGCGGAGGACATCGCGCTGGTGCTGGACACCGTCTCCGGCGCCAGCCCGCTGTCGCCCGCATCGCAGTCGGTAAGCGGGCGCGAATTCGCCTATGCCGTGCGGCGCGGCCCGCCGAAGAACCTGAGGGTCGCCTACGTTCCGGATCCGGTCGGGCTCGGCATCGACCCCGGGGTGGCGCGCGTCTGCCGCGAGGGCGCGCTGGCGCTCGACAGCGCGGGCGCCGAGGTGGAGGAGATCGGACTGGATCTCTCCTACGGGTTCGAAGCGTTCCTCGCCCTCCGCGGGCACTGGATGGTCGCGCACCACCTCGGGCACCTGGACCGCCTCGACGAGCTGGGCGACAACGTGCGCGGCAACATCGAAGCCGGCCTCGATACCACCGTCGCCGAGCTGGCGGCGGCCGAGCAGGCGCGCGGGCGGATGTGGGACGAGTTCCGCCACCTGTTCGAGACGTACGATCACGTGCTGACGCCGTGCACGGCCGTACCTCCCTTTCCCGTGGAACAGAACTATCCCGAGACGATCGCGGGACGGGAGATGCAGACCTACGTCGACTGGATCGCTCCGACCTTCGTGCTCAGCCTGTCGGGGCTGCCCGTCGGATGCGTCCCGGCGGGCCTCGACGACGACGGCCTGCCGGTCGGGCTGCAGATCGTCGGGCGGCCGCGCAGCGAAGAGGCGGTGCTCGCCCTCGCCGGCCGGCTCCAGGAGCTGCGGCCGATGGAGCTTCCCTGACCGTCTCCGTGTCCACGCCGTCGTTCTCGCCGGAGGAGCGCCGGACCCGCCTGTGGCGGCGGCACCACCTCGCCCGACCGCTTTCCGGACCGGACGCGGCGGCCGCCGTCACGCGGGACCTCGTCGCCCTGCACGCTACGGATCCGGCGTCGGTATTCCTCGGCCTGCGGGCGCGCACCGACGACCTCGGGGTGGGGGACGTCGAGCGTGCGCTGTACGAAGAGCGCTCGATCGCGCGGATCCTCGCGATGCGCCGCACCATGTTCGTCACCAGCATCGACCGGATCCCGGTGCTGCACGCCGCGGCGAGCTGGTCCCTCGCCCGTACCGAGCGGCGGCGGAACCTGCGGCTGCTCGAGATGGCGGACGTGGAGGACCCGGAGGCCTGGCACGACCGCGTCGCCGACCGGACGCTGTCCGCGGTGCGCGAGCTGGGAGCCGCGACCGCCGTCGAGCTCACGGAAGCCGTGCCGGAGCTGGGGCTCCAGGTCGAGGTCAATCGCGGCAAGAAATGGGCGGGCAAGATCGGGATGTCGAGCCGGGTGCTGCTGTGGCTCGCGATCGTCGGGCGCGTCTCACGCACCGAGCCGCTCGGCAGCTGGAAGTCGACGATGTACCGCTGGGCGCCCACCCGCGAATGGCTCGGCCTCCAGCTCGACGCCCGCCCGGAGGACCCGGCCGGCGCGCGGGCCGACCTGGCGCGGGCCTACCTGCGGGCGTTCGGGCCGGCCACGTTCGAGGACCTGCACTGGTGGAGCGGCTGGAACAAGACGCAGACCCGAAAGGCGCTGGAAATCGTACGCCCCGCCGAGGTCGAACTGGAGGACGAGCCCGGCTTCGCCCTGCCCGACGACCTGGCGGATGCCGCCGATGTCGCAGATGCCGCCGGGCGCTGCGACTCGGATCCACGGCGCGTCGCCCTCCTCCCCCCGCTCGACACGACGGCCATGGGCTGGAAACGCAGGGACTGGTACCTCGGCGATCTCGAGGAGCACCTGTTCGATCGGAACGGCAACGCCGGACCCACGGTCTGGTCCGACGGGCGCATCGTCGGAGGCTGGGCACAGCGAGACGACGGGGAGGTGGTGGTGCGGCTCCTCGTCGACGCAGGAGCCGAGGTGGCCGACGCGGCAGACCGGGAAGCGGAGCGTCTCGGCGAATGGCTGGGCGAGCACGTGGTCGTGCCCCGGTTTCGGACGCCGCTGGAGCGCGAGCTGAGCCGCTGAGGCTGGAGCCGAGAACACCGGAGCAACCGGGAGGCACGATGGACCGCGTCGAGATCATGCGGGGCGACATCACGAAGCTGGACGTGGACGCGATCGTCAACGCGGCCAACGAGCGCATGCTCGGCGGAGGAGGCGTGGACGGGGCGATCCACCGGGCTGCGGGTCCGCGGCTGCTGGCGGCGTGCCGCGAGGTGCCCGAGGTACGGCCGGGCGTTCGCTGCCCGACGGGTGAGAGCCGCATCACACAGGGCTTCGACCTGCCCGCCGACCACGTGATCCACACGGTCGGCCCGGTATGGCACGGCGGCGACTCGGGGGAGCCCGAGAAGCTGGCGAGTTGTTACCGGAGCTCGCTCGAGCTGGCCCGGGAGAACGACATCCGCTCGATCGCCTTCCCGGCCATCAGCTGCGGGATCTACGGATACCCGCCGGAACGGGCGGCCCGCGTCGTGCGCGACACGCTCGCGGGCTTCCTGGCGGACGACGCGTCGCTCGACAGGGTGGTCCTCGTCGCCTTCGACGACGCGATCTACGACACCCTGCGGGCGGCGTTCGCCCCGTCTTAGCCGCTGCCGGAAGAGGCGCGCCCTCGATCGGCGATCGCGCGCGCGAAGCGCCGGGCCGAGGGCTCGTCGATGCGCAGATAGAGCGCGGGCTCGATGAGCTCGAGCTCCATGAGCCGGAAATCGTCCGGCGGGTACCGCACGAGGTCGACGCGGGCATACAGGGGCGCGCGGGCCTCGGGAAGCGCCTCGAGCACCCGGCGCGCCCGCGCCATCAGCCCCGCGGGCGGCTCGACTGCGGTGATGAGCCCGCCGTGCTCCTCCTGGACGCGAAAGTCTCCCTTTCGGGGTTGTTTGCGGAGCGTGTGGCTGTACACGCCGTCGAAGAAGACGACCGAGTACTCCCCTTCCGTCTCGATCTGAGGGAGGTAGGGCTGGACGAGGAAGGAGCGGTCGGCGAACAGCCGGTCGATCTCGGCCAGGCGTTCCGCGGAGCTGCCCGCGGCGACGCGATGGATATCGTGGGCGCTGGCCCCGACGGCGGGCTTGATGACGACCTCCGGGCGGTCGAACTCGCGGAACGCTTCCTCGAGCGCCGCCCCGGCTCCTCCGCGGCCGATCCGGGTCGGTACGATGGGAATCCCCCGCTGGCCGAGATCGGGAAGGTAGGTCTTCGACAGGTTCCAGCGGATCGTCTCGAGCGGGTTCTCGAGCCTCGTGACCGCATCCACGGCGGAGAGCTCGGCCGCGAACGCCGCCGGAGTCTCGTGGTAGTCCCAGGTCGAGCGAACGACGACGAGGTCGTAGCGCGCGGCGGTCTCGGCCGCGCCGCGCCACGGAACGAAGTCGACGGTCCAACCAAGCTCGGCGAGCGGGCCGACGGCGAGGTCGTCGTCGGCCACGTACCCGTCGAGCAAGTCCGTGGTCAGGAAGGCGCAGGTCGGCATGCGGGATGATCGGGGCGTGGCGGCTCCGTGTCGAGGCCGTTGCCTTCCCGAGGAGATGGACCCCAGAATTGGCACCATGACGAGAAGCTTCGAACGCCGTCTCCTGGCGGCCACGTTCTGTCTGTTGACCAGCAGCGCCCCGGCGGCGGCCCAGGCTGGCGACTACCTCCGCATCGAAGCTCCCGACACGACCCTACTCGTCCCGACCGGCGAACTGCAGGAAATGTCGCGTGAGACGATGACGGTGACTTTCCACGATACCGAGACCGTTCGGTTCGAGGGTGTTCCGCTGTACGCCGTGCTGAAGCTCGCCGGAGTGAGCGCCGACTCGCTCCGCGGTCCCGCCCTCCGCCAACGGGTGGTGATCGGGGCGGAAGACGGGTACGAGGTCGTATTCAGCCTCGCGGAGCTGGACCCGTCGCTGCCCGATCGGCGCTATCTCCTGGCCGACCGGGCGGATGGACAGCCCCTGCGGGCGGAAGAGGCACCCCTGCGCCTGTTGATCGAAGGAGATCCCCGCCATTCGCGCTGGATCCGCCAGGTAACCTGGATCGAGGTGCGGGCGGAACCATGAACCTCGACCTCGTCCCCATCGACCCCGGTGGCGTACCGCGCGGACGGCCCGGCCCGCTGGCCGACGTGCCGGAAGGCGTCTGCCGCGCGATGGCCGTCCTGTACGAGGACCTCGGGTTCGAGGAGCCGTGGATCGGCTACCTGGCCTTCTTCGAGGACGCGCCCGTCGGCACCTGCGGGTTCAAGTCCGCCCCGCGCGACGGCACGGTCGAGATCGCCTACTTCACCTTCCCGGGCTTCGAAGGCCACGGGGTCGCGACCTCGATGGCCGCGCAGCTGGTGGCGGTGGCGCGCGAGCGCGATCCGGACGTCGGGCTCACGGCGCGCACACTGCCCGAGCGGAACGCATCGCACCGGGTGCTCGAGAAGCTCGGGTTCAGCCCCGCCAGCCTGGTCGAGGACCCGCACGACGGACTGGTGATGGAATGGCACGGTCGCGACACGTGAGATTGCGGCCCGGGATTGGCGTCCGGAACCGGGCCGGTTAGAATTTCCGTCGGTTCACCTCGATCGGGAGCGTCATCATCCAAGGCACCTTGCACAGACTCATCGCCCTGTCGATGCTGGCCGTCTGCGCCGGCTGCGGGAGCACCGCGGCCACCGGCGGTGCGGAGCCCGCCCGCCCGGCGCCGGGCGCCGGCGCCACCACCGCACCGACCGGCGACGTGGCCGAGCAGGCCGCGATCGTCGACAGCATCCGCCGCACCTACACGCAGGCCGACGTCGACTTCATGGCCGGGATGATCCACCATCACGCGCAGGCGCTCGTCATGGCGCGCATGGCGCCGTCGCACGGCGCGAGCCCCGCGATGCTGACTCTCACCCGCCGGATCATCAACGCCCAGCGTGACGAGATCCTGCTCATGCAGCGCTGGCTGCGCGATCGCGGCGAGGAGGTTCCGCAGGTCGACGAGGCCGGGCACGTGACGATGTCCCACGCCCATGGCGGGATGGAGATGATGCCCGGCATGCTGTCGGCCGAGCAGCTGGCCGCGCTCGACGCGGCCCGCGGCGAGGAGTTCGACCGGCTGTTCCTGCAGTTCATGATCCAGCACCACCAGGGCGCCCTGACGATGGTCGACGAGCTCGTCGGCACGGAGGGCGGCGCCCGCGAGCAGGCGGTGTTCAAGCTGGCTTCCGACATCGGGGCCGACCAGGCGAGCGAGATCACCCGGATGCAGACGATGCTGCGGGACATCCTGTTCGCCGACGGCGATGAATCACCCTGACCGACCGTTCGAAGTGAGCGGTCGGAAATTTCGTTCCCCCCTCTATCGACGGGATTCGACCATGTTCAAGCCGTCCACGTTTCTTCGCGCCGGACTGCTGTCGCTCGGCGCCCTGGCGCTGGCCGCCTGCGCCTCGTCCTCCCCGGCGGAGAACGACGCGGGGATGCCCGCTTCACCGCAGATGGAAGCCGCCGGGGGCGAGATGTCCTCGATGCCGCCCAGCCCCGATCCGCGCATCGGCCTGAAAGCCGGAGTGACGGACGCGGGCTCCGCGATCTGGAACCTGGAGTTGATGTCGAACACGCCCAAACCGGAACCGTTCGCCGGGGCCACGAACTCCGACCTGGCGTTCCTGGATCACTACGCGATCCAGGGCAACTACAACGGCTTCCAGGTGTGGGACATCTCGGATCCGGCCGCCCCGACGTTGCGACGCGGCTACTTCTGCCCGGCCTCGCAGAGCGACGTGTCGGTCTACCGCAACCTGCTCTTCGTCTCCGGCGAAGGACTGAGCGGCCGGATCGATTGCGGCGGCGAAGGCGTGCAGGACAGCGTCAGCGCCGACAGGCTGCGCGGGCTGCGCATCTTCGACATCAGCGACCTCGACAACCCCGTGAACGTGGGCAACGTCCAGACCTGCCGAGGCTCGCACACCCACACGGTGCTCGTCGACCCGAACGACACCGAGAACGTCTACGTGTACATCTCCGGATCGTCCGTCGTGCGGTCGCCGAACGAGCTGCCGGGATGCTCGGACGAGATGCCGGACGAGGATCCGAATTCGGCCCTGTTCCGCATCGAGGTGATCCGCGTGCCGCTGGCGCATCCCGAGGACGCGGCCATCGTGTCGTCGCCGCGCATCTTCGAGGGCCTCGACGCCCCGCCGCAGCACGGCGAGACGGCGGCCGACAAGGCCGAGCAGGAGGAGCAGCTCGCCGAGGCCAAGGCGCGGGGCGCGTTCACGGCGGAGATCTTCGGCCGCGAGCGGCCGCTGCCCTCGCGCTTCGTCGATCCGATGCTCGACAGCGTGGTCGTGGCGCGCGGCGGCTCCGGCGCCCCGACGGCGGCCGACAGCGCGGCGCTCCGCGAGGCGCTGCCCGACATCATCGCGAAGCTGATCGGCAACCAGGGGAACCGCGGCCGCACCGGGCCGACACAGTGCCACGACATCACCGTCTATCCGGCCGTCGGCCTCGCCGGCGGCGCGTGCGGCGGCTACGGGCTGCTGCTCGACATCAGCGATCCGGCCCACCCGGTGCGGATCGACGCCGTGGCCGACTCGAACTTCTCGTACTGGCACTCGGCCACGTTCAACAACGACGGCACGAAGCTCCTGTTCTCCGACGAGTGGGGCGGCGGCGGCCAGCCGAAGTGCCGCGACACCGACCCGTACGAGTGGGGCGCGGACGCGATCTTCACGATCGACGACCGGAAGCTGGACTTCCACAGCTACTACAAGCTGTCGGCGGCGCAGACGCCGGAAGAGAACTGCGTGGCCCACAACGGATCGCTGATCCCGATCCCGGGCCGGGACGTGATGGTCCAGGGCTGGTACCAGGGCGGGATCTCGGTCTTCGACTGGACCGACCCGGACGACCCGACGGAGATCGCCTTCTTCGACCGCGGACCGCTGAACGCCGACGAGATGGTGAGCGGCGGCTCGTGGTCGGTGTACTGGTACAACGGCGTCATCGTGAGCTCCGAGATCGCCCGCGGCCTCGACATCTTCGAGCTCACGCCGAGCGCCTGGCTGACGCAAAACGAGATCGACGCGGCTCGGTCGGTCGAGCTCGAGTACCTGAACGTGCAGGGTCAGCCGAAGTTCGAGTGGCCGGCGACCTTCGCGCTCGCCCGGGCGTACGTGGATCAGCTGTCCCGTTCGAAGGGTCTCGGCAGCGCGCGCATCGTGGATGTCCGGCGCGCGCTGAACGCGGCCGAGAAGGCCTCGGGCAGCAAGCGCCGGGATGCGCTGGCGAGCCTCGCGGCGCAGCTACGGACCGAAGCCGCCGGGTCGAGCGACCCGGCCAGGGTGAGCATGCTCGCCGATGCGGTTCGCCGCCTGGCCGAAGCGTCCTGACGCCGAAGCCGCAGTAATCCGGTAGCCGGCTCCCCGGCGGCGGTCAGTCCGCCCCGGGGAGCACGGCCGCCGACTCGAGGACACCGATTCCCCGGGCCTCGAGCGCTTCGCGCAACGCCTCGTCCCCCGACGGATCCACCGAACGCGTGAGATCCCACAGGACGAAGGTCTCGAAGCCGGCGTCCGCCGCGTCCTCCGCCGTCCAGCGCACGCAGTAGTCGCGGGCCAGCCCGCACAGGTAGGCCCGTTCGATCCCCCGCTCCCGGAGGTACCCGGCCAGACCCGTCGGCGGTCGCTCGCCGTCGGGATTCCAGTTGTTCCGAAAGCCCGAGTAGGAATCCACCTTCGGGTCCGTCCCCTTTCGCACGACCGCTTCGACGTGGATCCACGGAAGATCGGGGTGGAGACGCGCGCCAGGCGTTCCCTGCACGCAGTGGTCGGGCCACAGGACCTGTTCGTGTCCGTACAGCTCGATCACGTCCAGCGGAGCCTTGCCGGCGTGCCGGCTGGCGAAGGAGACGTGGTCGGACGGATGCCAGTCCTGGGTCGCAACCTGCAGCGGAAAGCCTCCCTCCTCCATCAGGCGCGCCACGGGGCGGAGGATCTCGTCGCCCCCCGTTACCGGCAGGGCGCCGCCCGGACAGAAGTCGGGCTGGATGTCCACGAGGAGCAGAGCGGAGCGCTCGCGGCGGATCGGGTCGTCGCTCATGGGTCGTCTCTTCCTGGATGTGTCGATCATGGCGTCACGGGGTCCAAATGGCGGCTGCACGGGGTTATCATTGCCTCGTCACCGCCGGCGGCGAAAGCCGGGCAGCGAGCCTCGAACACGGACGGCCATGCGCAGACATTCCCGGGATCTGTGGACCGGCCGCGGAATCCGTCGCCTCATGGTGGGCCTGGGCCTCGCAGCCGTGGCGCTTCCCGCCGTCCCGGCCCGGGCCCAGGGCGCCCGTGACGGCGCGGCCTCGAGCGACCGCACGCCTCGCCGGACCGTGGGCCTCGTGCTGTCCGGGGGTGCCGCCAAGGGCTTCGCCCACATCGGTGCGCTCGAGGTGATCGAGGCGGCCGGAATTCCCGTCGACGTGGTCGCGGGGACGAGCATGGGAGCGATCGTCGGCGGGCTGTACGCGATCGGGTATGGCCCCCCGGCGCTGGAGGACATCGTCCGGAGCCAGGATTGGGCCGAGCTGTTCAGCGACGCCAGCCCCCGCAGCGCCCTCGACATCGAGCGCCGCGTCCAGACGGGAGCGACCCTGTTCTCGCTGCCCACCGGCGGCGGAGGGATCCGACTTCCCGGGGGAGTGCTCGAGGGCCAGCGCGTGCTCGAGCTGCTGGCGCGGCTTACGTGGCCCTATCACCAGGTGGACGACTTCACGCGCCTGCCGCGGGCGTTCGGTGCCGTGGTGATGGACCTGCGGACGGGAGACGCCGAGGCGCTCACCTCCGGGTCGCTGCCGCTGGCGATTCGCGCCAGCATGTCGATTCCGGGACTGTTCGAGCCCGTGCGGATCGGGGACCGGACGTTCGTCGACGGCGGGATGGCCCGTAACCTCCCCGCGACGGACGCCCGCGCCCTCGGGGCCGACGTGCTCGTGTGCGTCGACGTCTCGAAACCGCCGCCCGACGAGGACTTCTCCCCCGGTTCGCTGCTCGACATCGTGCTCCGAACGGCGTTTCTGCGGGCCGAGGTCTCCACCCGGCGTCAGCGCACGACGTGCGACGTGCTCATCGAACCCGACGTGGAGGAGCTCGGTTATTTCAGCTTCGACCAGGCCGATGCCTGGATCCGGCGTGGGCGCGACGCCGCGCTCGCCGTCCGGGGCGAGCTCGACTCGCTGGCTGCCACGCTCGGGCACCCGGAGCCGCTGCGCATCCCGGCCCCCGAGGCGGGGTCGGTGCGGCTCGTAGACGTCGCCGTCGAGGGGGCCTCGCCGGATGCCGAGCGACTCGTCCGCCAGCGGCTACGCCTCGAGCTGCCCGGCGTCGTGACGCCCGGCGAGCTGGGACGTGCGATCGAGCGTGTCTACGGCACCGGGGAATTCACCCTCGTCTCCTACCAGCTCCTCCCCGTGCCCGGTGCGGCGGACGGGCGCGTTCGCCTCCCGGACCGACGCCTGGTGGTGCACACCAGGCAACGGCAGCGCGATCTGCTGGGATTCGGATTCCGCTACGACAGCCGCGAGCGGGCCGCGTTGCTGTTCGACCTCACGCTGCGCAACCGCCTGGCGTTCGGGAGCACGACGCGCCTGGCCGCGCGGCTCGGGCGCGAGACCCGGGTCGGCATCGACTACTTCGATCGCCTCGGGGTCGACGCCCCGACCGGACTGGGCGGGGGCCTGCATTACACCCGGGTGCCGGTGGAGCTGTTCGCGGGCACCGCGCGGGCCGCCGTCAGCGGCGAGATGCGTACGTACGACGCCGGCCTGTTCGCCAGCGTCGCCGTGGCCAACGCCGCGTTCCTCAGGGTCGGCCTGCTGGGCGAGTACCTGCACGCGACCCCGGAGATCGGCGTGGATTCGCTCGCCGGTGAGCCGATCGACACGATCGACGAGACGTTCCACACGCTGCAGGCCGAGCTCCTGGCCGACACGCGCGACCGGATCGTGCTCCCGCGGCGCGGGGTTCGCGCGTACGCGAAGGCGGAGTTCGCGGATCCCGCGATCGGCAGCTCGCTGACCTTCCAGCACTACGCAGTCGACGCGGAGGGCTTCGTGCCGCTCGCGGCGTCGCTGACCGTCTCCGCCCGCGTGGCGCTCACGCGGGGACGGGGCGCCGACCTGCCGCTGAGCCGCCGAACCTTCGTCGGCGGGCTCTATCCGCCGACCGTGATGCCCGGCCGCTTCCTGCCCCTGTCCGGCGCGCGTCCTCAGGAACTGTCGGGCCGCGACGGGCAGCTGGCGCGACTCGAGCTGCGCTGGATGGCCGCCGACGACGTATTCCTCGCGATCAACGGCGACGCCGGCGCCGCCGGCGACTCCTGGACCTTCGACGGCGGCGACATCCGGTTCGGGTTCGGCGTCACCGCGGGACTCGTTTCGCCGATCGGGCCGGTATCGGTCACGTTCGCCGCCGACGAGAGCGGCGACTTTCCGGGCGTGGGCTTCAGTCTCGGCCACTCCTTCTGATGCGAACCGCTGCGAGGGGCCGGGCATGAACGATCGCACCGACGTGGTGGTCGTGGGGGCGGGACTCGCCGGGCTCGTGGCCGCGACGGAGCTCGGGGACGCGGGCCGGCGCGTCGTGGTGGTCGACCAGGAAGGAGAGAACTCGCTGGGCGGACAGGCCTGGTGGTCGCTCGGCGGACTGTTCCTGGTCGACAGCCCCGAGCAGCGGCGCCTCGGCATCCACGACAGCCGGGAGCTCGCCCTGCAGGACTGGATGGGCACGGCCCGCTTCGACCGGCCGGAGGACGAGTGGCCGCGCCGCACGGCGGAGGCGTTCATCGAGTTCGCGGCCGGCGAGATGCGTCCGTGGCTCCACGCCCAGGGGATGCGCTGGTTTCCCGTGCCCGGCTGGGCGGAACGCGGGGGCGTCCTGGCCGACGGACACGGCAACTCGGTGCCCCGGTTCCACGTGACCTGGGGAACCGGACCGGGCGTGCTCGCCCCGTTCGTCCGGCGCGTGCGGGCGCACGTCGAGGCCGGCCGCGTCGAGCTTCGGTTTCGCCACAGGGTCACGCGATTGCTGGTGACCACCGGCCGCGTCGAGGGGGTCGCCGGCGAGATCCTCGCCCCCGCGAAGGTCGCCCGCGGGCGGCGCTCGAACCGGGACGTGACGGGAGCGTTCGAGCTCGGCGCCTCCGCGGTGATCGTCGCCTCCGGCGGGCTCGGCGCCAACCTCGAGCTGGTGCGCCGCCACTGGCCCGTCGACCGGCTCGGTCCCGCCCCCGCGGAGATGCTGAGCGGCGTGCCGCATCACGTGGACGGTCGCATGCTCGACGTGTCCGCCGCGGCCGGGGCCGCTCTCGTCAATACCGACCGGATGTGGCACTACACGGAGGGCGTCGGGAACTGGTCCCCCATCTGGCCCAACCACGGAATCCGCATCCTCTCCGGACCCTCCCCCATCTGGATCGACGCCCGAGGCGACCGCCTGCCTCCTCCCTGCCTGCCGGGCTTCGATACGCCCAGCACCTTGCAGCGAATCCTCTCTTCGGGACACACGCACTCCTGGTTCGTCCTCAACCGGCGGATCGCGGAGAAGGAGATCGCGCTGTCCGGCTCGGAACAGAACCCGGACCTCACCTCGGGCGGCTGGTGGAGCGTGCTCCGCCAGCGCCTTTCTCCGGGGCCGCCGGGGCCCGTGCAGAAGTTTCTCGACGAAGGAGAGGACTGGCTCACAGGGCCGGCGCTCGAGCCGCTGGTCGAGCGGATGAACGCCCTGGCCGGGGATCCGCGGATCGACCCGGCGCACCTGCGGGCGCAAATCGAGGCCCGCGACCGCGAGATCGGGAATCCGTTCAGCAAGGACGCGCAGGTCGTCGCGCTTCGCGGCGCGCGGCGCTACCTCGGCGACCGCTTCGTCCGGACGGCGCGCCCCCACCGCATCCTCGATCCACGCCACGGTCCGCTCGTGGCGGTGCGGCTGCGCGTTCTCACCCGGAAATGCCTCGGCGGGATCCACGTGAACCTCGACGGGCAGGCGCTCGACGAGGAGGGCCGGGCGATTCCGGGGCTATACGCGGTCGGCGAGGTGGCCGGCTTCGGAGGCGGCGGCTATCACGGCTACGGAGCGCTCGAGGGCACGTTCCTCGGCGGATGCATCTTCGGCGGGCGACGCGCGGGCCGTCACGCGGCCCGCCACGTCTGAAGCTCTTCTTCCCGGCCGGTCAGCTCCCGATGCTGAGCATCTCGACTTCGAACACGAGGGCCGAGTTCGGCGGAATCGGGCCCTGTCCGCGCGGACCGTAGCCGAGATCCGGCGGAATGAACAGCTTGTACTTGCTACCCACCGGCATCAGCTGCAGGCCTTCCGAGAATCCGGGGATCACGCCCTGCACCGAGAAGGTGGCGGGTTGGCCACGATCGTAGGAGCTGTCGAACTTGGTGCCGTCCGGCAGCGTGCCGCTGTAGTGGATCGTGACCGTGTCGTCGGGGCCCGGCTTCGGACCGTCGCCCGCTTCGATCACCTGGTATTCGAGTCCGGAATCTGTGGTCTGCACGCCTTCTTTCTCTCCGTTCGCGGCCATGAAGGAATCCGCGGCGGCCTTGTTCGTCTCGGCCTCCGCGGCCATCTGCTGCTGCTGGGCCTGCTGAAGGTCCATCTGGAAGGCCTGCAGCGTCGAGTCGAGCTCGGCCTGCGGAACGGCGGATTCGCTCTCGGCCAGCGCATCACGGAGACCGGCCGCGAAGGCGTCGATGTCGATCCGGTCGGCCATCGGGGCCAACCCCTGGCCGATGTTGCGGCCGATGCCGTAGCTCGCCTTCTGGTCGGCCGTCTCCAGCGAGGCGTTGGCGCCGGTATCGGCGGCCTGCGGCTGGCACGCCGCCAGCGACACGAGCATCGCGCCGGCGAGGATCCAATGAGAGTGACGATTGGGACGCAAGGGCATATCCTCAGTTCGTTGATTGTTCGAGTTCGTCCTGGGCC
This sequence comes from Gemmatimonadales bacterium, assembly GCA_050114915.1. Taxonomy (GTDB): domain Bacteria; phylum Gemmatimonadota; class Gemmatimonadetes; order Palauibacterales; family Palauibacteraceae; genus JARFPW01. The sequence goes on along the minus strand of JASFRN010000002.1, from coordinate 32,195 downwards.
CGCAAGTAACGGGATCGTCGGCCCGCGGGCCAGTCCCGGCGGTCGGCGAAGGAGCCATCCATGACTCGTCAGCGTCACGAAGCCCGGGTATCCTGGTCACGGGGCGACCAGCCCTTCGTCGACGGAAGATACAGCCGAAGACACGAATGGACGTTCGACGGCGGCGTCACGGTCGCCGCATCCGCCTCGCCGCACGTCGTCCCCGTCCCGCTGTCGGTAGAGACGGCCGTCGACCCGGAAGAGGCCCTCGTCGCCTCCGCCTCGAGCTGCCACATGCTGTGGTTCCTGTCGCTGGCGGCCCGCCGGGGCTTCGTCGTCGACGCGTACGTCGACCGGGCCTTCGGTCTTCTCGAACCGATCGCCCCCGGCCGACTCGCCTTCTCCCGCGTGGTCCTGCAGCCGGACGTCCGGTTCTCCGGCTCACTCGCGCCGACGGCCGAAGAGCTGGCCGGACTCCACGAAGCCGCCCACGAGGCGTGCTTCATCGCCGCGTCCCTCCGCTGTGAAGTAGTCGTCGCGTCGCCCTGACCGTCCCGGGAACCGGCGCATCTGGCGACACGCGGGTCCGCGTCTGGCCCCCACATCCAGGATCGCGCATCTTGGCGCCGTCGGGTTCCTCCTCCCCCCTGCGGAACCGACCGTCTCCGCGGGGGTTCCCCGGAGTCACGTGTCGACGTGGACCATCGGAATCGGGGATCATCAGCATGGGAGTGTCGGAGTACCCGCGCCTGGCCTACCTGAGCGGCGCCGGCGTGCCGGGAGACACGCCGGAACTCGCCTACGCGGCCCTCGCCGCGCAGGGCTTCGTCGAAGCCGGCGCCGACCTGCGGCTCGTAGTGCGGCGCACGGGCCGCGAGGCGCCGAGTCGTGCGCTGGAGAAAGCGACCGACATCATCCTGCCCGACGTCCAGGGGATCCGGGCTCCGCGGCCGTTCGGGTCGAATCGGCTCTTCCACGCCCTCGCATATCGACGCCTGCTTTACAGCGACCGGAACACGGTGTTGTTTCGAGACGCGGCGTTCCTGCCGTGGGCCGTCCGGCTCCGGAAACGCGGCTTGCGCGTGTTCTTCGAATCGCACGAGTATTCGGGGGGTGACCGGGAGGTTCGCCGCTGGCTGCCGCGGATCGACGGAGTGTTCTGCACCTCGAAGCCCCAGGTGGAGCGGTACCGCACGCAGTTTCCGGGTCTCGAAGTAGATGCGGCCCTGTCGGGCACCCGGTTTCCCCGCCCGAACCGCCGGGAGGAGTTTTCCCGCCGCCTGGGTTATCTCGGTTCGATCCAACCCCGCTACCCGCTCGGAATCGTCATGGAAGGGCTCGCCCGCTGCCGCAGCGAGGGTGTCGGGCTGCTCGTGGTGGGGACGCGTGACGGGGGCGAGCGCGCCCGCATCGCGGGCGAAGCGAAGGCGCTGGGGATCGGCGAGCGTGTCGAGGTTCAGGAGTGGATGTCTCCGGCCGAGCTGGTCGAGCAGCGAGCGCGGGTGGACGTGGGGGTGATTCCCCTGTCGGAGGCGTTCGATCGGCATGCGCACACGCCGCTGAAGCTCGTCGAATGCCTGTCCGCCGCGCTGCCGACGATCGCCACCCGGGCGGAGGTCGTCACCGCCTACGTCACCGACGGTCGCGAGGGGCTCCTCGTCGACCGCACTCCCGAGTCGTGGGCGGCCGCGATCGATCGCATGTACTCGGACTTCGACGCGTATCGCGCCATGGCCGGCCAGACCCTGGCCCGGGCCCGGGAGCTCACGTGGACGCGTCGGGCCGTCGGGATGCTCGACCGGATCTCCGATACCCTACGGTGAGCCTCCAGGGCGCACGAGGCGGAAGCGGACGACGTACGGGACGTCCAGCTCGTCGCGGACGCCGGCATAGACCACCGAGTCGGTGAACAGGGGCTCCGGCCACGAGGTGGAGAATCCCTCGGGAAGCGACAGGCGGGTCAGCCAGCGCCCGTTCGGCTCGAACAGGTCGAGCGTGGTCGCCGGCGCGTTCCACCCGGACCCGAACGCGGCCGCCGTCGGCTGCACGATGAGGGTACCCGTCGGAGCGACCCAGAGCCGGACGATGGCCGGCCGGCGATCCGGGAAGGCCGATCGGTCGACCCGACCACCCTGGTCGGTGAACCACTTCAGGCCGGCCACGGCGCTGTCCTTCTCCGCCCCCGTGAGCGGTGCGGGCTCGAAGGCCCGCTCGATGCGCATCACGGTGTCTCCGGCGGGGCTCAGCTTCTCGATCTCGTATCGGTTGGTGTTCGTCGCTACCCAGAACTCACCGGCGGGCGTGAGATCCCATTGCACCCCGCCGCTGAACGGCACCGAGGCCCGAATCCCACCGCCGTCTTCGTCCGCGAGCTCGAAGTAGCGCTCTTCACCGTCGAACCGGGGCGCACTCAGCGTGTCGCCGGGAACGAGGTCGGGGCCATAGCGCAGCAGGCCGATCTCGAACTCGCCGTCGCGTTCGTGAGGCACCGGCACGACCAGCCCGCCGTCGGGCGCGAACACGCCCGGCCACGGGTAGACCTGGAAGCCGCCGGGCAGCGGATGCGTCTCGATCAGCTCCCCGGACGTGCGAAACACGCTCAGCCGGCCCGTGCCGGGATCGACGACGCGGAGGTCCCCGGACGGCGACCAGCCCATCGCGGCCGCCTGCTTGAACTCGCCCGGCCCCTCGCCCGGGCGGCCGATGGTGCGCAGATACGTACCGTCCGCGTCGAATACGCGAACTTCCTGAGCCTGCGTGTCGAGTACGTAGATATCGCCATCCGGGTCGGTCAGGAGCCAGCCGATCCGCCCGAACGCCGCGGGGCCGTCGCCCATCCGGGTCCCGATGCGGATTTCCTCCTCCAGCCGCCAGCCCGAGGCCCCGGCGAGCAGGGGAGCACCGCCGTTGTGAACGACCACCGTCCCGCCGGCCAGCGTGTCGACGGTGCCCTGCCAGGCGGACGAGCCCGCCGACTCGCCGCAGGCGGCCATGGCCAGGACCCCGAAGAGGGAAGCGAATCTGATCGAACGCATCGGTGCCTTCCTGTCTGAAGTGGGGGGCCCCGGGGGGCCACCTCCTGCCGGAGGCGGTCGCCCGGTAGGTTCAGACACGTCGATTCCGCAGAGCGTTGCGTACCCGGCGCCACCGCGGCGCCATCCACGACCACGGAGAGAACATGCGCGCGACGACACGTCCACTCGGATCCCTCGGGCTCGCGCCCTTCCTGCTCGCCTTCGCGGCCTGCACCGCCGGCGGCGGCGACTGGGACGTCCTCATGCCGGACCTCGAGGGGGCGGACGTCACCCGCGTCTCCGGCACGGTCATCCACCTCGACCTGGAGGGGGGCGTGTTCGTCATACGCGCGGAAGACGGCACCAGCTACGATCCGACGAATCTGCCGGAGGGGTATCGCATCGACGGCACGCCCGTCGAGGCCGACGTGCGCGCACGCGCCGACGTGGCCTCGATCCGGATGGTCGGGCCGGTCGTGGACATCGTGCGCCTGCGCCGCGTGGGAGAGGCGCCGGTCGGATCGGACGTCGGAGCCGAGGCCGCCGGGGACTCGATCTCACCCCCCGCAACGGTGACGGTCGAAGGGACGGGCGTTCCGGCATCGCTGGCGGGAAGCGCCTGGAAGCTCGCCGATCTGGGCGGGACACCGGCCCTGGCGGACGTCGACGTAACGCTGAGGTTCGGCGAGGACGGGACGGTCGCCGGACGGGGCTCCTGCAATCGGTATTCCGGTCCCGTCGAGGTGTCGGGGGATTCGATCAGCTTCGGCGCGCTCGCGTCGACACGGATGGCCTGCCCCGAGGCGATCAGCCGGCAGGAAGACCGGTTCTTCGCGGCGCTGCGCGACGCGGACCAGTGGGAGATCATCGACTCGAACCTGCTGATCTTCGGCGGGAGCGACCCCGCGCCCCTCCGGTTCGAGCCGGCCACGGAGGAATGAGCCCGTCAGCGCCCGGGCGCTGACGCAAAAAAGCGGGCCCCCGGTCTCCCGGAGGCCCGCTCTCTTCATCTCACGACCTGGTGGTCAGGAAACCTGGACCACGTTCTCGGCCGCCGGTCCCTTCGGACCCTGGACGATGTCGAATTCGACCGTGGCTCCCTCGGTGAGGCTCCGGAAACCCTCGGACTGGATGCTGTTGTGATGAACGAAGCAGTCCTTCTCACCGTTCTCGGGGGTGATGAATCCATACCCCTTCTGATCGTCGAACCACTTTACTGTACCCTTGGTGCGCATCATCGCACTCCTTCTGTGTTACGATCCTTCGAGCGGATGACCCGCACCTCAAGACCATAGATGCGCGGAACAGTCCGCGCGACTCGCGTGGCGACCTCGCCACGCCGTCAAATCAAAAAAGGCGGCGATCTTCCGATGGAAGACCCCGCCTCCATGTCGAAACCAACGGTCGAACCGAGATCCGTCCGCAACGGATAATCTATGCCGGCAACGGCCAAACGTCAATCCGTACGCGCCCTGCGATCAGGACTCGGGTGCCTCGCCGAATTCGGCGAAGGTCACGATGTTGCCGCCCGGCTCCCTGACGGCGACTTCCGTGGCCCCGTAGAAGGTCGTGCGACGCGACATCACGATCTCGGCCCCCTCGAGCGCCGCTTCCACGGCATCGATGTCGTCCACCTCGATGAACAGCAGCGTGCCCCCCAGCGGAGTATCCGCCAGCTGTGGCACGTCTGCCGCGACGCTGGCGCGCGACTGCGCCATGATCTCGACGCCGCCCTTTTGCAGGATGACGAAGCCGAGGCGCTCGCCCTCGGGAACCTCGACCGTGCGCTCGAAGCCCAATCGGCCCTCCCAGAACGGCAGGATCGGTTCGATCGACTCGACGAACAGTACCGGCGTCAGCTTCTTCATGGTCACCTCTCGCACGGGGGATTTCGGAGTCTTCATGCGGCCAGTCTAGACCTCGGCGGCATCTCCGTCTTGAACGAATCCGACAGGCGTGCGAAGCCCCGACCGCCATTCGCCGGGCGAGCGGCCGAGCAGCGAGCGAAACTCGCGCGTGAAGTGCGCCTGGTCGGCGTACCCGCTTCCGTACGCGATCGCCGACAGCGACGGGCCGCACGCGCGCTCGACGAGGCCGCGCGCCGCGTTCAAGCGCTCGATCCGCAGGCAGTGCTTCGGGGTGAGGCCGACGTGACGACGATAGCGACGCTCGAGGGTGCGCTCCGACAGGCCGAGCGCCCCGGCGAGCTCCTCGACGCTGACGCGGCCGCGGCTGCGGCGCACGTGCCGGTCGGCCGCGGCGACGGCGGGATCCGCCCCGCGCGACGCGAGCCAGGCACCGAGGACCGGCCACAGGATCGTCTCCGCCGCGCCGGGCGCGTCCGCCATGCGCTCGGCCAGGCCCGTGACCTCTCCGGCCGCGGGGATCGCATCCTCGAGCGACTCGTGGGCGTCGACGAGCTCGTCGGCGGCCGCCCGCAGCGCCCCACATCCGCCGGGGGCGAAGCGCACGCCCAGATAGCGGCGCGGCGGGACGCGGAAGGTCCGGGCGCCGCTCATCGTCCCCACGAAGCTCGCCGTTCCGTCTTCGAGGTCGAAGATGATGTCCATGCACCCGTCCGGCGCGACCGTGTGCAGGCCCTGCACGCCGCCCGGACCCGGACCGTGGGTCCAGGCGCAGCGGACGCGGTCCGCCAGCACGGGCGGCGGCGCGATCTCCCGGTACGCCCCGGGAGGGGCGGCGCTCAGACCTTGGCCCCGTGGCACTTCTTGAACTTCTTGCCGCTGCCGCACGGGCAGGGATCGTTGCGACCCACGTCCTCGAACTCGGAGCCCGGACCACCCGGCTCGGTCACGGTTCCCACCGCTCCGGCCGACTCCGTCTCTCTCGCCGTGGCCGCGATCCCCGTCGGGCTCATCTCGGGGCGCGCCGCGGACCGCTTTCCGCCGCTTCCGTCCCCGCCCGTCGAGGCTTCGCCGCCGCCCACCCCGGTGGGGGGCGTATCCGAGGGGCCGCTGAGCCCGGTGACCCGCTGGGCCCGCATCGCCCTGGGGCGCTGTTCGATCTGAGCGCGGAACAGCCGATTGGCCAGGGTGCGCCGCAGGTCCCCCATGAGGTCGACGAACGCCTCGAACGCTTCCTTCTTGTACTCGATCAGCGGATCGCGCTGGCCGTAGGCGCGGTAGCGGATCGAGTCGCGCAGGTGGTCGAGGTCGTAGAGGTGGTCCTTCCACTTCTCGTCGATCACCGAGAGCGTCACGTAGCTCAGGATCCGCTCCCACACCTCGCCGAACGACTCCAGCTTCGCGTGATACGCCTGCCGGACGAAGTCGACGAGGGCCTCCTCGAGTTCCTCCGTGGTGCTCCACGGGTACTCTCCGGGGCCGGCGTCGCCGACGTCGAGGAAGGCGGGCAGCAAGAAGTACTTGAGCAGGATCTGTTCGCGCAGTCCTTCGAGATCCCAGTCGTCCGGCAACGTTCCCGGAGCGACGACCTGCTCGAAGTCTCCCCGTACCGAGGCCTCGATCATCTCCCAGACCTCGCCCTTGAGGTCTTCCCCGCCCTCGAGCGCGAACAGGCGCAGGTCGTAGACGACCTCGCGCTGCTGGTTCATCACGTCGTCGTACTCGAGCAGCTTCTTGCGGGCCTGGAAGTTCTGCAGCTCGACCCGGCGCTGGGCGCGCTCGATCGCTTTCGTCATCCAGGGGTGCGTGATCACTTCGCCTTCCTCGGCGCCGAGCTTGTCCATCACCTTCGCCACGCGGTCGGTGGCGAACAGGCGCATGAGGTCGTCCTCGAGGGACAGGAAGAAGCGGCTGCACCCGGGGTCGCCCTGGCGCCCGGCCCGGCCGCGCAGCTGCCGGTCGATGCGCCGCGATTCGTGGCGCTCGGTGCCGAGGATCTGCAGGCCGCAGGGCGGATCGACGTAGCAGCCGAGCTCCTCGACCTGGTCCTGGTCGAGATCCGGCTCCTCGTCGAGCTGGCCGAACGCCGGATCCTTCGACTGGATGCCGCACACCTGGCACTTCACGATGCCCGGGCCGAGCTTGATGTCGGTTCCGCGGCCGGCCATGTTCGTGGCGATCGTGATCGCTCCCGGCTGCCCGGCGTCCTGGACGATCTGCGATTCCCGCTCGTGCTGCTTCGCGTTCAGCACCTCGTGGTCCAGACCCCGCCGCTTCAGCATCCGCGACACCGTCTCCGAGACGTCGACGCTCGTCGTACCGACCAGGATCGGCAGGCCCCGCACGTGCAGCCGTTCGATCTCGTCGAGCAGCGCCGTGTACTTCTCCCGCTTGGTCCGGTACAGCAGGTCCTCGTCGTCGAGGCGGCGCACCGGGCGGTTCGTGGGGATGACGATCACCTCGAGCCCGTAGATCTCGTGGAACTCGGTCTCTTCGGTCTCGGCGGTACCCGTCATGCCCGACAGCTTGTCGTACATGCGGAAGTAGTTCTGGATGGTGATCGTGGCGAGCGTCTGCGTCTCGCCGCGCACGCTGACCATCTCCTTCGCCTCGACCGCCTGGTGGAGACCGTCGCTCCAGCGGCGCCCGTGCATCTTGCGGCCGGTGAACTGGTCGACGATGACGACCTCGCCGTCCTCGATCACGTAGTCGACGTCCTTCTCGTACAGCGCGTGCCCCTTCACGAGCTGGTGGATCACGTGGATCCGCTCGGATTTCTCGGCGTATTCCCGCTCGAGGGCCTGCACCTTCTCCCGCTTCTCGTCGGCCGACATCTCCTCGTCGTCCTCGATCTTCTTGACGGCCTCGGAGATGTCGGGGACGACGAACGCCTCGGGATCCCCGGGGCTGAGCACGTCGAGCCCCTGGTCGCTGATCTGGATCGTATGACCCTTTTCGTCCGTCGTGAACAGCAGCTCCTCGTCGACCTCGTCCATCGCCTTGTCGCGCATGAGGACGCCCTCGGCCTTCTGCAGCGCCTGCTTCGCCCCCGTCTCGTTGAGGAGCTTGAGGAGCCGCTTGTTCTTCGGGCCGCCGCGCTGCGCCGCGAGGAGGTACTTGCCGGCGAGGAACTCGCTGCCTTCCTGCTCCTCGTCCTGCACTTTCCGCCATTCCTGCTCGGCGGCCGCCACGAGCTCGTTGACGATGTGGGTCTGCTTCCGGACGAGCGACGCCACCTGCGCGTTGTACTGCTTGTAGACCTGCTGGTCGTCTCCGCGGCCCACGGGGCCGCTGATGATCAGCGGCGTACGCGCCTCGTCGATCAGCACCGAGTCGACCTCGTCGATGATCGCGTAGGTGTGGGCGCGCTGCACCCGGTCTTCCATCCGCACGACCATGTTGTCGCGCAGGTAGTCGAACCCGTACTGGTTGTTCGTCCCGTACGTGATGTCGCAGGCGTACGCCGCCCGGCGCTCGGGCGTGCCCGGCTGCGTGTCGTCCAGGCAGCCGACGGTCAGGCCCAGGTAGCCGAACACCGTGCCCATCCACTGCGAGTCGCGCCGCGCCAGGTAGTCGTTGACGGTCACCAGGTGGGCGCCCTTGCCGGGCAGGGCGTTCAGGTAGAGCGGCAGGGTGGCGACCAGGGTCTTTCCTTCCCCGGTGGCCATCTCGGCGATCTTGCCCTGGTGGAGGACGATGCCGCCGATCAGCTGCACGTCGTACGGGACCATGTCCCAGGTCATGCGGTTGCCGGTCACCTCGATCTCGGTGCCGAGCAGCCGACGGCAGGCTTCGCGTACGACGGCGAAGGCCTCGGGCAGGATCTCGTCGAGGATCTCGGCCGTCGTGTCCCGCAGCTCGTCCTCCGCCCGGGTGATCTCCCCGGTCAGCGTCTCGCGGTGTCCCGAATCCTCGCTGTGGCGACGTTCTTCGCGGAGATCGGCGATCCGCTGTTCGATCGCCTCCGTGCGCTCGGCGATCCGGCGGCGGAACTCGTCCGTGCGTCCGCGGAGCTCCTCCTCCGACAGCGGGGCGATTCGCTCCTCTTCCCGGAAGATGTCGTTCACGATCGGCTGGAGCTTCTTCATCTCCCGCTCGAAGCGGGTGCCGATCACCTTGTTTATGATCTGCTTCAACATGTCGTCTCGGTTCCCGTCATTCGTTCATCACTGGTCCGTTCGTCCCACGCCCTCCGGACGTCGTCGAGGATCGCATCGGGCACCAGGTAGCGCACCGACCGGCCCTCGGTCAATCGACGTCGGATCGCGGTGCTCGACAGATCGACCCGGGTGACGTCCACCGCCCGGAACGGATAGCGGGGGTCCGGCTCCGGCGGTCGGCCGTCCCGGCGCATCACGGCGAGCTCGGCGAGCTGGACGATCCGCTCCGGATTTCGCCATCCGCTCAATCCTTCATACTGGTCGCATCCGACCACGAGGAACAGGCGGGCGTCCGGGTAGGCCGTCCGAATGCGCTCGAGCGTGTCGACCGTGAACGAGGGACCCCGGCGCCCGTACTCGACGTCGCTGACCTCGATGCGTGGATCGCCGGCGAACGCCTTCCGCGTCAGCCCGAGCCGGACGTCGGCCGGCAATTCGGCCCGGCGATGGGGTGGCCGCGGCGCCGGGACGATCACCAGCCGATCGAGCTCCAGTGCCTCGATCACGTCGGCTGCCACGATGCGGTGGCCGACGTGCGGCGGATCGAACGTGCCGCCGAACATCCCGATGCGGCCGCTCGAGCTCACTCGCTCGCCGGCGCCCCGTCGCCCTCGACCGGCCCCAGCGCGCGTGCCTCGGGGCTGTCGGGAAATCGCTCCTGCAGGGTCTGCCGAATCGACCTCGCCTCCGCGAGGAAGCCGACCTGAGAATAGCTGTCGTACAGCCTGGCCAGCACCTCGGGAATCACCGGCGCGTCCGGAAACTCGTCGACCGTCGACTCGAAGTAGATGATCGCGGACTCGTAGAATTTCCGCTCGTAGTACCAGGTTCCGACCCGCGCGCGCTTGGCGGCGAGCTTGATGCGGGCGTCGCTGATGAGCTCGCGCGCCTCGTTGTCGAGATCGCTGCGCGGAAAGTACTCGAGGAGTCGCGTGCACGCCTCGATCGCCCGCTGCGTGTACTCCTGGTCGCGCGGAATCGACGGCGAGAGCTCCCAGTACGAGCGGCACATCCCGAGCTGCGCGTCGTCGGCCACCGGGCTGTTCGGCCGGCTCTGCGCCAGCATCCGGAACTCGTTGGCCGCGAGGAGATTCTGCCCGGTACGCAGGTACGACTCCGCCAGCAGATAGCGGGCGCTGTCCGCCGTCGCGTGCAACGGTTCACGGAACAGGAGATCCCGGAAGCCGCGGATCGCATCGTTGTACTTGTCGTGCTGGAACCGGTCGCGCGACCACTGGAAGCGCTCGGTCGGTGTGGCATCCGGCGGCGGCAGCGCGACGGAGCAAGCCGTGCTCGCGACGCCGGCGAGCACCAGCAGGCAGGTGGTCGTGACGCGCCGCGCGGTGCGCGGCGGTCTCGGGGATGACGTTCGTGACACGGGGTCTATGACTTTCCGTAGCGGATTTCGCGGATTCGCTCTTCGGCCAGGCGGACGAGCGGGCCCGTCCGCGCCGGATTCAACTCTCTGACTTTCTCGTATTCGGCCTCGGCGGCGTCAAGGTTCCCCGCCCGGCGCATGATCTCACCGCGGGCGAAGTGCGCCCGGTCCAGCAGGGTACGTGGAACCCCCTGATCGATCAGGAGGTCCAGCTTCTCGAGCGCCGGCGCGGTCCGGCCCGCGCTGCGGTCCTGCTCGGCCACCTCGAACAGACACTGGCCATACTGAAAGCGTGCCGCCGATCCGTCGCCGCGGTCGGCGCGCGGACTGTCGAGGTACAGCTCGAAATAGTCGAGCGCCTCGCGGCACCCCCCGACCTCCTGGAAGGCTACCGCCGTCGCCAGCCACGTCGCGGGCTCAGTGTCCCCGTCGTCGAGCGCGGACAGGTAGAGCGGGAGCGCGTGCCCGTAGTCCGACAGGTCCGCGTAGTAGCGGGCCAGTTCCAGCTTCAGATCGGGCGGCAGATAGGCCATGCCCATCGGCAGCACCATCTCCAGGGCCCGGGCCATGTTGTCGGGGGACCCGTCGTCCATCGCCACGCGAGCCGCGCGCGTGAGCTCGACCGCCACGACGTCCTTGTACGACGAATCCTGCTCGAGGGTGCGGCGCAGGTACTGCAGGGACGCCTCCACCTCACCGCGGCCCGCGTAGGCGCTGCCCAGACGGAGCAAGATCGCCGGGTCCTCGCCGCGGGTGCGTAACGCCAGCTTGTACTCGGCGATCGCCTCGTCGACGGCGCCGGTGGCCATCAGCCGATCGCCGCGCTCCTCCGGGCCGCTGGCGCCACCGCAGGCGCCGCAGGCGGCCAGCAGAGCGGCCGCGAGCGCCAGGAAGACGCCGCGCCGCGCCGCCCGCAGCCTCCCGGCTCGACCGGACACCTCAGCCCGTCGCCAGGTCGGGCCGCGACGGCCGGTGTCCGCGCCTGCGACGCAGCAACCCGTACTTGAGGATGCAGTAGATGGCACGAACCCCGTCCTTCCAACCGATTTTCTTGCCCTCCGCGTACGTGCGGCCGCTGTACGACACCCCGACCTCGTACACCCGCCAGCCGCCATGCGCGACTTTCGCGGTCAGCTCGGGCTCCACCCCGAAACCCCGCTCCTCGACGACCAGCCCCTCGAGCACCTCCCGACGGAAGCATTTGTAGCACGTTTCCATGTCGGAGAGGTTGAGGTTGGTCACCATGTTGGACAACAAGGTGAGGAATCGGTTCCCCACGTAGTGCCAGTAGTAGAGCACCCGGTGGGGCTCACCGCCGAAGAACCGGGACCCGTAGACGACGTCGGCCCGGTCGTCGAGCAGCGGTTCGAGCAGCCGGCGATACTCGCCGGGGTCGTACTCCAGGTCGGCGTCCTGCACGATCACGAAATCGCCGCTCGCCTCGGAAAACCCGGTGGCGAGGGCGGCGCCCTTCCCCCGGTTGCGCTCGTGGATCACGAGCCGCTGGATCAGGCCCTCGTCACGCAGGCGCTCGAGGATGGCGCGGGAGCCGTCGCTCGAGCCGTCGTCGACCGCCACGATCTCGGCCTTCAGCGGCGTCGCCGCCACGCGGCGCACGATCTCTTCGAGGGTGCCGGCCTCGTTGTAGACCGGCATGACGACGGACAGGCGACGCGGGGTCGAGCCCGTCGCCGTCAAGAGTCGTCCTCGGTCAACACGGGTGGCGCGCCGAGCGTCTTGGACTCGTGCAGCCGCCGGAAGTAGTCGATCGTCCGCTTCAGGCCCTCCCGCAGCGGGACCTTCGCGCTCCAGTCGAGGATCTGCGTGGCGCGCGTCACGTCGGGCTGACGCACCTTCGGATCATCCTCGGGCAGCGGGAGGTGACGCACGCCGGCGTCGGAACCCACCAGGTCGAGCACGGTCTCGGCGAGCTCGAGGATGGTGAATTCGTCGGAGTTCCCGATGTTCACGGGCCCGGTCTCGTCGCTGTGGAACAACCGGAAGATGCCCTCGATCTCGTCGCTCACGAAGCAGAAGCTGCGCGACTGCGACCCGTCGCCGTACACGGTCAGCGAACGGCCGAGTAGGGCCTGCACGATGAAATTGGACACGACCCGCCCGTCGTAGGGACGCATCCGCGGGCCGTAGGTGTTGAAGATCCGAACGATTCGCGTGTCGAGGCCGTGATAGCGATGATAGGCCATCGTCATCGCTTCGGCGAACCGCTTCGCCTCGTCGTAGACGCCGCGGGGACCGATCGGGTTGACGTTGCCCCAATACGTCTCGGGCTGCGGGTGAACGAGCGGATCGCCGTACACTTCCGAGGTCGAGGCGAGGAGGATGCGCGCCTGCTTCGCCTTCGCGAGGCCGAGCGCGTTGTGCGTCCCCAGGCTGCCGACCTTCAGCGTCTGGATCGGGAGCTCGAGATAGTCGACCGGGCTGGCCGGCGAAGCGAAGTGCAGCACCCCGTCCAGCTCGCCGGTCACCTCGATGAAAGTCGTCACGTCGTGCTCGACGAAATCGAAGCGCGGCTCGTTATCCAGGTGGGCGAGGTTCTCGAGGTTCCCCGTGATGAGATTGTCCACGCCCACGACCGAATGCCCGTCGGCCAGGAACCGGTCGGCGAGGTGGGACCCCAGGAACCCGGCCGCTCCCGTGATCAGAACTCTCATCGCACCTGTTCCCTTCCGATCGGATAGTACTCGAAGCCCTCGCTCCGCATCCTCTCGGGGCGGAACAGGTTGCGCCCGTCGAACACGACCGGCGCGGACAGCAGACCCGCGAGACGCTTCCAGTCGGGCCTGCGGTACTGCTGCCACTCCGTGACCACGATCAGCGCGTCGGCCCCCTCGCAGGCGTCGTACTCGTCCTCCGCGTACTCGACCCGGTCGCCGAGATACCAGTCGCGGGCCACTTCGAAGGCCACCGGATCGTGCACCACCACCTCGGCGCCCGCGTTCAGGAGGTCGTCGATGATCACGACCGAAGCGGCCTCGCGCATGTCGTCCGTCTCCGGCTTGAACGCCAGCCCCCAGACGGCGAAGCGCCGTCCGCCGAGGTCGTCGCCGAAGCGGGCCCGGACCTTCTCGCCGACCACCTTTTTCTGCCGCTCGTTCGCCTCGTGCACCTGCCGGAGAATCGAGAGATCCACGCCGAGATCCTCCCCGGTGCGTATCAGCGCCCGGACGTCCTTCGGGAAGCAGGAGCCGCCATAGCCGGCCCCGGCGTACAGGAACGCCTGCCCGATCCGCTCGTCGGAGCCGATGCCCTTGCGAACGAGATTGACGTCGGCCCCGGCCTCCTCGCACAGCAGCGCGATCTGGTTCATGAAGCTGATCCGGGTCGCCAGCATCGCGTTGGCCGCGTACTTGGTGAGCTCGGCCGACGGGATGTTCATGAAGATCACGGGATTGCCGCTGCGCACGAACGGCTCGTACAGCTCTTCGAGCACCTGGCGGGCGTGCTCCGACTCGACGCCGCACACGACGCGGTCCGGCTTCATGAAATCGTCGACCGCGGCGCCCTCTTTGAGGAACTCCGGGTTCGAGCACACGTGGAACGGATGATCGGTGTGACGCTCGATCTCCGCGCGAACGAGGCGCGCCGTACCCACCGGCACCGTGCTCTTCGTGATGACGACCTTCTCGTCCACCATGTTCTGACCGATGACGCTCGCCACCTCGAGCACGTGCTTGAGGTCGGCCGAGCCGTCCTCTCCGGGCGGCGTGCCGACCGCGACGAACACGACCTCGCCGTGGCGAACGGCGGCGCCCACGTCCGTCGTGAACTCGAGCCGCCCCTCGTCGAGGTTCCTCCGCAGCAGGCGGTCGAGTCCGGGCTCGTAGATCGGCACCTCGCCCTGGTTGAGACGGGCGACCTTGTCGGCGTCGATGTCGGCGCTCACCACGCTGTTGCCGGTCTCGGCCAGGCAGGCTCCCACGACCAGCCCCACGTAGCCGCTGCCGATGACTGTCACGTTCATTGGACTATGCTTCCGTTCCCCGAGTCGCGGCCTTCTCCGGCGCCTGCTGGCGGGCGTAGCGCCGGGCGATCCAACGATAGACCTCTCGCACCGATTCCTCGATGTCGCGCCGCGGCTCCCAGCCCGTATCGCGGTGCAGGAGGCTCGCGTCCCCGCGGATCACCGGCACTTCCTGGCGTCGCCGATCCGCGTCGGAGACAATCTCGGGCCTCACCCCCGCCTCGTCGAGAATCCACTCCAGGATCCGACGAATCGACACGGGCCGCCCGCTGGCGACGTTGTAGGCCGCCTCGGGCTGCTCGAGATCCATGACCATCCGGAAGGCGCGCACGCCGTCCCGCACGTCGGTGAAGTCGCGCTCGACGTCGAGGTTGCCGACGTGCAGCGCGCCCTCGCGGCTCCGGCCGCAGCACATTTCGGCCACCTGTGTGCAAAAATCGGGCACGACGAAGTGGGAGGCCTGTCCCGGGCCGACGAGGTTGAAGCTGCGCATCACGAGAATCCGCATCCCGCGGGCTCTCCGGTACGTATGGGCCGCCAGCTCCTGGGCCGCTTTCGACAGGCCGTACGCGGAGACCGGCCGCAGGCGCATGTGCTCGTCCAGCGGCACACCCTCGCGGGCTGCATCACCGTAGGCATCGCCCGAACCCATGACGAGAATCCGCGGATCGAAGTCGGCGAACTCCTCGCGGACCGCCGCCACGGCCTCGCAGAGGTTCACCGTGCCGCCGGCGTTGACCGCGAGAGCCTGCGCGGCGCGCTCGCGCGCCATGGCGCCCGAGGAGAACCCGGCGAGGTGGTAGATCTGGTCCGGACGCACGGCGGCGATGAGCCGGTACAGGGCGTCGTGGTCACGCACGTCCGCGGCCTTCCAGTCGGCCGCGGCGACCTGCTCCATGGTGAGCGTGTCGCGGGTGGGCGGCAGGGTGAGCGTCGAGGCGGAGACCTCGTGGCCCGCCTCGAGCAGCTCCGCGACCAGGTGTTCGCCGACGAATCCGTCGGCCCCGGTGACGAGGACTCTCACGTCAGACCTCCGTGGAGCGGTCCGTCGGCGTGCCCGCCATGTGCGACAAAGGCCCCGCCGTACGGCAGAGCCTCGGGTGACTCCGGTCGGCCGGGAGCGGCTCCCGGTACCTCGTCGACCCGGTCAGGGTGCCTTGCGGATCTTCCCGGCCTTGATGCACCGGGTGCACACCCGGACCCTCCGCCGCCGTCCGTCTTCGAGAATGCGCACGGTCTGGAGGTTGGGCATGAAGCGCCGCTTCACCCGGTTGTTCGCGTTGCTCACGCGGTTCCCGGTCCGAGGGCCTTTATTGCAGACGTAGCAGAAGTTCGCCATGGGTGCGTCGTCAGTTGAACGTGAGGGAGTCGGCGAGCACGAAGCTCTGGCTCGCCGGTATCGCATTTCGGTTGTTGCCCGAGACGGCGTCGCTCGACACCCAGGCGCCCCGGATCGAGTCGTTCAGCGCGTACACGCGGCCGTAGACCGTGACGCGGTCGCCGCCGCGCAGCGAAGTGCCGCGCGAGATGATGTCTGGCCCGAGCAGGACGGGATAGCTGCTGGAGCCGCCGATGTCCACGGTGACCACGCCGCGCCCGAGGCTCTGCGCGACGCCGACGTTCCGCAGAACGCCTTCCTCGCCGTACAGCGTCTCCGGGGACTCCGTGAGCTGGGCCGGAATGAAGTCGACGATTCCGCCGGACTCCTCTTCCTGCGTCTGCGGCTCGACCTCGTCGACGACCGTCCCGGTCTGCAGGTACAGCCAGTAGAAGAAGCCTGCCGTCAGCAGGATCGCCAGCACCACCAGCAGGGGCGAAGCCCCGCGAGAGTCCCTCCAACGCGCCATGAATCGCACCCTTTCCCGGCCAGGGGCCGGTCTTCTCCGCTATTCCGTCAGCTCGATGATCGCCAGCTCGGCGCCATCGCCCTTCCGGGCGCCCAGCTTCAAGATCCGCGTGTAGCCGCCCGGCCGCTCCTTGAAGCGCGGTCCGAGATCGTCGAACAGCTTCTGGAGCGCCACCCGGTCCTGGATCATGCGGCGCGCCCGCCGACGGCTATGCACGTCGTCGGTGCCGCCGAGCGTGATCAGCTTCTCGACCACGGGGCGCAACTCCTTCGCCTTCGCCTCGGTCGTGCGAATCCGCTCGTGCTGGATCAGGCTGGTGGCCATGTTGCGGAGCATGGCCCGCTTGTGACTCGAGGTGCGGCTGAGCTCGCGCCCCTTCTTCCTATGCCTCATCGGACTCCTCGTCGGATTCGGCGTCGTCCTCGACGATCCACAGGTTCCCGTCGTCGTCCCGCTCGAGGCTCATGCCGAAGCGCAGGCCGTTGAGCGCCACGACCTCGGCGACCTCTTCCAGCGACTTCTCGCCGAAGCTTGGCACCTCGAGGATCTCGTCGCGGCTGCGGGTGACGATGTCGTACAGCGTGTGGATGTCGGCCTTGTCGAGGTTGTTGCGCGAGCGGATCGAGATCCCCTCGAACTCCGCCAGCTCCGACCGGAGCAGCTCCGCCATGTCGGCCGGCACCCCGCGCTTCCCGTCGGTCCGTCGCTCCCGCTTGCCCGTCTCGACGCCGTTGTCGCCCGAGCCGAAGGAGAGCAGATAGCCGAGGTGCGTCTGGCCGAGTTCGGCGGCATACGCCACCGCATCGCCCGGATCGATCGACCCGTTCGTCTCGACCTGCAGCGTGAGCCGGTCGAAGTCGGTCCGCTGGCCGACGCGCGTTTCCTGCACCACGAAGTTGGCGCGCAGCACCGGGTTGTAAATCGAATCGACCCGAATCAGATCCACCGGCGCTTCTTCCGGCTTCTCGTGATTCTCGGCGGCCACGAAGCCGCGACCGCGGTTCACCCAGAATTCGAGCACGAGGGGCCGGTTCTCCGGCAGGTCCTCCTGCAGCGTGAACAGCGTCTGCTCGGGGTTGATGATCTCCACGCCCGACACGGAGCCGATGGCGGAGGCCCGGACGGTGCCGGCCTTGTGGAGCGACAGCTCCAGCTTCGCCTCGTCGACGCCTTCGTCGAGAACGATGATCAACCGCTTGAGGTTCTGGATGATCTGGTGAACGTCCTCCGCCACGCCGTCGATCGTCTGGTGCTCGTGCTGTACGCCGTCGGCACGGAACGCCCAGATCGCGGCCCCGGGGAGGGACGAAAGCAGCAGGCGCCGGATGGAGTTTCCGACCGTGTGGCCGAACCCGCGCTCCAGCGGCTGCAGAACATACTCGGCCCGCCGACCGTCCGCGGAACGATCACGTTCCTCGACGGTGCTCGGCAGGACCAGTCCGGTAAGATCAAGCATCGTTATCGCGCTGCCTCGTTACTTGCTGTAAAGCTCGACGATCAACTGCTCCTGAACGGCGAGCGGGATATCGGCTCGAGAGGGTACTTCCAGCATGCGGCCCGTCAGCTTGTCGAAGTCCACGCCGATCCAGGAGAGCGTGTCCTTGCCCTTCCGGTACTCGACGGCCTCGCGGACGAGGGGCATGTCTTTGGCGGACGGCGCGACCGAAATCTCCTGGCCGGGTCCTACCATGTAGCTGGGCACGTCGACCGTCGCCCCGTTCACCTTGACGTGACGGTGACGGACGAGCTGCCGCGCCGACTTGCGCGAAGCGGCGAAACCCATCCGGTAGACGAGGTTGTCGAGACGCGACTCGAGGGACACGAGCAGGTTCTCACCCGTGACGCCCTTCACGCGGGCCGCGTCCTCGAACAGGCGGCGGAACTGCTTCTCGCCCACCCCGTAGATGCGCTTGACCTTCTGCTTCTCGCGCAGCTGCGTGGCATACTCCGACTGGCGCCGACGCCGGCGGGAATTGCCGTGCATGCCGGGCGCGTAGCCCTTGCGCTCGATCGCGCACTTCTCGGTAAAACAGCGCTTCCCCTTGAGGAAGAGCTTCTCGCCTTCCCGCCGACACAGGCGGCAGACGGGTCCGGTATATCGTGCCATCTATCTTCTCTGCTTCTCCTTCGGGTCTTTTCTTACGCGGCGTCGAGGTTCAGACGCGGCGCTTCTTCGGGGGCCGGCAGCCGTTGTGCGGAATCGGCGTCACGTCGCGGATCGACCGGATCGTCAGGCCGGCGGACTGCAGCGCCTGGATGGCCGACTCGCGACCCGATCCCGGTCCCTGCACCCGAACGTGGACGCGCTTCATCCCGGCGGCCGCGGCTTCGCGCCCCGCCGATTCGGCGGCGATCGTCGCCGCGAACGGCGTCGACTTCTTCGAGCCCTTGAATCCGGCCTTCCCGGCGCTCGACCAGGCCACCGCGCCGCCCTGCATGTCGGTGATCGTGATGATCGTGTTGTTGAAGGTGGCCTTGATGTGGGCCATCCCCTCGGCGTCGACCACCTTCTTCCGTCGACCGCCGCTCCTCGCACTCTTCGGCTTCGCCATGCTCTACCTGTTCGTCCTGTTCTCGTTACTTCTTCGGCGGCTTCTTCTTGCCGGCCACGGTGCGGCGCGGGCCCTTGCGGGTCCGGGCGTTCGTGTGGGTGCGCTGTCCGCGCACCGGCAGGCCCTTACGATGGCGCAGGCCGCGGTAGCACCCGATGTCCATGAGCCGCTTGATGTTCATGGACGTTTCGGTGCGCAGCGCGCCCTCGACCTTGTACCGATTGTCGATGACCCGGCGCAGCTTGTTGACGTCCTCGTCCGTCAGGTTCTCGACCCGGATGTCGGGATCCACCGCCGTGTCGGCCAGGATGTCCTGGGCCGTCGAGCGACCGATGCCGTAGATGTAGGTCAGCGCGACTTCGACGCGCTTGCCCCGGGGAAGATCGACTCCCGCGATTCTCGCCATGCCTCAGCCCTGCCTCTGCTTGTGCTTCGGATTGCGGCTGCAGATCACGCGGACGATGCCTCGCCGCCGCACGATCTTGCAGTGCTCGCACATCCGCTTGACGCTGGAACGCACTTTCATGCCCTTCTCACCCCTGTCTGCCGTTCACGAAAGAGCTTTCTAAGATAGCTGTTTCGAGGAACGATTTCAATTCCGGCCGAATTCGGCCTACTTGAACCGATACGTGATCCGTCCCTTCGTGAGGTCGTACGGGGACATCTCCACCGTCACCTCGTCCCCGGGCAGGATGCGGATGTAGTGCATCCGGATCTTGCCCGATACGTGGCAGGTGATCTCGTGCCCGTTCTCGAGCTTCACGCGGAACATCGCGTTCGGCAGGGCTTCGATCACCTCGCCCGACATCTGAATCGGTTCTTCTTTGGCCAAGACTCTACTCCTGAATGCTGACCCGAGGCCGCGCCCCCGTGAGGATCCTCGGACCCTCGGCGGTCACCGCCACGGTATGCTCGAAGTGTGCGGACAGGCTGCCGTCCGCCGTGACGACCGTCCAGCCGTCCTCCAGCGTCCGCACTTCGCGTGATCCCAGGTTCACCATCGGCTCGATGGCGATCACCAGGCCTTCGCAGATCCGCGGTCCGCTGCCGGACCGCCCGTAGTTCGGGACCTGCGGATCCTCGTGGGGCAGATGGCCGACCCCGTGGCCGACCAGCTCCCGCACGATGCTGTACCCCCGGGCCTCGACGACTCGTTGGATCGCCGCACCCACGTCGCCGATCGTCGCGCCCACCCGGGCGGCTTCGATGCCGGCGGCCAGGCCCTCCCGGGTCGCTTCCAGCAGCCGCTCCGTCTCCGGCGGCTGCGGACCGATCGGGACCGTGACCGCCGCGTCGGCGAACAGGCCCTCCAGCTTCACGCCGACGTCGACGCTCAGCACGTCACCCTCGGCGAGCTCCCGGCGCGCCGACGGGATGCCATGCACCACCTCCTGGTTGAGGCTCGTGCACAGCGTGCCCGGAAAATCGTACAGTCCCTTGAACGCCGGCGTCGCGCCCTCGTGGGAGCGGATGAACTCCTCCGCCGCCTCGTCGAGCGCCGCCGTGGTCACCCCGGGCCGCGCCAGCTTCGCGACGTGGGCCAGGGTGTCGGACACGATCCGTCCGGCGCGGCCGATCGTTTCGATCTCGTCGGCGGTCTTGAGGCGAATCATGCGCCCACCGCTCCGATGATCCGCGCCTGCACCTCTTCGACGCTCCCGGCTCCGTTCACCGGACGAACCGGCGTCTCGGAGCGCTCGTACCACTCCAGCACCGGCGCGGTCTCCTCGCGGTACACCTCGAGCCGCCGCCGGACCGTCTCCGGGTCGTCGTCGGCCCGGCGCCTCAGCGCCCCACCGCACGCCTGGCAGCGCTCGTGCTTTTCGGCCCCGGCCGCCGCCACGCGTCCGCACTCGGCGCACACCCGGCGAGACGACAGCCGTTCGACGATCTCGTCGTCGTCGACTTCGAGGCTGACGACCGCGTCGAGCGACTGTCCGAGCTCGTCGAGCAGCGCGTCGAGTCCTTCGGCCTGCGCGACCGTCCGCGGGAAGCCGTCGAGCAGGAACCCGCCCGCCGCCTCGTCGGAGGACAGCTTCTCGCGCATCATCCCGAGGATGACGTCGTCGGGTACGAGCTCGCCGGCGTCCATGTAGCTCTGCGCCGCGCGGCCCAGCTCCGTGCCCTCCCGCTTCGCTTCGCGCAACAGGTCTCCCGTCGCGTAACGGGGGATTCCGTGGCGCCGCGCCAGCAGCGCTCCCTGGGTTCCCTTCCCCGCTCCCGGCGGGCCCATCATGACGAGCCTCAAGCGTCTACCGGCCACCGGGTCACATGTACCGCTGGCGACCCCGGTACTTCACGCGGCCTTTCTTCATGAATCCTTCGTACTGCCGGAGCAGGAGGTGCTGCTGCATCTGCTGCACGGTATCGAGCGCCACACCCACGACGATCAGCAGCGACGTGCCGCCGAAGAAGAAGGTCTGGATGTTGAACCAGTCGAAGATGAAGAAGGGCAGCAGCGCGATCGCGGCCAGGTAGATCGAACCCGGAAGCGTGACGCGCGTCAGCACCCGGTCGATGTACTCCGCCGTCGAGGCCCCGGGCTTCACGCCCGGAATGAACCCGCCCTGCTTCTTCAGGTTCTCCGCCAGGTCGATCGGGTCGAAGATGATCGCCGTGTACACGTAGGTGAACACGATGATCAGCAGCGCGTAGGCCACGTAGTACCACGTCGATCCGACGGCGAAAATCTGGCTCAGGTCGTACAGGAAGCCCTGCCAGCCGCCCGAGGCGGCGCCCGACCCGCCCGTGAAGGCGTAGAGCGTGCCCGGGATGATGATGATCGCCTGGGCGAAGATGATCGGCATCACGCCGGCCGAGTTGATGCGGATCGGAATGAACGACTTCTGGCCTTCCCGCACGCGGCCTCGGCCCACGACCTTGCGCGGGATCTGCACCGGGATCCGGCGCGCGGCCATCGTAAGGGACACGACCGCGGCCGTGATCGCGATCAGCACGGCGCACAGCGCGACGAGCATGAACAGGCTGATCCCGCCGGCCCGGTAGAGCTCGAAGGTGCTGAACACGGCGCCCGGGAAGCCCTGGATGATCGAGAAGAAGATCAGCAGCGACATCCCGTTGCCGATCCCGCGCTCGGTGATCTGCTCGCCCAGCCACATCACGTACACGCCGCCCGCGGTGAGCAGCAGGACGGTGAGCATCCGGAAGCCGAAGCCCGGATTGGTAACGACGCCGGCCTGCGACTCGAGGAACAGCGCGTAGCCGTACGCCTGCGACAGACACAGGACCACGGTCACGTAGCGGGTCCACTGGGTCAGCTTCCGCTGCCCGTCCTCGCCCTCCTGCTGCATCTTCTTGATGGTCGGGAACGTCGCCCCGAGCACCTGGAAGATGATGCTGGCGGAGATGTAGGGCATGATGCCGAGGGCGAAGATCGTCGCCCGCTGCAGCGCGCCGCCGGTGAACAGGTTGTAGATCCCGAACAGCGTCCCCTCGAACTGACCGGAGAGCTGCTGCAGGGCCACCACGTCGACCATCGCGGTCGGGATGTGGGACCCGAGGCGATAAATCGCCAGGCAGAGGAGCGTGAAGAGGATCTTCTCCTTCAGCTCCGGGATCTTGAACAGGCTGGCGGCCGCCTGGGCCGCCTGCAGACGTTCGTTGGCCATGCTCAGTCGATCAGCTCGGCCGTGCCGCCCTCGGCCTCGATGCGCTCGCGCGCCG
Organism: Gemmatimonadales bacterium; assembly: GCA_050114915.1. GTDB lineage: Bacteria > Gemmatimonadota > Gemmatimonadetes > Palauibacterales > Palauibacteraceae > JARFPW01. The sequence continues at coordinate 9,734 of JASFRN010000002.1, read as the reverse complement.
TGGCGCTGAACGCATGGGCCCGCACCGTCACGGCGCGTCCCGGCGTCCCGTCACCGAGGATCTTGACCGGCTCCTTGACGGAGCCGATCAGACCGAGGCGCTTCAGCTCCTCGGGGCCGAACTCGGAGCCCTCGAGCTCCTCGAACTCGCGCAGGTTCACGACCTGGTAGCGACGCCGGCTGCGCGGCGTGAAGCCGCGCTTCGGCAGGCGCCGGTACAGCGGCATCTGGCCGCCCTCGAACCAGGCGGGGATGCTCGCGCCGGTCCGGGACTTCTGTCCCTTGTGACCGCGTCCCGAGGTCTTGCCGCTCCCGGAGCCGTGCCCACGGCCCACCCGCTTGGCCGAGCGCTTCGAGCCGGGCGACGGGCTCAGGTTGTCCAGTCCCAACCGCTTCTTCTCCGCCATCTTCAGTCGGCCTCCTCGACCTCGACGAGGTGCGAGACGACCTCGATCATCCCGCGAATCGCCGGGTTGTCTTCCTTGACGACTTCCGCCTGGTGATGACGGAGTCCCAGGGCGCGCAACGTGTCGCGCTGTCTGCGCATCTGTCCGTTGCCGCTCTTGATCTGTCGAATCCGGATCTGCTTAGCCACGCATCGCCTCCCGCAGCACTTCGGGATCCATCCCGCGCTCCCGCGCGACCTGCTCCGGCGTCACGAGCGCTTCCAGTCCCGCCATGGTCGCGGCGACCATGTTGAGCGGGTTGTTGGATCCGAGGCTCTTGGTGAGGATGTTCTGCACCCCTGCGCACTCGAGCACCGCGCGCACCGGGCCCCCGGCGATCACGCCGGTACCCGGACCCGCCGGCTTCAGAAGCACGCGGCCCGCGCCCATCCGGCCGAGCTGCTCGTGCGGAATCGTTCCGTTGTCGAGCGGAATCTCGACCATGTTGCTGCGCGCGCGATCGATCCCCTTACGGATCGCCTCGGCGACCTCGTTGGCCTTGCCGAGCGCGGTCCCGACCTTCCCCTGGCCGTCGCCGACCGCGACGAGGGCCGTGAAGGAGAAGCGCCGGCCGCCCTTGACGACCTTGGAGACGCGATTGATGTAAATCACGTTCTCCTTCAGGTTGTCGCCGTCGTCACGTCGCCTGCGGTTCTGTCTCTTCGCCATGTAGAACGCTTTCGTCCGTCTCTAGAAGTCCAGGCCGCCGGCGCGCGCCCCATCGGCGAACGCCTTGACCCGGCCGTGATACGGGTATCCTCCGCGGTCGAACACGATCTGCTCGATCCCGTTCTCGCGCGCCTTCTCCGCCAGCGCCTTCCCGGCCGCATAGCTCGCGGCGATCTTGCCGCTCAGCTCTTCGGCGTCCTCGCCGACCGGGGCTTCGTCGACGGCCAGGGTGGAGACCCCGAACAGCGTGACGCCCCGATCGTCGTCGACGATCTGGCCTTCGATGTTTCGCAGGCTGCGGTGCACCACGAGGCGCGGACGCTGCGCCGTGCCGCGTACCTTCTTGAGTACGCGGGCGTGACGCCGCGCACGTGCGTGCCGCCGGCCCTGTGACTTGCTCTTCTTCGCCATGTTCTCGTTCCTCCGCTTCGTCAGGCGGTCGCGGCGGCCTTACCGGCCTTGCGCCGCACGTGCTCGTCGCGGTACCGAATCCCCTTGCCCTTGTACGGCTCCGGCGGACGCACCTTGCGGATGCGGGCCGCCACCTCGCCGACGAGCTGCTTGTCGACCCCGCGAATGTGCAGCAGGGTGGGCGACTCGACCACGAGGTCGATGTCCTCCGGCGCCTCGAACAGCACGTTGTTGCTGAAGCCGACGCTCAACTCGATGTTCTTGCCCTTCTGCTGGACCCGGTACCCGACGCCGTGGATCTCGAGCGAGCGCTCGAACCCCTCGGTGACGCCCTGCACCATGTTCGCGATCAGGCTGCGCGTGAGCCCGTGCCGCGAGCGGTGGCGCGCCTGGTCGGTGGGGCGGGTCACCCGCAGCTCGCCCTCCGCGAGCTCGATCGTGAGCTCGGGGTCGAACGACCCGGACATCTCGCCCTTCGGGCCCTTCACCGTCACCCGCGCGCCGTCGACCTTCGCGGTCACGCCGTCGGGGAGCGGAATGGGCTGTTTGCCGACTCTGGACATCTCTCTCTCGCTTCTTCTAGTAGACCGTCGCCAGGACTTCGCCGCCGACGCGATCGGCCCGGGCCTCACGGTCGGTCATCACGCCACGCGACGTGGAGAGGATCGCGATCCCCATCCCCGAGCGGACCTTCGGCACGTCGGACGCGCCGACGTAGCGACGCAGCCCCGGACGCGACACCCGCTTCAGCGAGCGGATCACCGGCCGATCGTCATCCGTGTACTTCAGGTAGACGCGCAGGACCCTGTGGTCCCCCTCGTCGAGCACCTTGTACCCGTGAATGAAGTGGTTCTCCGTGAGAATCCGGCCGATCTCGATCTTCAGCTTCGAGACCGGCATGTCGACCCGACGGTGCCCCGCGTGACCCGCGTTGCGGATCCGCGTCAGCATGTCGGCGATGGGATCGTTCATGCTCATCGGTTACCAGCTCGCCTTTCTCACGCCCGGGATCTCGCCCTTGAGCGCCAGTTCGCGGAAGCAGATCCGGCACAGACCGAACTTGCGCATGTAGGCGCGCGCCCGACCGCAGCGCTGACAGCGGTTGACACCCCTGGCGCTGAACTTCGGCTCCCGATTCGCTTTTTCGACTAAAGCCTTCCTGGCCATCTACCTCTCCTGATTGCGCCGCGACCCGAGCACCGGCTCAGACCACCACCGGTGTCTCGCCGCGGAACGGCATGCCCATCTCCCGGAGGAGAACGAGCGCTTCGTCGTCTTTGTCCGTCGTGGTCACGAACGTGATGTCCATCCCGTGCACGCGGACGATGTCGTCGTAGTCGATCTCCGGGAAGATCATCTGCTCCCGGACGCCGACCGTGTAGTTGCCCCGACCATCGAAGGCGCGGCTGTTCAGCCCGCGGAAGTCACGCACGCGGGGGATCGCCGTGCTGATGTACCGGTCCATGAACTCGTACATGCGGGCGCCGCGCAGCGTCACCTTGACGCCGACCGGCATCCCCTCGCGCAGGGCGAAGTTCGACACCGACTTGCGCGCCTTCGTGACGATCGGCTGCTGCCCGCTGATCAGCGCGAGCTCGGCGACCACCGAGTCGAGCAGCTTCGGCTCGTCCTTCGCGCTGCCGAGCCCGACGTTCAACACGATCTTCTCGAGCCGCGGGATCTCCATCGGATTGTCGAACCCGAACTCGTCGACGAGCTTCGGGACGACCTGCGTCTCGTAGTGTTCTCTGAGCCTTGGCTTCATCGTTCCTTACGCCTTCGGAATCGGATTTCCGCTCTTCACGGAGATCCGTTCCTTCGTCCCGTCGTCGTCGATCTTCGTCCGGTAGCGCGACGGCTCGTCCGTCGACGGATCGATCAGCATCACGTTCGACGCGTCGATCGGCGCCGCGAACGAGACGATTCCGCCGTCGGGATTGTCCTGCGACGGCGCCTCGTGGCGCTTCCGAATGTTCACGCCTTCGACCACGACCTTGTTCTTGCGCGGAATCGTCCGCAGCACGGTGCCCCGGACGCCCTTGTAGTTGCCCGAGAGTACCTGGACTTCGTCGCCCTTGCGGACGTGCAGCTTGTTGCGTGTCATCTCTTCCGTTCCTGCCTGCTCAGATCACTTCCGGCGCCAGCGAGACGATCTTCATGAACTGCTTCTCGCGCAGCTCGCGGGCCACCGGCCCGAAGATGCGCGTCGCCCGCGGCTCGCCCGCGTCGTTGATGATCACGGCGGCGTTCTCGTCGAACCGGATGTAGGTCCCGTCGGCGCGGCGGTTCTCCTTCGCCGTGCGCACGACGACCGCCCGGGCCACTTCGCCCTTCTTAACGGTGCCGCCCGGGATCGCGTCCTTGATCGCCACGATCACGACGTCTCCCAGCCCCGCATAGCGGCGCTTCGAGCCGCCCAGCACGCGAATGCACTGCGCACGCCGGGCCCCCGAGTTGTCCGCGATCCGGACTTCGGTCTCCTGCTGGATCATCGCTCAGCCCTCCGTGACGGGCCGCTCGACGAGCTCGATCACCCGCCAGCGCTTGGTCTTCGACAGCGGCCGGGTCTCTTCGATCACTACCACGTCACCGGTCCGGTATTCGTTCGTCTCGTCGTGCGCGTGGTACTTCTTCCACCGGTTCACACGCTTCCCGTACAGGGGGTGCTGCACCCGGCGCTCCACGGACACGACGACGGTCTTGTCCATCGCGTCGCTGACGACCGTGCCCTGCCGCTGCTTCCGGCGTCCGGCGGTCGTCTCGATATGCTCAGCCATCCTGGTCTCCCGCCGCCGCCTGTTCGCGTTCGGTACGTATCGTCAACAACCGCGCGATGTCGCGACGCAGACCACGGATCAGGCCGTGGTCGGTCTCCTCGAAGCTCGCGCGGAACCGCAGGTTGAACAGCTCCTGCCGGGTCGTCTCGATCTTCGTCTCGATCTCGTCGTCCGTCATCTCGCGGATCTCTTGTGCGTTCATGTCAGTCGTGTCCCTGGCTCAGTCCTCGCGGACCAGAAACTTCGTCTTCACCGGGAGTTTGGCGGACGCGAGCTCCATCGCCCGCCGCGCCACGTCTTCCGGCACTCCCTCGAGCTCGAACATCACGCGGCCCGGCTTCACGGGCGCGACCCAGCCCTCGGGATTCCCCTTCCCCTTGCCCATCCGGGTCTCGGCGGGCTTGGACGTGACCGGCTTGTCCGGGAAGATGCGGATCCAGACCTTTCCGCCTCGCTTCATGTGGCGGGTCATCGCCACACGCGCGGCCTCGATCTGCCGATTCGTGATCCAGCCGGTGTCGAGCGTCTGGAGCCCGTAGTCGCCGAACGCGATCGAGTTGCCGCGCTGGGCGTTGCCCTTGAGGCGGCCCTTCTGCTGTTTCCGGTACTTGACTCGCTTGGGCTGCAGCATAGTGCTCTAGTTACCCCCACCGGCCGTGTACGTCTGGCCCCGGCGGTCTTCGACGACCTCGCCGCGGAACACCCAGACCTTCACGCCGATCGTTCCGTACGTCGTCTTGGCCATCCGCTGGGCGTAGTCGATGTCCGCCCGCAGCGTGTGCAGGGGGACACGGCCCTCGTGATAGCCCTCGGTCCTGGCGATCTCGGCGCCGCCGAGGCGGCCGCCGCACTGGATCTTCACACCCTCCGCCCCCGCACGGATCGCCGACTGCAGGGCGCGCTTCATGGCGCGACGGAAGCCGATGCGCTGCTTCAGCTGATGGGCGATGGAATCGGCCACCAGCTGCGCGCTGACCTCCGGGCGCTTGATCTCCTCGACGTTGATCGAGACTTCCGAGTCGGTGAGCAGCGCGAGCTCGTCGCGCAGCTTGTCGACCTCGGAGCCCCGCTTGCCGATCACGACGCCGGGACGACCCGTGTGGATCGTGACGACGATCTTCGTCGGCTTGCGCTCGATCTCGACCGTGGCGACGGCCGCATGGTCGAGACGGGCGTGCAGGTACTTACGCAGCTTCTCGTCCTCGGCCAGCAGCTCGGGGAAATCCTTGCCGCGGGCGTACCAGCGGGACTTCCACGGCTTCACGACGCCGAGCCGGAAACCGTACGGATGTGTCTTCTGTCCCACGATTACTCCTTCGTATCCACGACGATGGTCACGTGGCTCATGCGCTTGCGGATCGGCGCGGCCCGGCCCATCGCGGCCGCCCGATAGCGGCGCAGCGTCGGGCCCTCGTTCACGTAGCACTCGCGCACGAAGAGCGTGTCGACGTCCAGGAACTCGCCCTCGACGTCCGCCTTGTGCACCGCATTCGCCACGGCCGACCGGAGCGCCTTGTCGATCGGCTCGGCCGCGGCCTTCTTCGAAAACTGCAGGATCGAGTACGCCTCGTTGACGTCCTTTTCCCGGATTTCGTCGATGACCAGCCGCATCTTCCTCGCGGACATGCGGATGTTCTTCGCCACCGCTCGCGCTTCCATATCTCTCGTCTCCCTCGCTCGATCCGGACTCAGATGCGGGCGCGCTTGTCGGTGGCGAGCTTGCCGCCGTGCCCGCGGAACAGCCGGGTGGGCGCGAATTCGCCGAGCTTGTGGCCGACCATGTTCTCGGTGACGTACACCGGGATGAACTTGTTGCCGTTGTGCACGGCGACCGTGTGGCCGACGAACTCCGGGCTGATCGTGGACGCCCGGGCCCAGGTCTTCACGACCCGCTTGTCGCCCGTCGAGTTCATCTTCTCGATACGCTCGAGAAGCCGCTCGTCGATGTACGGACCCTTCTTGATGCTGCGCGCCATGTCGTCTCGTCCTCTTCGGCTGTCGCTGCGTTACTTCGTGGACTTGCCGCGCCGGCGGCCGCGCACGATGTACTTGTTGCTCTTCTTCTTCCGCTTGCGCGTCTTCTTGCCCTCGGGCTCGCCCCAGGGCGACACCGGCGGCCGCCCGCCGGACGTGCGGCCTTCGCCGCCACCCAGCGGGTGATCGATCGGGTTCATCGCCACACCGCGAACCTTCGGCCGGCGGCCGAGCCAGCGGGAACGCCCCGCCTTGCCCGAGCGCACGAGCTCGTGGTCCACGTTGCCGACCTGCCCCACGGTAGCCGTGCACTCGGAGCGCACCTGGCGCACCTCGGTGCTCGGCAACCGCAGCGTCACGTACGGCCCTTCCTTCGCGATCACCTGCACGCCGGCGCCGGCCGAGCGGCCCATCTGGGCGCCCTTGCCCGGCACGAGCTCGACGCAGTGCACGGTCGTGCCCAGCGGCACGTTCCGGAGCGGCAGGTTGTTGCCGAGGTTCGCCTCGACCTCTTCGCCCGCCACGATCGTGTCGCCCACCGCGAGGCCGCGGGGGTGCAGGATGTAGCGCTTTTCACCATCCGCGTACTGGATCAGCGCGATGCGCGCCGAGCGGTTCGGATCGTACTCGATCTCACGCACGGTGCCCGGCACGCCGAGCTTGTCCCGCTTGAAATCGATCTTCCGGTACCGCCGCTTGTGGCCGCCACCGCGGCGCCGGCTGGTGATCCGGCCGGTGTGGTTGCGCCCGGACGCCTTCGTCAGCCCCTCGACGAGGGACTTCTCGGGCGTCTTTCGCGTGATCTCGTCGAACCCGGACACGGAGCGAAAGCGATTCGCCGCGGTGACCGGTCGGAATTTCTTCAGCGCCATCTGCTCAGACTCCCCCGTACATGTCGATCATCTCGCCCTCGTGGAGGGTGACGATCGCCTTCTTCCAGTCGCGGCGGCGGCCCGTGCTGCGGCCGACCCGACGCTCCTTGCCGAGGCAGTTCATCGTGCGGACGCTCTTGACCGACACGTCGAACATCTCCTCGACCGCGTTGCGGATGTCGATCTTCGTGGCGTCGCGATGCACCTCGAACGTGTACTTGTTCTGCTCCGCCTGCAGGATCGAGCTCTGCTCGGTGATCAGCGGGCGGATCAGCACTTCCTGCGGTGCGCGGCTCATGCGTCCTCCAGGGCGGGCTCTTCGACCACGACCAGGTCGGCCCACAGGATGTCGTAGGCCGAGGCCTCCCCCCAGGGCTTCACCTGGAGGCCCGGGATGTTGCGACCCGAGAGATAGACCTCGCGCTGCACGCCGTGCGTCAGCAGGAGGACGTTGCCGTCCGCTCCGACCGCCGACAGGAACCCGGCCAGCTTCTGCGTCTTCGGCTCTTCGTAGCCGAACGGCTCCACGACGATCAGGTCGCCGTCACCGGCGCGCGCGTTCAGCGCCGACGTGACCGCGAGCCGCTTCAGCTTCCGCGGAACCTGCGGCGCGTAGTCGCGCGGCTGCGGGCCGAAGATGACCGCGCCGCCACGCCACAGCGGCGATCGCACGGAGCCCGCGCGGGCCCGTCCGGTGCCCTTCTGTCGCCATGGCTTGCGACCGCCGCCGGCGATCGTCTGGCGGGTCTTCGTCGATGCCGTGCCCTGGCGTCGGTGTGCCAGGAGCGCCGTCACCACCTGGTGCAGCACGTCCTGGTTCACGACGCCGTCGAACACGCCGTCCGGGAGCGTTACGTCTCCCGAGCGCGCCGCACCCGCCGCCGTATATGCTTTCGCCTTCATCACTGCGTCTCCGCTCTTCCTTCGGCTCGTCGTCTCAAACGGTGCGGATGAGCACCACGTTGTTGCGCGCTCCCGGCACCGAACCGTCGATCATCAGCAGGTTCTTCTCGGCATCGATGGCCACGATGCGGCGGTTCATCGCCGTCCGGACCGTGCCACCCATCTGGCCCGACATCTTCCGCCCCTTGATGACCCGGGACGGGTCCGTGCCCGGACCGATCGAGCCCGGGGACCGGAGGATCGAGCTGCCGCCGTGCGACGCGCGCGATCCGCCGAAGTTGTGACGCTTCACGGTGCCCTGGAACCCGCGGCCCTTCGTGCGGCCCGAGATCTTGACCCGCTGACCGACCTCGAACATCTCGACGGTCAGCTCCTCGCCCGCCGTGTATTCCCGGTCCGACTCCAGCTCGAACTCGGCGAGAACCTCGGGCACGTAGTCGAGCCCGGCGCGGGCGGCATGCCCCGCGGCCGGCTTCTTGGCCCGCTGCTCGCGGCGCCGTCCGAAGCCGAGCTGCACGGCCTCGTAGCCGTCCGTCTCGTTCGTCTTGACCTGCACGATCGGGCACGGGCCCACCTCGAGCACCGTGACTCCGACGGCATTGCCGTTTTCGTCGAAGATCTGGGTCATCCCGATCTTCTTGCCGATCATCCCAGCCATAGCTCGAAATCCCCTACTGGACTTTGATCTCGACGTCGACGCCGGCCGCCAGGTCGAGCTTGGTCAGCGCGTCCACGGTCTGCGGGCGGGTGTCGTAGATGTCGATCAGCCGCTTGTGCGTCTTCAGCTCGAACTGCTCGCGCGACTTCTTGTCGACGTGCGGGCTGCGGAGCACGGTGAACAGCTGCCGCCGCGTGGGGAGCGGAATCGGACCGCTCACGGACGCACCCGTCTTCTGGGCCGTGCGGACGATGTCCGCGGCCGTCTGGTCGATGACCACCGGGTCGAAGGCCCTGAGCCGAATCCGAATCTTCTCTGCCATCAGTCTCTCTTCTCTTCCCGCGCGGTCACTCGATGATTTCCGTCACGACGCCGGCGCCGACGGTGCGGCCGCCCTCGCGGATGGCGAAGCGCAGCTCCGTGTCCATCGCGATCGGCGCGATCAGCTCCACGTCCATGTTCACGTTGTCCCCGGGCATCACCATCTCCACCCCCGAGGGCAGCTCCGCCGAGCCCGTCACGTCCGTCGTCCGGAAGTAGAACTGCGGACGATAGCCGTTGAAGAACGGCGTGTGCCGCCCTCCCTCGTCCTTCGTCAGCACGTACACCTCCGCCTTGAACTTCGTGTGCGGCGTGATCGAGCCCGGCTTCGCGATCACCATCCCTCGCTCCACCTCTTCCTTGCCGACCCCGCGCAGCAGCAGCCCGACGTTGTCGCCCGCCTGCCCCTCGTCCAGGATCTTCCGGAACATCTCCACGCCCGTCACCACCGTCTTCTTGTCGGCGCCCAGGCCCACCATCTCGACCTCTTCGCCCGTCTTCACCATCCCGCGCTCCACGCGACCCGTCACCACCGTCCCGCGGCCCGTGATCGTGAACACGTCCTCCACCGGCATCAGGAACGGCTTGTCCACCTCCCGCTCCGGCTGCGGAATGTACGAGTCCAGCGCGTCCATCAACTCGTCGATGCACGCCGTCGCCTCCGAGCCCACCTGCCCGTCCTCCAGCGCCTTCAGCGCCGAACC
>JASFRN010000001.1:0-81295 GCA_050114915.1 Gemmatimonadales bacterium | reverse complement strand
GTACCGGTCGCGGTGCCATCGAACCTCACGCACCACCGCAGCGACCGCGCCGATGAGGCCCCGCGAGTACTCCGATCCATACAGGCCGAACCGGCCGAGCAGGCGCTCGACGTCCTCGTCCTCGCGGCCCGCGGCGTCCATGATCTCTCCGCGGATGATCTCGTGCAGCCGCAGGGTCGACTCTCGTTCGTCGAGCACCCGGAAGGTGGGATCGATGCCCAGCCGAAGGGCGTGATCCCGCAGCAGTCCGGCACAGAAGCCGTGGATCGTTCCGACGGCCGCTCGATCGAGCTCCCAGCGCAGCTCGTCCGCCCGACTGGAATCCTCGATCGTCGAGCGCAGCCGTTCCTTGAGCTCGCAGGCCGCCTTCTCCGTGAACGTGATCGCCGCGATCCCGTCCAGCGCGCACGGTTCGGGGCACGGCGGGATCGGCCGTCCGTCCGCCCGCCGCCCCACGTCGAGCCCGAGCAGCCAGCCGATCTTGCCCACGATCGTGGCGGTCTTTCCAGTCCCGGCGTTGGCCGAGAGGAGAACGTTGCCGGTGTCCAGCAGCACCCGGGCCTGCTCGTCGGTCCAGCGGAGGTCAGCCATCGGCGTCCTCCGCCGGGTTGTCGAACCGGGTCCCGGCCGTGATCGAGTGGTCCGTTCGCGTCACCTCCCGGCCGGGCTGCCAGGGCGACGGATCGCCGGCCGAGCGCGCCTGCGCGGGCTCGAACAGGCCCGCGCGGACGCGGCGCGGTATCGCCAGGGCGAAGCGGAGTACGTCCTCGACCCGGTCCGCCTTGAGCCCGGACCGCGAGCCCCGACCGGGCTGGAGTACCGAGAGGAAGAGACCTTCTTCGGGAGCTTCTCCACGCAGGGTCTTCCAGGCGTGCATGTAGAGGGCCGGTTGCAGCGTGGTGCCGTCGTCGTAGCCGGCCGTCGCCGGCACGCTCTTGCGCTTGTAGTCGACGACGCGCACGCCGGCGCTCCCGCCCAGGCGGTCGACCCGGTCGATCCGGCCGCCGAGTCGGAGCTCCGCCGGCCGGCCCGCGACGTCGCGGCCCCGCACGACGACAGGGTCCGCGTCGCCATAGCCGAACGTGAGCTCGACGCCGATCGGTCGGATCCCCGCTTTCGTCAGCCGGTCGAAGTCCCATGCCACGAAGGCCGCCAGGTCCTCCCGCAACCGGCGGCGGCGCAATCGCCACAGCACGGGGAGCCCCAACCACAGGGCCGCCGCGCGCTCGGCCTCGGCGAACACGTCACGGCACACGGCCTCCAGCAGATCCGCGCCCCCGGCGAAGCTCGACGCATCGGACTCGATGAGCCGCCCGTGCAGCTCTTCCAGCACCGCGTGGATGACGCTCCCCGACGCCAGGGGCGTCGTCTCCTCTTCCGCTTCCTCCAGACCCTCGATCCGCAGGACGCGCGCGAGCAGGAAGTCGAACGGACGCCGGGCGTACTGCTCGAGCTGACTGGCGGACCACACGTGCTCCGGTCCGTAGCGCTCGGCCAGCACCGCCCGAACCACGGGATCGCGCAGGCGCCCTCCCCAGGCGTGAGCGCGCTCCGACACCGGACGGTCCCGACCGAGCAACGGCGCCGGTTCGAGACCGAGCCGCTCCTCGATTCCGGCCACGTCGTCGAGAGCCCCGGCGCGCAGCTCCTCCGCGAAGGCGGCCAGCACGGCCTGGCGGACGGCCGCCGGGTCTGCGACCCCGAGCTCCCGGCGGTCGTCGCCGCGGCGAAGACGGGCGAGCTCGAGGACGTCACGGCGCAGCTGGCCGGAGCGACTCACGGCAGGGGCCGCCGTTCCCTCGTGGACCGCCGTTCGGGGCAGCGCCGAAGCGGGATCGTGCTCCGGGACCATAAGTGACGGAAGGAGCGGCACGCCGGCGGCGGTCGCGGTCCGGTAACTCACCGTGACCCCCGGACCCGCCGTCACCGCGCGCCACAGCGCCCGTTCTCGACGCAGCGCGGTCGAGCGGTCCTCCACGGGCAATCCGGCCCGGCGGAGCTGCCGACGCTCCTCTTCCGAAAGGATGCCGCTGCCGCGCGGCGTACGGGGAAATTCTCCGTCGTTGGCGTGCACGAGGAATGCGTGCCGAAAAGGCGTCAACGCGGCCTCGTGCGCTTCCAGAACCTGGACGCCGCGCTGCCGCGGGGTGGACAGCGCGAGCTCGTTGGCGGCCAGCAGGCGACGAAGCCGATCGCGCCACTCCCCCGCCCCGAGCGGTGGTCCTTCGCCGACCAGTCCCCGCCACTCGGCCAGCAGACCGTCGAGGACGCGGACGCCCCGCTGGTCGAGCCGCACGACGTCGTAGCGCTCCCCGACGCTCCGGCACAGGCGGCGGCGGAATCCGAACGCCTCACCGCCGGTCAGCGTGCGGGTGAAATCGATCCACTCGGCCTCGGGGCGGGGATCCCGGAGCTCCGTGGTCCGCTCGCGGAACTCCCCGACCGCCTCGGCGGCGGCCACCACCCGATCGGCGAACACCCCCCGACCGCGCAGGCGGCGGACGTGGCGGGCCTCGGGGTCGGCGGCGAGCGCCGCCGCGAGCTCGGACAGCGCTTCTTCCCACGCGTCCAGGCCCCTGATCCGACGCTCCCCGGCGATGACGTCGAGCGGCCGCGGATCGAGCCCGAGACCGAAGTACGGCGTCGTACCCACGGTGCGCAGCGACCGGTAGTCCCATCCCGCCGCCTCGCCCCTGAAGAGCTCGAGCAGCGCCCGCAGGGCCGGGACTTCCGCGAGCACCGTCCGCAACCGGGCGCTGGACGGGACCCCCGCCTCGACCAGCGCCCGGTGGATTCGGCGGGTATCGTCGCGGCCCGAGCGCGCGACGACGGCGATCCGCTCGGGCGGACATCCGTCCGCGACGATCCGTTGCTTGACGCACCGTGCGACGTGGGCAGCCTCGCGCAGCGCGTCGGGCGCCGGACGGACTTGCGGGACGGGCGGCCGGGCGCCATCGAGCTCCTCCACGTCATCTGTAAGCAACTGCCAATCCGCAGGTTCTGGCTCTTGTATAAGGTAGATTGTCACGTCCACGTCCGGCTGCTCGGCCAGGGCGCGGAAGAGGCGCTCCCGTCGCCCGAGAGAAGTGACGCCGTAGACGTGCAGCGCCCGGGCGCCGCGGAGCGCCTCCGACAGTCCCCCGGCTTCGATCCGCTCGGCGACGAGCGCGTGAATCTGGCGGGCGTCGTACAGGTTCTCGGCGGCCAGACTTTCCCGGTACGCCCGGTACGTGCCGGTCAACCAGCGGTTGCGCTCTTGCGTGAACCCGTCGGCGGCCAGCCCGCTGAGCGCGGCCTCGAGCTCGCCTGGTGTCACGCCCTCCGCCAGCAGCTCCCCGAACAGGCCGTCGAGCATGTGCGATCGGGCCGGGCCGCGCTCTCCGGCCGGTGACGGAAGCCCGGACGCCTCGCCCTGTCGGCGGGCCAGCCGGGCAACCAGCAGCCGGCCGGTCAGGAGGCCGATCGGCCGGGCCCGGATGTCGAACAGGTGGCGCAGCTCGGACAGGAAGTGGATCGGCGGGTCGAACCAGCCGGTCAGGCCGGCGCCTTCGGCGGCGGCGAGCGCCGCGTCGCGCTGCGTGCGGTGGGCGAGCCAGAGGCGGGCCGCGTGCGGATCGGGCCCCGCGTGATCGCCGAGCGCGCCCAGCCAGCGTTCCAGGCAGGCGTCCCACAGGCGGGAGCTGGTGGCGGACCGGACGATGCGGAGCGGCATGGCCCACATTATGTGCACCGGGGCCGACCACGACAGGGCCGGCGGGCCGGCGCCGAACGCGCGGTTCAGCCCCCGGCAGGCAGCTCCGGGCGGCCGAGTCGCTGCGCGGCCCGCGCCACGGCTCGCCGCACGTGCGCGGGCTCCACGACTTCGGCCTCGCCTCCCTGCTGGAGCACGTGCCGCACCATCCAGCCCGGGTCGGCGACCTCGTACGAAACCTCCACGCCGCCCTCGATCGGCGATACCGGTCCTTGTTCCTTCATCCGGGCCGCGGCACTCCCCGTGTAGCGTACGACGACCGTTTCGGTATCGTCCGCCCGAAACACGCGCCCGTCCTCCACCCAGTCGTCCGGGTCGAAGTCGGCGGGCACCTCGAAGGTCTCGTCCGTCACGGCGAGATCGATGATACGATCGATCCGGAAGACCCGTATCCCCTTCCGAAGGCCGCAGTAGCCGACGACGAACCAGTTGCCCCGCGCCTCCATGACCACGTACGGGTCGAGCGTCCGGTCGCTGGGCCCCTCGTCGCCGGACCGCAGGTAGGTGATCCGACAGCGGCGATGGTCGCGGGCCGCGCCGCCGAGGCCGATGCGGACGGCTCCCGCCTCTCCGCTCTCCTCGACCGCGAAGCGCGCCGCGAACTCGTCCGGCGGCGCCGTAGCCAGGTCCGACCCGATTCGCGCCGCCACGTCGAGCACCCGGCGGCGCTCTTCGCCCTCGAGCGCCGCCGCGTAGCGTCGCAGCGCGAGATGCGCCGCCAGAGCCTCGCGGGAATTCAGCCGTACCGGTCGGAGGAACTTGTCGTGCGACCGTACGAAGATGCGGTCGGCCTCCACCTCGATGCGGACGTCCGTTGCGCCGCCGGCAGGATGGTAGAACTCCCGGGCCGACATCTCGGTCACGTCCTCGAGGATCACCTCTTCGCTCACGCCGAGCGTGTCGGCCGCCTCGCGCAGGCTCAGCGGTCGCTCGGCGGCCGCCGGCAGCAGGTAGAGCAGTCGCTGCAGCCGATCGGCGGCCGTTCCCGCGGCGTCACTCATGCGCCCCCGCGATCTCCGCCGCCATCGCGTGCAGCTCGTCGACCAGCGCGGCCGGTTCGAGGAGCCTCGCATCCCCGCGCAGCCCGAGCAGCCAGCACAGGAAGGGACGTACCGCGCTGACCTCGAACGACCGGACGCTGCCCCCGTCTTCGAGCTCCTCCCAGAGCTGGCCGTAGTCGTTGCGGGCGGCCCATAGCGACAGCGGGTGGTCGAACCGGACGCTCGCCGTGATCACACTTCCCGTGTCGCCGATCTCCCACGACTCGCGATCGACGTAGCGGGCGAGCGAGAAGTTCTCGGGGATCTCGTAGTCGGGCGTGGCCGGGGCCCGCGAGTTCACTCGCAGGCCGCTCATGCGTCCGACGTGAAATACGCGACGCGCGTCGCGCAGCGCGTCATCTCCGACCAGGTACCAGCTCCCGTGGTCGAGAAACAGCCCGTACGGCGCGACGTCACGTTTCGTCGTCTCACCGCGCGCGAGGCCGCGGTAGCTGAACTCCACCCGCTTGCGGCCCCGCAGGGCATCCCGCAGGTCCGCTACGGCGGCGGCGATCTCGGTCGAGCCCGGCGGCGCGAGATGCCGCACGCCGGACTCGGCAGGCGCCGAGTCCATGTCGAACGCCAGCTTCCGGTACGCCGACCTCGTGGCCCCGGCAAAGGGAGAACCGGGAATCCCGGCCGCCTCGCGCAGGGCCGCCAGGGCCAGCTCGAGCTCGCCGCGGGTGAAGGCCGGGCGGGCGACGTCCGGGGCCGGGCGGGCGGCCTCGTCGCTCGTGGCCTCCACGATCCTCACGTAGGGCATGTAGAGCGCCGCGGGCGGCAGGACATACCCGTCCTCCTCGTCGATGCCGTAGTTCGTGCGGAACTTGACGGAATCGATCGGAATCCCGAGCTCGCGCAGCTCGTCCTTGTCGCGCTCGAACATGCGTCGCACGGAGGCCGGGTCGGGGGTCCCCTCCGGCCCGGCCTTGAGTCGATAGGCGGGAACGGCCTCGAAGATCTCGTCGACCGTCATCGGCGTACGCCGGCCGAGCAGCGCCGCGATCAGGTCGATCCAGCGCTGCGCCTTGCTGATGCGGTCGGCGGGGTTCGGCACGAGCTAGCCGCCGGCCCGGCCGAACGTGTCGCAGGCTTCCGGGTCGCCACTGTCCAGCCCGGTGCGCAGCCAGCGCGTGCGCTGCTCGGACGATCCGTGGGTGAACGATTCGGGGGCCACGTCCCGCCCGGCGTCGCGCATCAGCCGGTCGTCACCGATGGCCGCGGCGGTGCGCATTCCTTCTTCCGCGTCGTCCGGCTCCATCACCGGCTCACCGTCCTGGCCGCGAGCCCGCGCTGCGAACACGCCGGCGTAGCAGTCGGCCTGGAGCTCGAGCAGAACCGAGAGCTGATTCGCCGCCCCGGGGGATCGCTCCTGTTCGTTCCGTACGGCGGCCGCCGTTCCGAGCAGGTTCTGGACGTGGTGGCCGACCTCGTGGGCGATCACGTAGGCGGCGGCGAAATCGAACCCGGAGCGGATTCCCGCCATCCGCCGGAGATCGTCGAAGAACCCGAGATCAAGGTAGAGCTTCCGGTCCGTGGGGCAGTAGAAGGGCCCGGTCGCCGACCCGGCGAGACCACAGGCCGAGGACACGCGGCTCGTGAACAGGACGAGGGTCGGGGCCCGGTACGTCCGTCCCGCTTCCGCGAAGATCGCGCTCCACGTGTCCTCGGTCAGCCCGAGGACCCGGCGGCTGAACTCGGCCATCTGCTCTTCGGCGGGGCTGGCGACCGACCCCGCGGACGGCGCCAGCGTTCCGGTGCCGGAGCTTCCGCCGAGCAGCGCGGAGAGCACCTGTAGCGGATCTCCGCCGAGCAGCAGGACGACGAGGAGAACCAGCAGACCCATGCCGCCGCCGATGCGGAGGCCTCCGCCACGGAGCACGCGCCCCCGGCGGTCTTCCACGTTCGAGCTTTCCCTACCCTGCTGCCAGCGCATTTCCGCTCCGGTCCAGGCTCGCGGCGCGGACCACCGCGTGTAAGTTTCGTCCGCCGGTCCGCCGACGAAGGTCACGATCGATGGAGTATAGTAGGCACAACTGTACGAGGTGAGAACACCCGACATGACCCACAGGCATCTCCTCCCGCTCGCGCTGCTGGGCGCATTCGCAACGGCTTGCGCTGACTCGCCGGCAGATCCGGGAACCAAAGGCTTCCGCCCGACCTACGAAGGCGCCGTTCTCACTCCGTCGAGCGCGAACGTGAACAGCGCGGCCGTCGACGTCGACGCCACCGGCTACGATGCGGTGCGCCTGCGCATGCGCACCGCCGGGGAGCCGGCCGATACTTCCCCCGCGTACCCGGTCGTGAACGGGCACGCCACGGCGTCGGCGCTCGGCATGCTGGCCGAGCACGATTACGCGATCGACATCCTCATGGTGGCCGGGACGACCGTCGACTCGGTCGACACCGTCGAGCTCTCGACCGGCGCTCTCCCCGACTGGATCCCGGACGTCGGCGGCGTCGGCGATCCGGCCGACGGCTTCATCGGCCTCGCGCATCCCGCCGGGGGCTTCGTCGTGGACGGCCAGGGCCGCGTGCGCTGGTACTTCACGTCGGTGGATCCCGTGCTCAACAACTTCATGGCGCACCCGTCCGGCGACTACACGATCTTCGGCACCGCCGACGGCGTGAGGCTCTACCGGGTCGTGAACGAGCGTGGCGAGGTGACGGATCACATCGGCTGCGTCGGCCGGGACACCCGGTTTCACGAAATCCGGGTCATGCGGGACGGCGGCTACTGGGCGATGTGCGACCACCCGATCGCGACCGACCTCTCCTCCCGCGGCGGGCGGGCCGACGCGACCGTCACCTGGACGACGCTCCAGCACGTCGCCGCCGACGGAACGCTGCTGTTCGAGTTCGACACCTCGGAGCACTTCAGCCTCGACGACATCGACCCCGCGCTGATCCCGGGCGCGACGAACCTCAACATGACCCACGGCAACGCGATCGCCTTCGATACGGACGGCGGAGTGCTGGCCTCGTGGAGAAGCCTGGACGAAATCACCAAGATCGATCCGGCGACCGGCGACGTCGTCTGGCGTCTCGGTGGCCGGGCGAATCAGTTCACGATCGACGACCCGACGCGCGCCTTCGCCCGGCAGCACGGACTGAGGGTCGTGGGCCCCGGAGTGATCCAGTTCCTGGACAACGGCACCGGACCCCCGAGCCGCCTGGTTCGGTACGCGATCGACGAAGACGCGATGACGGCGGACCTCGTGTTCGGGTACGCGGACGCCAGCGACGCCTACACGTTCGTCGGCGGAAACACGGACGTTTTGCCGGACGGGCGGAGCATGGTTTCGTTCGGGCAGGCGGGCATCGTCGACCAGGTCGACTCGTCGGGCAACGAGACGTTCGCGCTCACGGGCCTCGACGGCGAATACATTTTCCGGGCCTTCCGGCTCCCCTCGCTCTACGCCTCGGAGCGCCGGGCCGAGTAGTCGCGGGAGCCGGTGGCCGCCGTCATCCCCCGGTGCGGGCGAGCTCCGCGTCGAGCGCTTCGGCCAGAACGTCGTACGACACGGCGCCGCCGGGAATCGGCACGCCGTTCACGAACAGCGCCGGGGTGCCGGCGACCCCGGCGGCCTGGCCGGCGGCCTGGTCGTCCTGCACTTGCTCCACCTTCCGGCCGGTATCCAGGCACTCGTCGAAGGCCCCCCGGTCGAGACCGAGCCGTCCCGCCTTCTCCTTCAGGTCGCGAACCGACAACCGATCCTGCTCCTGGAACAGCAGGTCGTGGTACGCCCAGAACTCTCCCTGGTCGTCGGCGCACAGCGACGCCTCGGCCGCCTTGAACGCATGAGAATGCAGCGTGGGAATCGGAAACTGCCGGTAGACGATCCGGATGCGGTCGCCGTAGTCCTCCTCGATCCGCTTCAACGTCGGGAAGAACCTGCCGCAGAACGGGCACTCGAAATCGGAAAATTCGACCAGGGTGACCGGGGCGTCGGCGGCACCGAGCGCCGGGGCGCCGGGGTCGTCGACGTCAACGCGGAACGGATCGAGGTGCAGCCGGACGTCGTACTTCTCGCGCAGGCGCGCATCGAGCGAGTCGGCGGACGCCTGCGCCCGGTTGTTCCGCAGAAATTCCCGGATCTGCTCGCGGAGCTCCTCCAGCGAGCGTCCCTGGAGCCGGGATTGATTCTGCCGGTACCAGGCCTCGACCTCCGAATCGGTCGGCGCCGGGGGCGGCCCGCCCGTCTCGGCCTGCACGACCTCCGCGACGGTCATGTCCCGGGCCGAGGCCTCCTTCGCGAGCATGGCGTCGGCGACGGCCTGGTCGAGCGCGCCGGCCAGCAGGTCGTGGCGCTGCTGGCGATAGCTGTTGTCGAGCTGGGCGAGCTGCTGCGACGTCCCTTCGGGAAGATCGTCGAACGTGATCTCATCGCCGTCCACCGTGGCGAGGACCTCGGGAAGGTCTGCCGGCGTGCGCGCGACCGGACGGTCTCCGGCCCGCTGCGCGCCGGAGTCACCGCAGGCGGCCACGACGGACAGCGTGGAGAGGCATGCGAGAACCGTGGACTGCCATCGAGTCATGGGATCCTGGAGTCGGAGTGAGAAACTCTGGCGGATTCGGCGACGGGCGTCATCAACCCCGGGCCCGGACGATCTCTTCGGCGCGAGCCCGGGCGGCCGTCACGCGTGGCTGCAGCTCGGGGTCGGCGTCCGCCCACAGGTCGGCGAAGCGCGAGTAGTAGGCCGCCGCTTCGTCGAGCCGCCCCTGCTCGTCGAGGATCTGCGCCATCCGCTCGAGCGCCGGCCCGTACTCGTAGGAGCGGCCCCACAGACGTTCCGCGCCGTGCGTGTCGATCGCTTCGCCGTACCACGCGAGAGCGGAATCGGGTCGGCCGGCGCTATCATAGGCCTGCGCCGTCTCGTACTCGAAGCAGTATTCACAGCCGGGTTCGAGCCGCCGGAATTCCTCGTATCCGGAGAGCGCATCGTCCCAGCGCGCTTCCGACGCGGCCAGGGTCGCGGTCATGAGCGCCTCGTCGTCCTCGTACCTGGCCTCGGGCGCGTCCGGCACCGCCTCGTGGAAGGCCGCCATCATCTCCTCGGCGCGCGCCCGGTCGCCAAGCACGGCGTACATGCCGCTCAGCGTCAGGTAGGGCCGATCCAGCGGATCGAGCTCGTCGAGCGGGACTTCGGCGAGCGTGCGGTCGATTTTCCGCCGGGCGGCCTGTTTGTCTCCACGGACGTAGACGTCGGTGAAGAACCGGGTCCACAGCAGGCCGAACTCCGACCCCGGGACGCCTGCTGCCGCCGCGGCCTCCGCGGCCCGCTCCGACTCCGCGTCCGCCTCGTCGAGTCGGCCGGTCGAGCGCAGGACGGCCGACAGCGCGAAGTGGTTCGCCACCCCCCCGGTGGTTCGGATCGCGGCCCGCACGACTTCCTCGGCGCCCGCGTAATCCTCGTGGTGCACCTCGACGAGCGCCGCGATCGTGCCGAAGCGGCGATCGGCCGCGAACAGCTGCCGATAGGCGGCCAGCGCCGAGTCGGCCGCCTCGACGTCGCCGAGCTGCAGATGCTGAATCACGAGATTGCCGTACGTCGTGGAGCTCGTGTCGAGGGCGGCGGCCCGCGACGTGAGCTCGAGCTCCTTCACCGCGTCGCCCTCCTGACCGTAAAGCACGGCCATGTTGTTGAGCGCCCAGCTGTCGTTCGGATCGAGGTCGAGCATGCGCTCGTAGGCGTCGATCGCCCGCTGGCGGTCGAGCGTGACCGACGAATGGTAGGCCGCCTCGGCCAGGTAGCGCTCGCGGGGCGTCAGCCGCTCTCTGAGCTCGTAGGCCCGGGTGAGGGCCTCGACGATGCGGGACCGGGCACCGCGACTGTTGTTGAGCTCGACCCCCAGCTTCCGCCACGCCATCGCGAACTCGGGATCCTCCTCGAGCGCCTCTTCCAGCAGGCGGACTCCGCCCTCCGAATCCCCGTTGTACTCGATCGTCCGCAGCGCCTGCGTGTAGAGCTCCAGCGCCCGGAGCGAGGGCGTGGTCGCCTGGGCGAGCGGCTCGTCGGCGCGCAGCGAGACGAACGAGTCGCCGAGCCGTTCCCGCAACTTCGCCGACAGGGCGTCGATCGCCGGCAGCACGTCGGTCGAGTCCGACGCGGTCTCGCGATGCGACACGAGCACCGCCCCGTCCGGGTCCTCGATCCGGCCCGCGAGGACGAACCCGCCCGGCACGTGCGTGAGGCTGCCACCGATGATGGCCGGGATCCCCTCGCGCCGGGCGACGCGGCGCGCGACGTCGATCGACATCGGGGTCGACGGATCGAGCTCCATGCGGCGGAGCGCGTCGGCGATGCGGGCGGGCTCGAGGAGCCGCACGACCTTCGTCTGCGAGAAGTCGATCTTGAACGCTTCGGTCATGGCGCGGGCGAGCTCGGCGTCGCCGTCGCTCGCCTCGAAGTCGGCCACGAGGATCGGCGAGCGCTCGTCGATCACCCCCCTGGCCACGAGGGTCCCCGCCGGTCCGATTCCGTTGCTCCGCATGTACATGAAGCCGGCGGTCACGACGAACAGCAGAAGGAAGGCGAGCGCGCCGCCGCTGAGAGCGTTCTTCCAGGTCAACCAGCGGCGGTGCGCGTCGGCGGGGGGCGCGGGCTCCGGGGACCGGGTGGCGTCGGCGGCCGACGATCGGCGACCGCTCGTGGCGTAGTCGCCGGGCTCGGGCGCCCGGTCGTGGCGCCGCGCGGGCCGTGGCGAGGCGCCGGGCAGCCGCTCCTGCACGACGGCCGTGGCGAGGACGACGGGAAGGCCGATGACGAGCAGAACGATCGCGAACGGAAACACCCAGTCCGGCAGGCCGACGTTGTCGGCCAGGATGTCGACGACCTGCAGCGCCAGCCAGGAAGCGGCCAGGTAGATCCCCAGGCACTGCCAGACGCTTCGGCGGTGGATTTCGCCAACGATCTTCTTCAGGCTTCCCTCCCGGTAGTCGATGCTGCGCCGGAACGACGCCCGAAAATAGGGTCCCCGGTTTGCGCCCGCACGGGCGGCGGACCGTGCCGGCTTTTGCGCCCCGCGGGTGCCGAGCCTAGCATCCGGCGGGACGATCTGGGACCGACCCGACAACTCCGGGAGGGACGATGCGACGCGTGCGCTGGGATCTGTGGGTGGCCGTGGGAACGATGCTGGTAGCGGGGGCCTGCGCCAAGAACGCCCCGAACACCGATCCGCGAAGCGGCGGCGACGACGACGCGCCGTTCAAGCCCTGGGCGGAGGTCCTGAAGGACACCGAGGCCTTCCCCGGGCTGATGACGCTCCATCGGAAGCGGGACAACACCGTCTACCTCGAGATCCCCGCCGCGATGCTCGACGCCGATTTCGGGATGACGATGCACATCAGCCAGGGCGCCGGCGTGTTCAACGTGCACCAGGGGCTTCCCCTCTCCGGCGCGCAGCTGATGCGGCTGCGCCGTGTGGGCGACAAGATCCTCCTCGAGCACCGGAACGCCCGCTTCACGGCCGACGCCGGGACGCCGATGCGCACGTCCGTCGAGGGGAACACCGCCCACTCGATCGTCGCCGCCTGGGACGTGGCGAGCGAGAACGACTCGACCCACAACCTCCTGGTCGACGTCACCGATTTCCTCGTCTCCGACTACTCCGATCTCGCCCGTCGCCTCGAGCCGTATTACGACGACAAGACGCCCAGCCTGGACGAGGACCGGAGCTACGTCGCGAACATCCAGGCATTTCCGAAAAACCTGGAAATCGACGCGATGCTGACCTACACGTCGCGGACGCGTCCGACCTTCGGCGGCGAGGGCGTCCCCGACACGCGCTCGGTTCCCGTCGGCGTTCGCTACTCGATCTACGCCCTCCCCGAGGTCCCGATGCGGGCCCGGCTGGCCGACGACCGGGTCGGACATTTCCTCGACGCCGTCAAGGACTTCTCCCGCGACCAGGAGAAAGACCTGTACGTGGATATCGTCCGCCGCTGGCGGCTCGAGAAGAAGGACCCGACGGCGGAGATGTCCGAGCCCGTCGAGCCGATCGTGTTCTACATCGACCGGAGCGTCCCGGTCGAGTACCGGCCCTACGTGCGCCGCGGCATCGAGGCCTGGAACTCGGCCTTCGAGCAGGCGGGCTTCCGGAATGCCGTCGTCGCGAAGGACGCCCCGGACGATCCGAACTGGAACGCCGAGGACATTCGCTACTCGGCCGTGCGCTGGACCGCCGCGCACCAGATGGGCTATGCGATCGGCCCTTCGCAGTCCGATCCGCGGACGGGCGAGCAGCTCAACGGCGACGTTCTCCTGTCGTCCGGTTTCATGCAGAGCTGGATCTGGAACTTCCAGCGCATGGGCAATCCCGGAAGCGAGGCGCAGCCGACGAGCGAGCTCGCCGCCATGATCGCGGCGCGCGAAGCGGAGAACCGGCAGGCGCTGACGCTCGACCCGTGGCAGCTGGCCTACCGGTGCTACGCCCAAGTGGGCATGGCCCAGCAGCTGGGCTTCGAGCACGCCGCCCTGCTCGGGCTCGGTACGCTGAAGCCCGGTGAAGAGGTGCCCGAGGAGTATATCGGGGACGCGATCGTCGACCTGGTGCTGCACGAGACCGGGCACGTGCTGGGGCTGCGGCACAACTTCAAGAGCTCGGCCGGCGTTCCGAGCGACCGCCTGAACGACGAATCGTTCACGAAGGTCAACGGACTCAGCCTCTCGGTCATGGACTACAACCCGGTGAACATCGCGCCGAACCCGGAGGACCAGGGCCAGTACTGGAACACCGGCCCGGGCTCCTACGACCGCTGGGCGATCCAGTATGCGTATTCGACGATCTACGAGCAGCCGGCCGACGGAGCCCTGGTGACGCACGGCACGCCGGCGACCTCTTCGGAGGACGAGCTCAACGGGCTGCGCAAGATCGCCGCGCAAGCGTCCGACCCGATGCATACCTACGGCACGGACGAGGACAACTGGCTGGGAGCCTACGCCGTCGATCCGCTCAGCAGCGCGTGGGAGCTGGGCAGCGATCACTTCGCGTACGCCCGCACCCGGGCGCAGATCGTCGACGAAATCATGCCGACGGTCGAGGAACGAATCGTCGACGAGGGCGAGGGCTATCAGCGGCTGCGGTCGGCCGTCAACAGCCTGACGTTCGAGCGTCTGAACGCGACCATGCCGCTGGTCAAGTACGTCGGGGGCGCCTATGTGGCGCGCGACCACCGCGGTGATCCCGGCCAGCGCCCGGCGTTCACCCCCGTGTCGGCGGAGAAGCAGCGGGCCGCCGTCGACCTGATCGCCGGCACCATGCTGGCGGAGGGTTCATTCACGTTCGACGCGACCCTGTTGAACAAGCTGCTGCCGAACCGCTGGAGTACGTGGGGCCAGGATCCCGCCACGATCCTGCAGTTTCCGGTGCTGGCGAACATGCAGGCGATCCACGCGAGCCTGTTGTCGAACCTCCTGACGCCGCCGCGTCTCGCCCGGATGCTGGACCAGGAGACCCTCGCCACCCGTGGGGACGACGTCTACACGGTGAGCGAGATGTTCGGGACCCTCACCGCTTCGGTATGGAGCGAGCTGGGACGCGGCGCCAACGCCCGATCGACATCCCCGATGCGGCGAAACCTGCAGCGCATCTACACCGATGATCTGATCGGCCTCGCCCTGTCCGACGCCGCGCCGGGAGACGCCACCGCCTTGGCTCGCCTCGAGCTGTCGGAGCTCTCCGCCCGACTCGGGCGGGCGCTCGCCGGCGCGCGTGTCGACCGGACCACCCGGGCGCACCTCGCGGAGACGCGGGCCCGCGTCGACCGGGTTCTCGAGGCGACGGTCGTGGTGGATTGACCGCGGCGGGCGGCCGGTCCCTGCCGGGGCCGGCCGCCACACCGAACAGGATCAGCCGCGGGCCTTCAGCAGGTCGCGGATCTCGGTCAGCAGCTTCTCCTCGGCCGGCGGTTCGGGCGGCGCCGCGGGCGTCTCCTCCTGCTCGTCCTCGCGCATCATCCGGTTGTATCCCTTCACGACCAGGAACACGCAGAAGGCAATGATCAGGAAAGAGATCACCGCGTTGAGAAACGCGCCCCACGCGATGACTACGGCCCCGGCGTCCTGGGCAGCCGCCAGCGAGGCATAGGGGCCCGTCGGGTCCCCGGGGGCCAGCTGCACGTACAGGTTCGAGAAATCCACCCTGCCCAGCGCAAGGCCGATCGGGGGCATGAGCACCTGGTCGACGAACGACTTCACGATCGTGCCGAACGCGGCGCCGATCACGATTCCCACCGCCATGTCGAGCACGTTTCCCTTGGCGGCGAATTCCTTGAATTCCTTCAGCATCGCGCAAATCTCCGTTGGAAGGGGACCGGGACGGGCGTCTAAGCTACTCGCGGCGGGCGAAACGCGGCAACGACCCGTGCCGGCGGCGGCACGCATCCTGCCCCTCTATGGGTGACTTCGGCCCTCCGCGGCCTCTGATGGTCGCGGCGCGGCCGCGGCGTCATGCATGCATCCAGAGGAGTCTGCACTTTGCGACCAAACGTCGGCGATCCCGGGAGCGGTGGTCCCTCCGTCGAAGCGGCGGCCGCCGACCCGGCCGCGTCGTTGGACGGCGGCGGAACGGCCCCGTCCTCGACGGCCGAGGTCGCGAAGTTCACCACCGCCCTCGCCCGAGCGGTTCATGCGTTCCACACGTATCCCGCCGGCAGCCCGGCGCGGGCGGACGTTCTGGAAGTCGCCCGGACGGCTCTCCAGCCCTGCGTTCCGAACGACGACGCGCCGCTGATCCTCGACGTGACGAACGAGGGGCTGCGCCACGCCGGCGAGCTCGTGCACGGCGAGCGCGGGCCCGAGCGCGCCCTCGCTCTCGCCCTGCGGAAGGCGTACGTGTCGTCCCTCGCCTTCCGGCGCGGCGCCCCGATCCGCGATTTCCGGCAGCTCTGCCAGCTTCTCGCCTTCCCCGACGCTCTCGCCGAACGGGTCGAGGTGCTGCCGGAGATCCTCGCCGAGCGGGGCGTGTCGTACATCGAGGCGCAGGTGATCAACACGCACCAGACGGTCGAGGCGGGAACCGTGCCCACCGGCCTGCTCGAGCTCCTGGAGCGCAATCGCACGGCTCTGCCTGCCGACGATACGACGAGCTCCGTGGAGGGTGGCTGGATCCGCCTCGACCCCTCGGCGGCACTCGACCGGGTGGGGATCGAAGACCTGCCGCTGCTACTCCGGGACGCGCCGTCCCTCGGGATGGCCCTTCACCAGATGGCCGGCGGATCGACGGAGACCGCCTCCCCCGCCGAGGCGATGCTGCGTCATTTCGGCGAAATCACCGAGCTCTACGCGCACACCGATCCGGCGGTGGCGGAAACGCTGTTCCGGCGTCTCGCCGACACCGTTCGCGAGTTGCCCAAAGCCGTCCGCGAACGCCTCCTGAAGGACTCCGTCCTGCCGGAGCTGGTCGACGGGCGCGGAGGCGGCTCGATTCTTCGTCACTTCGACGATGCCGAGATCGCCGACGCCATGACCATGCTCCTCGACCTGGGGGTCGGCGGCCGCGAGATGCTGACGGCGGGACTCGCCCGGCTGGATCTGCCGGAGTCCCGACGCCCGCGCGTGCTAGCCGAGGTTTCCCGGCGGCTGAGCGACCCCGACGACGGGCTCGGGTCCGACGACGAGTCGACGATCCGTGAGGACGCAGACGACGTGGATCGGCGCCTGACGGTCGAGGACGGCGAGGACGCCGACTACGTCGCGCTGCATGCGTTCGATCTCGCCGTCGACGAGGAAGCCGCTGGAGAGCTCGACGCGGTAGTACGACGGGTGGTGGAGTCGGATCCGACCGAGAATCGGCTCCGCTGCTGCCTGGACATCCTCGGCCTGAGCTCGGACCCGGCCGTCATCGGAGCGACCGTCCGGAGGTCGCGAGGGTTGTTCTTCAACCTCGAGTCGCGCGGCGACGCCGGCCGCCTGGCCGGCTGGCTGGCCGCCTTCGCCCGCGTGGCGCGTCGGCGGGCGGCGCAGGACGAAGACGTGGCCCAGCGGATCCGCGCAACGCTCGACCAGTACGTGACGCCCGAGTTCATTCACCGGGTCTCGTCCCTGCCGCCGACCGAGGAGGGGGAGCCACCCCTGGTGACGATCATCTGCGAGCTCGGCGCCACGGGTGTCGGTGCGCTCGTCGACAGCCTGGCGTCGGAAGCCGACCTGGCCGCCCGGCATCGACTGATGCTCGCCCTGCAGCCGCGGGCCCGAGAGCTGGCGGAGCATCTCGAGCCGTACCTGTCACATCCGAAGTGGTACGTCGTCCGCAACGTGCTCGCTCTCCTCGGTCATGCCGGTCCCGGCTGGGAGGGAGCGATCGCGAAGACGACGGAGCACGCGCACGATCGGGTCGTCCGCGAGGCGTTCCTCGCCCTCGCGCGCGTCGGCACGCGCACCGCCGCATCGCACGTAGCGCGGGCCCTGCGCCACGATTCGGCGGCCGTGCGCCGCCATGCCGGTGAAACGGTCTGGCGCTTCGACCCGAGCGTGTCCCGCACCGTGCTGCATGCGGCGCTTGGCGATCGTCAGCTTCTGGCAAAGGATCCCGACCTGATCGGCGATCTCATGGACGGCGCCGCGCGGCGCGACCTCGACGGCCTCGATTCGGCGCTGCGCCACCTGCGCTGGCACGCCTTCGCGCTGTGGAGCCCGCCCAGACGCCGCCTCGGCCTGCGTGCCTGGCGCCAGCTGCGAGACCGGCGATGAACGAGGTCGGCCAGGTCGCCATGCCTGCGGCGCGGCGCGACGAGGAGGGACAGGAGCGGCCGGAAGCCGGTCACGTTCTCCGCACGATGGCGGCCCTCCGCTCGGCCTGCGTCCTCTACCCGGAAGGACATCCGGCCATCGACACCCAGGTCGAGGAAGTCCTGCGGCACGCACGGACGCTGCTGCGAGGCCAGTCCCTCGTGCGTCTCGACATCATCCGCGGCATTCTCCACTGCAACGGGTCACCACTTCAGCGGGAGAGCCGGATTCACGCCCGCGCTCTGCGTGAAATGACGGCGATCGGGATCGACAGCATCCACCTGGCGGCCGGCCTCGAGCCGGCGGAGCTGCGGGTGGTCGGTTCGTATCTCGCCCACGAGCACCGTGGACCGGGCACCGGCGATCCCGTCGTCGAGACGCTGCAGAGCCGGGGCGTGCGGCACGTCAGCCTGGGCCGGGTGCTTCCGATCAAGCACCGCGTGCGGGCCCGTCCTCCCGAAGCGCCCGATGCCCTGCACGACGAGGGCTACCGCGCCACGGCCGACGCCGCGCGGAACGCGTTCGATTCCCTCGAGCAGGGGTACGCGCCGGATGTGCGCGCCATCCACGACATGCTGGAGGTGCTCGTCGGCCGCGTGGCGCGCAGCAGCGTGGCGCTGCACCAGGTGATGGCGCTCAAGGACTACGAGAACCGCTCCTACCTCCATTCGGTGAACGTGGCGCTCCTGGCGGTTCGCCTCGGCGAGCGCCTCGGCATGGACCAGCGGGAGCTGATGGTGCTAGCCGAGGCGGCGCTCCTGCATGACGTCGGCAAGACCCAGATTCCGGTCGACATCCTCACGAAGACCGGGCGCCCGACCGAACGCGAGTGGAGGACGATCCGCCGGCATCCGCTGATCGGCGCGGAGATCCTGAATGAGCTCGAAGGACTCACGCCGCTGACGCCCGTGGCGGCACTCGAGCATCACGTGGAATTCGGCGGAGGCGGGTACCCGCACCTCGGCGGCGACCGTCGCCCGCACGCGATCAGTCAGATCGTGTCCGTCGTCGACGTCTACGAATCGGTGACCGGCGCCCGCACCTACCGCGATCCGGCGACCCCCGATCAGGCGTGCCTGATCCTCGCGCGCATGGCCGGCGAGAAGCTGAATCCGGCGCTCGTGAAGGCGTTCGTGAGCGTGGTGACCTTCTTCCCGGTCGGCACGCTGGTGAGGACCACCCGGGACGAGCTCGGCGTCGTCGTCCGCACGCACGACGACGACGCCCTCCATCCCACGATCGTGCTCGTCGATCCCTCGGCCCCGGACGCCGGGCCGGGCCGGACCTGCGACCTGCGTACTCGCCTCGCGGACGGTCGGTTCGAGCGCGACGTGGTGGAGAGCGTGCCCCCCGCCACCTACGGCATCGACGTCCCGGGGATCCTGCGCCAGACCGAGAGTTCCTGAGGCCGGGCGGCCCTCCGCGGGCTTTGATCCGTGCCGCTCTCCGCATAGGTTCGTGCGGGCTCCGCGAGGGGTCCCTCACCCACGAACTTGACTCCCGGAGGACATAGATGGCCCCGAACGTCCTGATCCGTGCCCTGGCCGCTCAGCAGGCCGACGCCGCCAGCGCCGCCACCGGCGGGGCGCCCTCGCCCGGCGCGCTGATGAGGGACTTTCCGGGCTTCCTGTCCGAACACTGGCCGTGGCTCGTATCCAGGGCCGCCATATTCCTCGGCACGCTCTTCGTGTTCTGGATCCTCGGCCGGGTGGCCAAGCGGATCGTGCGGCGCGCCTTCGGATCCGATCGGGTGCAGGGCTCTCACCTCCTCGAGCAGACCCTCGTATCGCTGACGGGCAAGCTCGTGCTGCTGCTCGGGCTCATCCTCGCGCTCTCCTTCGTCGGCATCCACCTGGGACCGGTGCTCGCCGGCCTGGGGATCGCGGGCTTCGTCATGGGCTTCGCGCTGCAGGACAGCCTCGCGAACTTCGCAGCCGGCGCGATGATTCTCCTGTACGCGCCCTACGACGTCGGCGACGCGGTCGAGGTCGCAGGCGTGACCGGCAAGGTGGACGGGATGAGCCTCGTATCGACGACGATCCTGACCTTCGACAACCAGCGGGTAATCGTGCCCAACGGGAAGATCTGGGGAGACGTGATCAAGAACATCACGGCCGAGTCCGTGCGCCGGGTCGACATGGTGTTCGGCATCGGGTACGAGGACGACATTCCCCTGGCCGAGCGTCTGCTCGACGAGATTCTGGCCGAGCACCCGAAGGTGCTGGAGGAGCCGGCGCCGGTGGTGAAGCTGTCGAATCTCGGCGACTCCTCGGTGGACTTCATCGTACGACCCTGGTGCGCGACCGCGGATTACTGGGAAGTGCGATGGGACGTTACGCGCCAGGTAAAGCTCACGTTCGACCAGGAGGGCGTTTCGATTCCGTTCCCGCAGCGCGACGTCCACCTGCACGGGACGGTCGCTCCTGCGGACGGAGGCGCCTGAGCTTGCCGACGTCTTCCGGCCGGGCCGGGCTCGCCGCCGCGCTGGCGCTCATCGTGGGCACGGCGATCGCCGCTCCGTCCGCGGCCCCCGCGCGGTCCGCGGATCGGATCCACCGCCCGAGCTGCAGGGAACCCTTCGGCGGCATGCGGATGCCCGACGTCACCTATCTGCTCGCCACGCCGCGCGGCGACACGGTGCCCGACACCCGCGGAGACGGTGACGCCTTCGGCCAGCTCGCCGACGTGGCCCGGGTCGGCGGCGACGAAGCGGAGGCCGTCTCCGCCGCGGCCCGGGACGGCGGCGTGATCCTCGTTCCGTGGGGATTCGACGACGATTGCCGGCCGATCGAGTGGAGCGGTCCGTGGCGCTGGGCCACGGTCGGCCACGAGGGGTTCTTCCGGGCGCGCTTGCGCCCACGGTCGGAGTGGATCGACGGCCGACCGACCCTGGACGTTCTGGCCGCCGTGTGGGAGGGATTCCCGGCCAGCCCGTGGGAACATCCCATGGCCGCCGGCCGGCCCCTGCTCGGCGCCGACGAGGTGTTCGAACTCTACGACCGGCTGCCCACCGAGGCCGCCATCGCCGCACGCCCTTACGGCGCGGTCAGCGACCTGGTCGAGTGGCGCCGCGCCGCCGGTGACCGGGCCGAGGCGTACCCGGCCGGCACGTTGATCCGGGCCGCGTTCCGCATGGCCGAGCTCGCCCGCGTCCGGAGCACGCCGCTGCCGTTCGAGGGGACGTATCGGATGCGGGTCGAACGCGATGCCGACACCCTCGCGACCTTCCTCCTGCGGACCGGATACGTCGGCACCGAACCGCTCGACGACCAGGAAGCCGCGGCCGGTCCCCTGCCCGCCGCTCCCCGGCCCTCCGACACGTATGCCGCGGCGGTGGCTCTCGCCGACCGGCCCGAAGACCTGCCGGCGGCGGATCCGGGAGCCCCGCCGCCCTCGGGCTGCGTGCGCGCCCTCGGATTGCGGGTGGCGGCCGTCGAGTTCACGCCCGGCGACGCGCCGCGCGGCTGGCGCGCGGAGCTCGAGACCTCGTTCGTCGCCGCCTGCTTCCCGGGTATCGAGGTGCTCGCCGGATTACGGCCGCCCGAACCCGACGCGCTCGCGGCGGACGGGTCCACCGACGCAACGCCGACGGTCTTCACGGGAGCATTCCGCCACGAAGCCGACGGCCGCTTCACCTTTCGCCAGCCCGCCGCCCTCGCCGACGGGTCGAGCGTGGTCCTGCTCGGTGAACGGATCAGTCTCGACGCCCTGCCGGTACCGCCGACGATCCCCGAAGCCGCTCCCTGACCGAACCGGGCTTTCTCAGGCGGCTGCCGCGCCCGCCGGTGGCCAGCGGAATCCGTTCCGCCGGAGCACCCTGATCGCCGCCTTCGTGTCCGGGGGGAACGTCGCCCCCAGCATCCACTCGAGGTACTCGTCGTTCAGCCGCACGGGTTGCCTCCGGTGCCGGCCGAAGTTGAACACGACCTCTCCGGTTTCCTCGTCGAGGCGGAACTTCCCGGAGCGATCGACCTCCCAGGCCGGGCGGCTCAGCCGAATCATGTCGTCGGCGGTGTACCCGAACACCTTCGCCATTTCGCGCAACAACGGCGGGAGGACGCGAGTATCGGGCACGGCCTTGTGGGCCATCTCGTGGTCCCGGTCGAGGAAGCGTTTCACGGCCGTGCCCAGGTCGCGCGGCTCCGCTTCCCGCCAGACCCGATGCAGGTCGATCTCCCGGACCGTTCCGAGATCGAGCCCCCCGCACCCGGCCCGCCGCAGCTCCGCGTCGAGAAGCAGGGTGTCGTAACGGCGCGAGACGAACCCCACCAGCACGGCTCCGTCGACCAGCCGCTGGATCGCCTCCGCGTACGAACGGAAGGTCGGACAACCCGCCACCTCGGCGTCGGTGATCCCGTGCACGGAGGTAGCTTCCTCGGGAATTGCGCACTCCGGATCGAAGAAGGCGTGGAAGACGAGCGCGTCGTCCTCGACCCGGATCACGGCCAGTTCGAGGATCCGGTCTTCGTACGGATCCAGGCCCGTCGCCTCGATATCGAATGCCAGCATGTTCATCTTCGCGTTCCTCTCCTCCACTGGGGCGTTTCCACGGACACATCATGGGGCCACCCTCTGACACTCGATCGGGTCGGCTGGTGGCCGGACGCCTCCGACGGCAAGTTGGACGGCGGCCGCGTCGGTCTTCGAGCGCGGCGCGACACGACCACTTTCGGCGCGAGGCGCAGATGACGGCGACATCCGGGGATCCGATCTGATGGAGGCGCTGCCGGTGCCATCGTCCCTCGTGGGCGCCCTGGTCTTCTTCGGCGTCCTGGGAATGCTCGCCTGGCTGCTCGTCAGGGAGACGTTGCGGATCATCCTCAAACCCGCCCTGGTGATCGCCGGCCTCGTGATCGCGGCCGTATGGGCCGGCTTCCTCGACCGAACGGTCGTCGGCGATTGGCTTTCGTGGACGGGCGATCGCGTCGTGGCGGGCGCCGCGGCCGCCGGCCAGTGGGCGGCGGGGGCGTGGGAAGACTCTCGGGAAGCGACGCCCGACGACGGGAGTTGACACCCCGCGCGCCAGATGTTAAATACTTAGCACTTAGTGCTAGCAATTTAGCATCGGAGGATACATGGTGGAGCGCCTGCAGCATCGCTTGAGCCGGCGGGAACGACAGATCATGGACGTGCTCTTCCGTCTCGAGCGGGCCAGCGTGGCCGACGTGCAGAAGAACCTGCCGAACCCGCCCAGCTACTCCGCGGTACGCGCCCAGCTGCGCATCCTCGAGGAGAAGGGCCACATCCACCACACCGAAGAGGGTCCGCGGTACGTGTACGAGCCGAACATGCCCGTCGACCGCGCCAAGCAGTCCGCCCTCGCACACGTCGCCGAGACGTTCTTCGACGGCTCTCCCGCGAAGATGATGGCGTCGCTCCTGGACGAGGGCGCCGCGGAGTTGTCGGACGCCGAGCTGGACCGGCTCTCCGACCTGATACGGCGCGCGCGCCGCAAGGAGGGATGAGGGGATGACGATGATGCACGCCTTGCTCGAAGCTCTGTCCGCACACTCCGCCGCGCCGGCGGCCGGCTTCGCCGGAGAGATGTTGCTCCGGGGCGCCGCCCTGCTGGCCCTGGCCACGGCCGCCACGCTGCTGCTGCGCCGCGCACCGGCTTCGTTGCGCCATCACGTCTGGATGCTGGCGATGACGGGGCTGCTGATCCTGCCGCTCCTCACCGGTGCCCTGCCCGGCTGGAGGGTCCCGCTGCCCGAGGTGGTGACGGCCGCCTGGCCGGCGACGGGGCCCGCGTCGATCGCGGCATCGGCGGAACGGGCGGCGTTCGACCCGACCGGGCCGACCATGTCGAAGGCCGACGGCCGCGCCGACTTCGAGACCGCCGGAGCGCACGCTGCCGCCGTGACCGGGGACGCCGTCCGGGACTCGCGCGTCGAGAGTGTCCACCGGCCCGGGAATGCGGCCGGCGAGGCCGGCCTGACCTGGCCCGCCCTCCTGCTGCTCGCCTGGGGGGCCGGATTCTTCGCATTCGCCCTGCGCCTCGTGGTCGACGTCGGCCGGGCGGCGCTGCTCGTACGCAGGGCCCGGCCGGTGACGGACCGCCAGTGGAACGTCCTCGTCTCCCTGCTGTCGCTGAAGGCCGGCCTGGGACGCGGCGTCCGCGTCGTGTCCAGCCCCGAAGTGAACGTACCGATGGCGTGGGGAATCCTCGGCCGCTGGCTGGTGCTTCCCGAAGACTTCGAGACCTGGCCGGTGGAGCGCCGCCGGGTGGTGGTCCTCCACGAGCTCGCGCACCTGCGCCGCCGGGATTGCCTGGCCCAGGCGATCGCCCGCCTGGCCCTCGCGGTCCACTGGCCGAATCCCCTCGCCTGGTTCGCCGCCCGGCGGATCACGGCCGAGCGGGAGCAGGCCTGCGACGACGCGGTGCTCACGGCCGGCGTGCGCGGTCCTTCGTACGCCCATCACCTGGTCGAGATCGCGCGTGGACTCTCGCGACCGGGACAGCCGGCGCGCGCAGCCGTCGCGATGGCCCGGCCGTCGGAGCTCGAGAACCGCGTGGTCGCGATTCTCGACGAGCGGAGGAGCCGTCGGGTTCTCGGCCGGCGCACGTCGCGCCTGGCCTTCGTCGGCGCGGCCGCCCTGCTCCTGCCGGTAGCGGCCATACGACCGGCCACCGCCAGCGCCTCGGCCGACCCGGCCGACCAGGGAGGGCCGGCGCCGGTTGCCGAGCGTTCCCTCGAGCGGCAGACGCCGGTCCCGGCACTCGATCGGAATGTGGAGGCAGAGGCAGAAGCGACGCCCGCCGCTACCGACGAGTCGGAGGCGGCGGCGCCCGAGACTGCACCCCGGGGCTCCGATCTGAGCACCGCGCTCGCCGGACTCGAGCTCGCGACGGCGGCGAAGGGCGACACCATCGAGCAGCGCGTCTACGATGCGCTCGCCCGGGCGCTGGCGTCCGACGATCCGGAGGTGCGCGCAGAGGTGGCCCAGACGCTCGGCTCGATCGAGAGCCCACGCGGCGTCGATCTGCTCGTCGGGGTCGTCGCGGACGACGAGAGCGCCATGGTCCGTGAGAAGGCGGCTTGGGCGCTCGGGATGATCGAATCCGACCGCGCCGTGGCCGCGCTCACCGAGGCGGCCGGTGATCCGTCGGACGCCGTTCGGGCGCAAGTCGCCTGGGCACTCGGGATGATCGAAAGCGTCGACGGCGTCGATCCGCTGCTCGGCCTGCTGGGCGATGCGAATGCGGAGGTAAGGAGCCAGGCGGCATGGGGCCTCGGGATGATCGAATCCCCCGAAGCCGTGACGGGCCTGTCGTCGGCGTTCGCCTCGGAGGCCGAATCTGACGTGCGGTCGCAGATCGTCTGGGCGCTCGGAATGATCGAGGACCGGGAGGCCGTCGACACGATCGTCGATGCGCTCGAAGACCCGGATCCGGATGTCCGGAAGCAGGCCCTGTGGGCGCTCGGACAGGTCATGGGCTGAACAGCCGCGGTCCCGGAAAGGCCCGCTCCGGCGGGCTTTTTCGGACCACGTACTGCTAAAATTTTACCACCAGCGAGGATCCGATGAGCGATCGATCATACGAGACGAAGCGGCCGCACCTGATCCGGACCACCCTGCTCGCCGCTACCTCCCTCCTGGCACTCGGGTGCGCGGCACCGGCCGGCGCCCAGGAGGTCGACGAGCTGCTGCGGGGGCTCGACGCGGCAGACGCCCACGCGCGGGCGATGGCCGCCTGCGAGCTCGGCGAGCTAGGGGCCACGGCGGTGCGCCGGGCGATGCCGCGACTGCTGGATCTCCTCGCCGACGACTCCACCGTCGAGGGCCGCCTGTGCCGCGACGGTTACGGCTGGCGGCGGGGGTGGCACGAGGACAGCTCGCCCGGACGCGAAGCCGCAATCGCTCTCGAAGAGGTCGGCTCGGCGGCGCTCGACCCCCTCGTCCGGGTGCTCGACGGCGGATCGGCACCGGCACGCGCCAATGCTGCGCTGGCACTCGGCCTGCTGGAAGACGCCCGGGCGCTGCCGGCCCTCGAGCGTCGCCTCGGCTCGGACGGCGAGGCCCGGGTGCGGGAGCGCTCCGCGTGGGCGCTGGGAATGATCGAAGACAGTCGGGCGGTGGAGGCCCTCGCCCGGGCCCGTTCGGACGAGAGCGACGACGTACGCCAGCAGGTCGCATGGGCACTCGGAATGATCGAGAGCGCCGAGGGGGTCGACCCCCTCGGCTCCCTGATCGGGGATACGAGTCCGGCCGTGCGGGCGGAAGCGGCGTGGGCGCTCGGGATGATCGAAGATCCGCGGGCCGTGCCGTGGCTCGCCCGCGCCACGGACGATGCCTCACCGAAGGTGCGGGAGCAGGCCGCGTGGGCGCTCGGGATGATCGAGAGCCCCGCAGGTGTCGATCCACTCACGCGGCTCACCCGGGACGCGGACGCGAAGGTGCGCGAACAGGCGGCCTGGGGCCTCGGGATGATCGAGAGCGGCGAGGCCGTCGAACCGCTGGTCCGCCTGCTCGATGACCCGGAAGCCGAGGTGCGCGAGCAGGCGGCCTGGGGGCTCGGGATGATCGAGGACGCGGCGGCGCTCGACGGGCTGGTGCGCGCCCTCGGCCGTGACGTGAGCGCAAAGGTGCGGGAGCAGGCCGCCTGGGCGCTCGGGATGATCGAAGACCCGCGCGCCGCGGGTCCACTCTCCGACGCGCTGGAAGACGAGGACGACGACGTGCGCGACCAGGCGATCTGGGCCCTCGGCATGGTCGTTCGCAACGCGGACATCGAGACGATCGACACGAGCGAGCTGGCACGCCGGCTGCGCCGGTCGCTGGCGGACGAGTAACCGGCTCGTCCCGCCGGCTCAGGACAGCGGACGTCCCATCGACAGGCAGTCCGCGAGCTCGGCATAGACGTCCCGCAGCCCGGCGCCTGTCGCCAGGCGCCGGGTGATGCGGGTCGCCAGGGTACCGGAGTTCTCGATCGTCGCCAGGGCGGAGGTGAACTCGCCCGGCTCGGGCATCAGCTCTCTCCGCACGGCGGCCCAGACCTCGCCGGCGGATTCCCGGGCGCCGGTCAACCCCAGCGCCCGCAGCAGTGCACCCGGCGCTACTTCCGCCTCCTCGCCGCGGGCGATCGTGCGCTCGAGCACGTCGACCAGTTCCCCCGTCGACAGGGCCCGCAGCTCGGAGAGCGGCGTCCAGCGCTCGTCCAGCAGCGCCCCCACCGTACGGCACACGAGTTCCGCGATCGCCAGGTCGGCGGCCGGGCACTCCTGGACGTCGAGCAACCGGATCTCGATCGATCCGCGATCGAACCGGGCGATCGCTCCGCGCGCGTTCGTCCAGTCCGGCTGCAGGACGCCCGCCGCATCGAACGGGGCCACGTCCCGGCCGATTCGGGCGAGGATCTCGGCCTCGTAGGAAGCGCGGTCGTATACCGGCTCGGGAATCACCCGCCCGGTGATCGACGGAATGCGGCGGCAGTTGTCCCGGTAGGCCGCCAGACGGCCGTCCGCGAGCCCGGTCGGCACCCCGTCGCGCACGGGCGAGCTGGCCGCGAGAGCCGGCAGCAGCGGCAGGACGGCGCGGATCGCGGCGTGCAGCCGGCCGAACTCCGCGTCGTCGCCGAACGGGAGATTCAGGTGCGCGCTCTGCAGGTTCGACCAGCCGTGGCCGCGGCACGAGAAGATCTCGTCGAGTTTCTCGTACACCGGGCTGTGCTCGTGCGGCCACAGCCGCGTCTCGGTCCACGGGTCCATCCACGGATGCATGGCCGTCGGCAGCAGCCGCCCTCCCCGACCGGCGAGAAGTGCCTCGATCGCAGCGACCTGCCGCTGGAAACGTCCGGCCACGCCGGCGAGGTCGGCGACCGGCTCGATCGTCTTGAGCTCGATCACATGATTCACGAGCTCGTTCGACCAGCCGATGCCGCCGCCGTCCTCCGGCTCGACGTCGGACACCCATTCCTCGCCGCCCGACGCGTCGCGCAGCAGTAGATCGGCCAGGGGGCGCACGTCGAGCGTCTCGATGTCGACGATCATGTACTCGAGCTCGATCCCCACGCGCTCCAGCAGACCGAACGGATATTCGCCTCGCTCCGGGGGATTCATCGGCGGCGGTCCTCGAGACGCGACAGGAAGTGGCGCATCACGCGCAGATAGAGCTCGTCGCCGAGCACCTGGTCCTCGACGCCCGCATCGATGTTCGGATTGTCGTTGATCTCGATGACGGTTGGCCGGCCGTCGATCAACTTGAGGTCCACGCCGTACAGCCCGTCACCGATCAGCCGGGCGGCGCGAACGGCCAGGGGGACGATGCCGGCGGGCACGTCGTGCGTTGCGAGCGTCTCGACCGGGCCGGTTCGAACCCGGCGTCCCGTACGCTGGACGATCTGCCAGTGTCCCCGTGCCATGTAGTAGCGGCACGCGAACAGCGGCTCCCCACCGAGCACGCCGATCCGCCAATCGTATTCCGTGGGCACGAACTCCTGGGCGACGAGGAGCTCGGTGTCCGCGAACAACTCGTCGGCCCGGCGGCTGAACTCCCCGGCGGAATCCACGCGCGTCACCCCGCGTGAGAACGAGCTGTCCGGCTGCTTCAGCACGCACGGAAACCCGATCTTGCGCTCCACCTCGCCCGCCGTGTCCTCCGAGAACACCACCGTCTTCGGTGTGGGGAGCCGGTGGCGCACCAGCGTCTCGTGCAGGAAGACCTTGTTCGAGCAGCGCAGGATCGATTCGGGATCGTCGACCACCACAAGGCGCTCGGCCGCCGCCCGGCGGGCGAACCGGTAGGTATGGTGGTTCACGGCCGTCGTCTCGCGGATGAACAGGGCATCGTACTCCGCGACGCGGCCGTAGGCGTCCTTCTCGACCAGCTCGCAGCGCAGTCCGATCGAACGGCCCGCGTCGATGAAGCGGCCGAGGGCGGCCGGATCCGACGGCGGCAGCGCCTCCGCGGGGTCGTGGAGGATCGCCAGGTCGAAGCGCATCCGCTCCGCCTCGCGGCGGCGGCGCGGCGAGCGCGCGAAGTGCCGACGCGCCTGCTCAACGACGAAGTCTCGATGAGACGCCGGTATTTCCCCGGCGCCGATCAGACGCACGGTATCGATCGTCCACTCCGCATCGGCCTTCCGGAACGTGACCCGCAGCAGGGGCGCCGGAAACAGGTTGAACAGGGCGAGGCTGAGCCGGTCGTAGCGCGAAGCGAGGTTGCGGCCGAAGTAGATGCTGAGCTCGAACCGTTTCGAGCGAATCGGTCGGAGCGAGCGCTGGATCAGCTCGTCGAGCTCCTGGCCGGCCAGCCGGATGATCGGGGCGAGCCTAAGATCCTGAAGGGTCGCCACGGACGGAAGCGGCCGGTGGCCGCGCGCCGCGGCCAGCAGTGACACGTAGTACCCCGCCGTCTGATAGCGATACGAGCGACAGAGGTTGAACACCTTCGTGCCCGCACCGCCCGCATAGCGGGGATTGGTGAGGTAGTCGCTCGACGTCACGACTTCGGCTCCGGGGACCTCGACCGGCCATCCCTTGACCGCGTCGACGACGATCAGCGACCGGGCGGGACCGTCACTCGATTCCGACAAGGGCTCTCATGGGGATTTCACCCGGTGCTCGATGAATGCCGGATCCGGACGGACACAGCGAATCTATGCCGGGTGCTGCCCGCACGACCATGCCCGCCCCCGGAATCCCCGCCACGGACGGGTCCCCCATCCCGACCGAGCCGTCCGGTCCGGAGCCGGCAACTTCGTGCGACCCGGTCGAAAAGTCTCGCGTGCGACCGGCCGCTCGGTCCTTCTCCGCCCGTTCGGCAGGCGGATGACAGCCGCCCGGATCGCGGCGTCCGTCGAATGCTTTCATCGGTTCACTGCATTCTATATATATATGAATAGTACTTTTACACTAATCATCTAATGTATATTCTATATTCGACATGCGAGACCGCGCGACCGCATGCCGCCGACGGTGGATCCACCACGCCCCCGGCCCGATTTCTGCAGGCCACGTAAGCTTTGCGGTGCGGCCGTGCGCCGGGGATCGCCCGGTGGAACCGTGCCGATCGACAGGCAAAGGAGATGGAAATGCGGAAACTGATCGTCAGCGGCGCCGCCGTGTGCGCCCTCGCCGCCGCCGCGCAGCCGGCGCTGGCCCAGCAGAACATGATCGGCGTCAAGGGCGGGTTCGTCTCGGCCGATTTGAATACGAGCAACGTCGAGGGAACGTTCGATGCCCGGACCGGCTTCGCCGGTGGTGCGTTCCTCCAGGTCAACGTCGGCCAGAGCTTCTCGATTCAACCCGAGGCCCTCTACGTGGCGAAGGGCTCCGACGTCGACGGAAACTTCGAGGTGAAGCTCAGCTACCTCGAGGTACCAATCCTGTTGCAGTACCACATTCCGGCGGCGGTCGTGTCGCCGCGGCTGTTCGCGGGCCCGTCGCTCGCGTTCGAGATGAGCTGCGATCTCGCGCAGGGGGGCGTATCGATCACCTGCGACGAAGGTGACACGCAGACCAAGAGCGCCGACTTCGGCCTCGTGTTCGGCGCGGGCGTCGACGTTCCGGCCGGTCCGGTCGTGATCACGTTCGACGGACGCTACGATCTGGGCGCCACCAACATCGAGGACAGCGGCGACCCGGACACGAGCGTCAAGAATCGTTCGTGGCAGTTCTTCGCGGGGCTGGGATTCCCCTTCGGCCCCTGATCTGAACCGCGCGCCGCTTCCCGGCGCACCGCTCGACGAAAGCCCGCCGGCCGAGAGGTCGGCGGGCTTTCTCGCTCTTGGGACGATCCCGGCCCGCCAGTATCTTGGGGCGTCCCCGGAGACGGAGAGAGCGGTTGAGCGACGAGACGAACGAGCGGCGGCGCGATTTCGACGCGGCGTTCCGCACTCTTTACGAAGAGATGCACCGGATCGCGGCCCGGCAGTTCGCCCGGGAGCGCCCGGGTCATACCCTGCAGCCGACGGCCATCGTCAACGAAGCCTACCTGAAGCTCGTCGCCGGCGCCGACCTCCCGAAGCAACGCCGTGCCGATCTGCTCGGCATCGCCGCGCACGCGATGCGACAGGTGCTGATCGACCACGCCCGTCGCGCCGCGGCCGAAAAGCGCGGCGGCGACCGGCGGCGGACGACCCTGGGAGATCCCGGGTTCGACGTCGACCTCGACGAGCTCCTCGCGCTCGACGCCGCCCTCGACCGGCTCGAGCGCGTCGACCCGAGACTGCGTA
Organism: Gemmatimonadales bacterium; assembly: GCA_050114915.1. GTDB lineage: Bacteria > Gemmatimonadota > Gemmatimonadetes > Palauibacterales > Palauibacteraceae > JARFPW01. The sequence goes on along the minus strand of JASFRN010000001.1, from coordinate 50,595 downwards.
GGGTGGTCGAGCTCCGCTTCTTCGGCGGCTTCAGCGTCGAGGAGGCCGCCGAGGCCCTCGAGCTGACGCCACGCACCATCCATCGCGATTGGGCGAAGGCGCGCGCCTGGCTGCACACCGAGCTGTCCGAGCGCGACGACGACACGGAGTCGTCGTGAGCCGCACCGAGGATCAACGACGTCTCCTGGAGCTGTTCGACCGGGCGCTCGACGTTCCGGCCGCCGAGCGGGACGCGTGGATCGCGGAGCAATGCGGGGGCGACGAGGCACTCTGCGACCGGCTGCGCGGCCTGCTGTCCGCCCACGACGCCGAGGCGGGCCCTCTCGACCGGCCGCTCCACGTTTCGGGTGACACGGTGGACGCGGAGCGATTGCGGGAGCGCATCGAGGCGGCGGTCGGCGACCGCTACGAGCTCGCCGAGGAGCTGGGACGCGGGGGAATGGCGATCGTGTTCCGAGCCCGAGAGCGCAAGCACGATCGCGCCGTGGTGCTCAAGATCCTCCGCCCGGAGCTCGTACCTCTTCTCGGCGAGGATCGGTTCGAGCGCGAGGTCCGCATCGCCTCGCGGATGTCGCATCCCAACATCATCGGCCTCATCGATTCCGGGACGGCCGACGGACTTCCCTTCTTCGTGATGCCATTCGTGCCGGGCGAAACTCTGCGGGCTCGGCTCGAGCGCGGCGGTCCGCTCCCGCCGGAGACGGTCCGCACCCTGCTCCATGACCTGGCCGCCGGCCTGTCGCACGCACACGAGCTCGGCGTGGTGCACCGCGACCTGAAGCCGGAAAACGTCCTGTGCGCCGGGGACCACGCGTACATCATGGACTTCGGGATCGCGCGGCCGTTCGCCGAGTTGCCCGACGACGGTCTCACCCGTCCCGGTCTCGCGCTCGGGACACCTCGCTACATGTCGCCGGAGCAACGAGCCGGCCGACCGGTCGACGCCCGTACGGACTTTTACGCGTGGGGCCTCATCGCGCGCGAGCTGTGGACCGGGAACACCCCCCCGCCATGGGACGAGGTGGTCGCGGCCTGTCTCCGCACCGATCCGAGCGAGCGTCCGGCGAACGCCGGCGTGCTGCGGAGGGCGGTCGCCCCGATCTCCGAGGTGGCCCCGGCATGGCGCCAGCTGGCCGGACGTGCCTGGCCGTGGGCGGCGGCCGCCCTGGCACTGACGCTCCTCGCGCTCGGCGGCGCGTGGCGAGCCCGTCGGGCCGCGACGCCCACCGAGCTCGAAGCCTCGCTCCCGACACCGTTCGCCGTCGCCCCGTTCCGAAACGAGACCGACGACCCGTCGCTCGACATGCTGGGCCGGTTCGCGGCCGACTGGATCGTCCAGGGCCTTCAGCAGGCCGACGTGGGCCCGGTCGTCCCCTGGTCGGCCACGCTCGCGGCCGCCGAGGCGTTCGCGCGCACGGGGGGCTCCGACGACAGCCTGGCGAGCACCCTGGCGGAAGACCTCGCCGCGGGAACGCTCATCACCGGGGCGATCTACCGTATCGGCGATCGCCTGAGTTTCGCCGCGGTGGTGACGGACGCCGGAACGCAACGCGTGATCAGCGCCCCGGCGCCCATCGACGTCTCCGCCGACTCCGTCGAGACGGCGGTCCGCGAGCTCCGCGACCGCATCCTCGGCAGCCTCGCGATCGCGCAGGACCCCTATTTCGCCACCCTGCCCGGATTCAGCGGCAAACCCCCGCTGCTCGAGGCCTACCGGGCGTTCGAGCGGGGTCACGAGCTGTTCGAGTCCCAGGAGTACGCCGAGGCGGAACGGGAGTTCGAGAGGGCGTTCGTCCTCGACACGACCTTTCTGGTCGCCCGGCTTTCCGTCGCGCTCGCCCAGTGGAACCAGGGCCGCTGGCCGGCGGTCGACTCCAGCCTGGCCTGGCTCGAACGCCGCCGCGACCGCCTGTCGGCGTACCACGACCTGCGGCGACGCTCGCTCACCGCACAGCGCGAGGGGGACGGGGAGCGCGCATACCGCCTCGAGCTCCAGCGGGCGGAGCTCGGACCCACACCTCTCGGATCCTACAACGCCGCCAGCCTCGCCAACGAGTTGAACCGTCCCGCGGAGTCGCTGCGGCTCCTCCTCGGTCTCGATCCGAACTCTCCCGGGCTGCGAGGCTGGGCCCAGTACTGGACGCAGCTGGCGCACGCCTACCACGAGCTCGGCCGCTACGACGAGGAATTCGAGGCGGCCCGGGAGATGTGGGCCCGGTTCCCCGAGCGGCGGATCGGCACCGTGCTCGCCGCCCGCGCCCTGGCGTCCGCCGGCCGGCGGGCCGAACTCGACTCCCTGTTCGCCTCTCTCCGACTGCTCCCGCCCGACACGTACTGGTCGTATGGAGCGGCGCGCGTGGTCGCAGGCGAGGAGGCCCGAGCGCACCGCGGCGACACGGCAACGGCCGCCGCCGATCTTCGCGCGGCGATCGACTGGCTGCGATCCAGGCTGGTGGAGGATCCGGGTGATCGCACCCACCGGTACTGGCTGGCGGCGGCGCACTACGACCTCGAGGACTATCCGGAGTCCGCCCGCCTGTACAGCGAGCTCTGGAACGACCACCCCGAGCGCACGGATTACCGCGCCGGCTTCCTCGTGGCCCGTGCCCATCTCGAGGGAGCGGAGGTGCAGCGGGAGACGATCGACCGGGAGCCGATGCAGGGCCATCAGTTCGTCACGCTGGCCCGCATGGAGGCAGCCGGCGGCGACCCGGAGCGGGCCCTCTCGCTGCTCAGCGAGGGCCTGCGGCGCGGCATCAGCGGCCGCGCATGGCTGCACGCGACCTCTCTCCCCGACCTCGGCCGCCTGGCCGCTGATCCCCGCTACGCGGCGGCTCTCGGCCGGATCGTGCCGACCGCTTCGCTCCCCACCGGAGACGTGCCCCGCTAGCGCCATCGTTCGATAACCGAGGGGTTGCAAAATCTAGCGCCGGCCCCGGATCGGACCCGGGGGGCCAGGGCTCGCTGAAACATATCCTAACAGCCTATCACATCAGTACTTATGTCGTCGCAAGCGACGTCGTTCCGTCGCGGCACGGGTTTCGCACTGTTCGAGGCCGTCACGGAAGCGACAATTCGCGGAGGGTATCCAGCTGGGAACGCAATCTTGCCCGCTGTGCGGGAACGAAACGCCGAAGGGCCATCGGTATTGCAAGGACTGTGACGCCGCCGGCTCCTATGCCGTTTCGGGAAACGAGTCGGGCCGACGTGCGCCGTCCCCGGCGCGACGCGGGGGAAGTAGCGTCCCGCTCGTGCTGCTGTTCTTCGTCGTGAGCGCCTTCGGGACGGTCATGGCCGGGATCTTCGCGCCATCCGCCCTGCCGCTGCTCGGCGAGGTGACCGCACCGGCCAACGTCGAATGGGGCGAGCTTCGGGTGGCCAAGGTCACCTCGAACATCCGGGCGCAGGCCAATACGTCCAGCCAGATCGTGGGGACGCTCGCGCCCGGCGACAGCGTGCGCGTGGAGCCGGCGCCGGGCGGCTGGTACGAAGTCTACAGGGTGCCGCTGGTGCGGCGATCGGAGGCGAAGCCGCTCGGCTTCGTATTCGGACGCCTGCTCGTGCCGGCGGGCGTCGCCCTGGCCAGCGACGCGCCTCGGTCGTCCACCGGCGCCGAGCCCGAGGACGATGCCCCGGCCGAGACCTCCCGAAGGTCCAGCGGTCGGGGATCCTGACGGGGTAGCGCCCCCCTTTCACCTCCCCCTCATTCTTCCCCTCTCCCGCCCCGCCGTCTCAGATCACCTGACGTAGCCTCCGCAGGACCTGGTCCCGATAGGGATCGTCGTCCGGAATCTCCGCCACCAGCCGTCCGACCCAGTCGATCACTCTCCGGTCCTCCCTGCGTCGGCGCCGCTCGGCGTCCGGGACGTCGCGCACCGCGGAAAGGAGCACTTCGCCGAGGTTCGCGTCGACGTAGGTCCAGTCCCGCCCGAGATGGCGGGCGAGCTGCTGCTTCGCCTCCAGGGCACGGGCGGCGTCGGCGAGCAGGGCCTCGGGATCGGAGTGCCAGAAAGTTCGGTCACGCATGGCTCCGTACCCGAGCATCCGTCATGCCACGCCGCGGAGCCCGTCCAGACGGGCGATTCGTGGTCGCGCCGGCGTAAGCGTGGCGCGGGTTCCACAGGCGAGAGCCGCTCGACCGTCCGATACGGACTTTCGGCAGGCGCTGCCGCATGCGATGATTTTTGCAGCAGCGGATCGTCACAGGGGGAGGCGAATTATGCGCTGGTTGTTGATCGGTCTCGGAGTCGTCGCGGGCGTGATCGCCGTTCTCGCCGGAATCGGCTACTCGATGCCGAACGTGCACGTGGCCCAGGTCTCGGCCGATTATCGAGCCAGCGTCGATTCGGTCTATGCCGTGCTGAGCGACATCGAGAGCTGGCCGGAGTGGCACCCGAGCGTACGCGAACTGACTCCGATCGGCGACGAGCCCGAGCAGCAGAGTTACCGGATTTCAGGTCCGGACGGCTCTATGACAATCACGGTCACCGGACGTGAGCCGCCGAGGCGCTTCACGACGCTGGCCGACGCGGGGATGTTCATCGGGCGCTGGACGTACGCCGTAGAGCCCGCCGGCTCGGGGTCGCGCGTGACCCTCACCGAAGAAGCCCGCATCGACAACCTCGTGATCCGCGGCCTCACCACCTTCCGTAGCCAGACCGCCACGATGGAGCGGTTGCTGCGTGCCCTGGGAGCCCGCCTCGGACAACCCGACGTGGAGCCGCGTCGGTTGAACTGAGCCGCGTCAGCTCGCGGGAAGTCCTGCGGCGGCGAGCGCCTGCGCCACGTCGGCGCGGGCCCTGAGGCTCGCATACTCCGGCTGAACGCCGAACCCCAGGGCTCCCGGCCGGCGATCCGCCAGCGCCTGCAGCGCCAGTTCGGCCGCCCGATCGAGCTGTCCGAACCGGGCGTACAGCGCCACCAGCTGCGCCGGAGCCGGGGCCAGGTTCGCCGCGACTTCCTCGAGCGCCCTTCGCGCCGAGCCCGCCGAACCCGTCCCGACCGCCGCGGTCGCGAGGGTGGAGGCCAGCGAGTCCGCCACCGGGGGATCGGCGAGAAGCTCGAACCACCCCGCCAGGTCGGCTTCGACGGCCGCCCGACTCGATTCGGGCTCCGGGTTGGATCGCACGACCAGCAGGCGGGTGATCGCGCGCTCCCCCGCCAGCGGTTCGAAGTCCGGGTACGCTGCCGCGAGACTGTCCAGGCTTCGAAGGGATGCGGGCAGGTCTCCCGAGGCGCGCGCGAGACCGGCGGCGAGCCAGGCGGGCCGGTAGGCGAGCGGATCGCGCCGCCGCGCTTCGGCGCACTCGGCACGCGCCGCTTCGAGGTGGGCGAGCGCCAAATCCAGTTCGCACAGACGGTCGCGCGGCGCCGCATCCCCCGGATCGAGCTCGGCCGCCCGTTCGAGGTGAGAGCGCCCCCCCGCCCAGTCGTGTTCGTACACGAACAGAATCTCGCCCAGCGCCGTGTGGGCGCCCGCCCCCTCCGCATCGAGCTGCAGGGCCGTGCGTGCGGCCGCCGCGCCGTACTCGCGGGCTCCGGCGGGCGGGTAACGCGTGAACCGGGGAAGCGTGGCGTAGGCGTCGGCGAGCGCCGTCCAGGCCGCCGCGTAACCGGAATCCGCGCCGATCGCCTGATGGTAGAACGAGGCCGCCTCCGCGAGGTCGCCGCGTGCGCCCGCCGCCCAGCGGAAGCGACCGAGCATCCATAGATCGAGGGCGGCAGGGTTCGTGCGTCGGCGCTCCAGTCGCCGCAGGACCCGATCGCCGACCCCGAGCCCGAGCGCTCCGGCGACGCCACGAACGACCCGATCGCGGATTACGAACAGCCCCGCTTCCGTCGTGTCGGCCGACACCGTCCACAGCGACTCGCCGGAGGCTACGTCGACGAGCCGCACGACCAGCCGCAGATCCCCCGGCGCGCGTCGGATCGTGCCGTCGAGGACCACCGCGGCGCCGAGGACGGCGCCGATGTCGGCGGCGTCGCGGTTCACGTCGATGAACGACTCCGCCGAGACGCGACCGCGCACTTCGAGCCCGTCCACCGCCGCGAGCCCGTCGACGAACAACTCCGTGACCCCGTCGGCCAGCGTGCGATCGCCGCGGCGGTCGAGGTCGAGCAGGGGCAGCACGGCAACGAGGGGCGCGGGCGGGGCCGCGCCCGGGTCGGACTTCGTCGCCTCGGGGAGCGGCCGCATCCCGACCCAGGCGGCGGCGACCAGGGCCCCCACCCCGGCCGCGACCAGGCCCACCCCCCTCGCCGACAGACGGCGCTCGGTCCTCGTGTCCGCCGCCGCCTTTGCCGCCGGGGCCCGTGTCGTCCTCCACCAGGCGAAGGCCAGCACGAGCGGGTACGCCGCCACGACGACGAACGCGATCGACGTGAGCGACGAGGCGGACAGTCGACCGCCTCCCGCCAGCCAGCGCGAGATGCCGACCAGCACGAGGGCGGCCGCGCCATAGGCGGCCGTGAGCCGGGCCATGCGCGCCCGCGACGTGTCGTCGGCAGGTCGAAGCGTCGGATTCGTGGTCACCGCACCAAGGTCGCGGTCCCCGGGGACGCCCGATAGAGCCGCCGGCCTTGACGCTGGCCTGCGACGGGCGTCACATCGACCCATGCCTTCATTCGCCGTGCCCGTCCCTTGATCGACCCCGGCCTGTGCGCGAACTGCCGGTGGGCGCGGGTGGTCACCAGCGACCGCGGAACGCGGTTCTGGCTCTGCCGTGCCGCGGCGTGGCGCGATGATCTGCGCCGTTATCCGCAGCTTCCCGTCCTGCGCTGCCCGGGCTTCGAGCGGGGGGCTCCCGACGGGCCGCCCGACACGGACGGCGACTCCGGCTGCTGAACTTTGTGCGCTGGCATGGCGTCCTGCCGGCCCCCGCCCAAGTCACGTGCCAGCCGCACCTCCGCGCACCCCGGCCCGCTGGAGCATTCCATGCATCTCACTATCCAACAGCAAGTTAGACACGTTTTCCCCTTAGTTTACATCGGTCCAGGTCGCAGGCCGTGTGTGGCGTTCACGCAACGGCAAGCTTCTTGCAATTTGTCGGCGTGCCGTCCGAAGGGACGGGACCGATGGAGGCCCGGTGCACGGTCTCCCGCGACGAATACCGACGATTGAGGATCTCGCTATGACGGATCTCGCCGTGATGATCGCCGCCTCCGGGGCGGCCGGACTGCAGGCGCGGCGCGTCATGAAGATGCGCCGCATGCCCAAGCTGCGTTTGCGCGTCGACCCCGGCGCCGCACCACAGCGCGTTCGGTTCGGCAACGTCCCCGTCCTCGTCTACATGCTCCGGCTGATCAACACGGGGCTCGAGACCGCCCGCGGCTGCGAGGCGATGATCGAGCGACTCGAATACTTCGACGGCGCCCTCTGGCACCGGCACCCGGGCTTCCCCTTCGTACTGCAGCTGCCGTGGTCCGGCGTGGGATCGACGGGCCGCCTCAACGTCGCCGCGGGAGAGACGAGCTGTGAGCTTCCGCTCGTACTCACGTACCTGAACCAGAAGAAGATGCGCCTCGTCACGCCCCTGCAGATCAGCTCGGGCATGATGCTGGAGTATCCCCCCGGGCGCTATCGGCTCACCGTGTCGGTGCGAGCCGCCGAGGGCCTCGAGTCGACGGTGCGGCAGCGCTTCGTCGTCAACTACACCGGGGATCCGGACGCTCTCGAGATCGACGACGTGGGCGCCCCCTGACCTGTCGCGAGGCGGAGCGCGGGCCCCGATCCCGCCGCCCCGCCCTTGCGATCTCCGCCTTCCGGGCGTTGCTTAGCGGGGCGAAAATTCCAGCCCCGAATTCCGGAAGGTACGCTGATGCATATCACGGCCCGACGCACCCTTACGCTTGCGACGCTGCTCGCGCTCGTGGCGCTCGCCGCGCCGCGCTCCAACCTGCTCGCCCAGGAGGAGCGTACGCCCGGCTGGTACGACCAGGCGGAATTCTCCCTGGTCCTCACGGCCGGCAACACGCAGTCCAACACGTTCGGCGTGAAGAACAAGCTCGAGAGGCTCTTCCCCGCCGCGCGGCTGGCCCTCGACGTCGGGGGCCTGCGGGTCGAATCCGGCACGACGGACCGCACCGCGATCGGCTCGCCGACGGACTTCGAGGTGGTCGAGACCACGGACACCGAGACGAAGGCCGAGAATTACTTCGCCAGTCTCCGCTACGACCGTGATCTGACGGCCCGGAGCTACCTGTACGGCTCGGGCGGCTGGGTGCGGAACCGGTTCGCCGGGATCGACGATCGCTGGACGGGTGCGGCGGGACTGGGCTGGAAGCTGATCGAGACGGATCGGACCGCCTTCCAGGCCGATCTCGGCGCCACGGTGACGAGCGAGCGGCCGGTGGTGGGTGAAACCGATTCGTTCGCCGGACTGCGGTTCACGTGGGACCTGTCGCACGCGCTCACGCAGACCACGAAGTTCACCAGCGCCCTCGTCGTCGACGAGAACCTCTCCGACACCGAGGACCTGCGGGCCGACTTCGACAACGCGGTCGCCGTGGACATCAGCGATGCCCTGGCGCTCAAGACGGGCGTGAAGCTGCTGTTCGACAACCAGCCGGCTCTCGAGGAGGTCACCCTCCTCTCCGCCCCGGGCGGGCCGGCGACCGGAACGGTGTCCGTGCCGCTCGACAAGCTCGACACGCAGTTCACCGTGGCGCTGATCGTCCGAATGGACTGAGGCCGGGCCGGGCCGGGCCCGGGAGTGCTTCGCGGGGTCGCTCTCTACGGGGTCTCGAAGTAGAGGACGCCCCCCGAATTCCCTCCGACGAACAGCTCCAGGTCCCCGTCGCCGTCGATGTCGACGAAGGCGGGGACCGCGAACGCCGGCGCCGGCAGCGGCATGGCACCCACCCGCTCGAAAGCGAACGCTCGGGGCGTCCCTTCGTTCCGGTACATGACGATGCCGTCGGTCTCGGTTCCGAGGAACAGGTCCAGGTCTCCGTCACCGTCGAAGTCGACGAGCCGCGGGAAGCTCCGCCGGCCGGGGTCGAACTCTCCGAAATTGTCCGACTCGAGCTCGAACACGGCCTTCTGCGGCGTGCCGACGTTCCGATAGAAGTTCAGCTCGCCCGACGCCTCACCGACGAACAGGTCGAGGTCCCCGTCGGCGTCGATGTCGGCCAGGGCGGGCGCGGCGTTCGTGCCGCGAGTCAGCTTGACGTCGAACGTCGTGTCACGGACGAGGGCGTCGCCCTCGCGGTGATAGAGGCGCAGGTCGGAGCGCCACGTCCCGAGCACGATCTCGAGCGTGCCGTCCCCGTCGAGGTCGCCGAACGCCGGGGCGTAGTGATAGTCTCCCTCGATCGGCAGGACGCCACGAAGCGCGAAGCGCGGCGCGCTCCGATCGCCGACGTTCTCGAACCGGTAGATCCGCGACGTGGGGGAGCCGTCCTGCTCCAGCTTGTTCGACACGAGCAGGTCCTGGTCCCCGTCCCCGTCCCAGTCCACGAAGGTCGGGACGCTCTCGCTGCCTACGTCGAGGTTCGGGAGGAACCGGCTGGTCCGCTGCTCGAACGTGTTGGGCCCCGTCTGCTCGAGGAACAGGAAGTTGTCGATCATCGTGCGGTTCGGGTTGAACGCCCCGCCCAGCACCCCGACCAGCATGTCGAGGTCGCCGTCGCCGTCGAGGTCGCCCAGGGTGGGAGCGTTGTAGCCCGAGGTTTCGATCGGCGCGTTCGGCGGGAACTGCACCGGCTCCGAGTCGAGGTCGGGGCGCTGGCACGTCCCCTCGTTGGGAATGTAGAGCAGTCCGGCCTCGAAATAGTCGCCCCAGAACAGGTCGAGGTCGCCGTCGCCGTCGAAATCGGCCAGGGCCAGCGTGTTCGCGCCGTGCTTGCTGCTCCCGCTCGGATTCACGGCCCCCGCCCCACCGGGCACGTTCGGAGCGGCGCCCGGGCCGAAGTTCGCGATGATCGAGATGTTCTGGAAATTATCCGTCACGTGGCGGAAGCGCGGCAGGTCGTTCTCGTCCCGGCCGACCTCCTCGTAGTGCGTGATCGAACCGGTGAGCCGGCCGATCAGCAGGTCGAGATCCCCGTCACAGTCGATGTCGGCGATGTTCGGGATGTTCTGCCGGTCCGAGAAGATCGGCTCGCCGTTGGCGTCGCGGAGGGAGTCGGCCGCGAGCACGAAGTCCGGAGACCGCACGGTGCCGTCGTTCCGCCAGTAGCTGACGTAGCTGAACACCCGCTCGGTGAGCAGGTCCACGTCGGCGTCGTCGTCCATCTTCGCGAACCGGTACCACTCGCCGGCGTCGATGCCCTGGTAGGCGGCGGTCCGCCACGTGAACTCCGGCTGCGTCGCCGAGCCCGTGTTCTCGAAGAACATGACCCGGCCCGACGCCTCCTGGACGAACAGGTCGAGGTCCCCGTCGCCATCGATGTCGATGACCTGGGGCCGCGGGAGGTTGAAACCTCCGAGCCAGGGATACGGGTAGTCGACCCCGGCGCTGTCGGCCACGGCGATCCCCGTCACGCTCATGCGATAGGCGGGAAAGGGGCCGGTCGCCTCGGTCCCGCCGGAGCGCGTTCCGTCCGGCGACGCCCCGCCCGCCGGCGAACCGCCGGACGCCGAGGCGCAGGCCGCCATGACGGCGGACGTCAGCAGGGCGACCCCCGTTCGTGCGAACTTCAAGGTGATTCTCCCGGTCTGTGGCGGCCGCTCAGTCGACGCGCGTGTTCGTGCCCATTCCGGCCGGGTAGTGATCGGCCTCGATGAGCTTGATGACGTTCCCGGTGCTCGTGTCGATCACGGCCACGAAGCCGTCCACGGCGTTACCGTCCTCGTCCTTGGCCGACGTGTTGCGATTGCCGACGTAGAGCTTCTTGCCGTCGGCGGACACGGCGATGCCGTGCGGCTGCGCGAATCGCGGGTCCTCCACGACCCGGGCGATCGACCAGTCCGAGGTGTCGATGAACGTCACGGCGTTCGCACGGAGATTTCCGAAATACAGGCGGCTGCCGTCCGGCGAGAACGCCGGGTGCCAGGGAGATTGGGGTACGTCGGTCGTGTGCACGATCGGGATCGTCGCCGGCTTCGTCTCGTCCATCACGAGCAGCTTGCTCGTCATCTCGGTGGTGGCGATCAGGCTCCTCCCGTCCGGCGATACTTCGAAGTCGACGAACGTGTGCGGATGCTCGTCAGTGCCCGGCACGTGAATGACCTCGCTCTCACCCGTTTCCGGCCGGTAGACGACCATGTCGTTCGTCGCGAGGCTCGCCGTGTAGACGTACTTGCCGTCGTGCGACACGGCGAGCGCGTGCGGCCGCGCCACGAAGACGTCGACCTCGTCGATGTCCATGGTCGGACGCTCGATGACGCCGATGCGCTGCGGCGGGTTCACCGCGGCCATCGACCGCCCCACGTAGAGCAGGTCGCTGCTCGGATCGAGCTGCAGCAGGCCCGGCGTCTCGAACGGAGCCCGGCCGACCAGCTCGTTGTCCCGATCGAACTTCAGCACGAACCCGTCGGCGATCAGCGACACGTACCAGAAGCTGCCGTCGGGCTCGACCGCGATGTCGTGCGGCTTGCAGTTGGCGCTGAAGCCGAGCGCCTGGAGGTCCACCGTGTCGACCACCTCGTCGGTCTCCATGTCGATCACCGTAACGGTGGCCGAGCTCTGGTTCGTCACGTACAGGTACTGGTGCTGCGCCTGGTCGGCGGTCCGCGTGGCGGCCTGCCCGACGGGCGCGGCGTTGCCGGCGGACGCGCATCCCGCCGCCGGGATCAACCCGGCGGCGAGGATGGCGACCAGCCGTACGGCTCTGATCTTCATGAAACCGGACGTCCTTCCTGCTTCTTGAGCACGAACAGGCCGTCGGAGATGCTCGTCACGACGATCGTGCCGCTCTCGAAATACGGATAGTTGCTCCACGACCCGGCGAACTGCGCCTCGTTGTCGTCGTAGGGCGTGGTGTCGAAGTAGGCGGTCTCTTCCGGATTCTCGCGGTCGGTGATGTCGAGGACCCGCAGACCGGACGTGTAGTTCGACTGGTACATGAAGTTGCCCTTCACGTACAGGTTGTGGTCGATCGTCGACTGCGTCCCCATGTGCTCCTTGACGAGAACGGGCTCGTCGAGATCCGTCAGGTCCCACACCAGCGTGCGGGTGTGGTCCACCAGGCCCTGCATCTCGTCGAGCTCGTCGTCGAGATAGAAGTACCGCTGATCCTCGTCGAACCAGCCCTGATGGGTGTAGCCCACATTCGGATACGTCGCCATCGAAATCGCGACCGGATTGCTCTTGTCGGTCACGTCGGCGATCGACAGCGCGGTCTCGTTGGAGCCCAGGCAGATCTCGTGGCCCTGGTAGTCCTGGTCGGGACCGTTGTACACGACGCACTGCGCGTCATGCGTGTATCCGGTCTTCTGGCGACCCGTGGACGTGTCGGAGAAGCAGCCCGCGAACTGCGGGTTCTCCGGATCGCGGATGTCGATCATGTGCAGACCGCCACCGCAGGTCTCTCCGCCCTGGCCCGCGCCGACGGCATATGCGTACCCGGTCTCCGGGTTGATCACGATGTTGTGAACGCTCGCGACGTTGTCGTAATGGGCCGTCTCCTCGACGGTCACCGGACCGTCGGGCCCCGGCGCCAGGTCGCGCAGCTGCGTCAGATCGTAGATCTGCATCCCGTGGGGACCCGCGCCGTCGGCCACGATGTACGCGTGGTTCTTGTACGTCTTGATGTCCCGCCACGCGTTGGCGCGGGCGCCCTTCGTCATCGGGAGGTTGGCCACGATGACCGGGTTCTGCGGGTTGGTCACGTCGACGAACGTGGTACCGTCCATGCGGCCCACCAGCGCCCATTCGTGACCCGTCTCCGGATCCGTCCAGCCCCAGATGTCGTTGAGGTTGACGCCCCGTCCGCCGCCGAGCTGGTCGACGGGGATGAACGCCTCGAGGTCCATGCCCTCGCACTGGAAGCCGGCCGCTTCACCGCTGGTGCACTGGACCTGGTTGCCGGTGACGGCCGCCATCTCGGAGGGCTGCGTGTAGAGCTCCTGGTCGGTCGTCCAGTCGCCGTCGGCGTTACGCTCGAAGACGTACACCGAGCCGAGCCCGAAGTCGGAGTTCGGCGCGGCAATCGCCGCGAGGTCGCCCTCCGCGTCGAACCGAATGCCGAACACGTCGCTCGACGCGAGATCGTCGGCCGTCAGCTTCTCCGCGGCCTGCCAGCCGCCGTCCTCGCCGCGCTCGAACCGGTACACGGCCCCGGCGAAGCTGTTGACGCCCATCGCCCCGATCCACAGCTCGCCGTCCACGGCGGCCATGTTCATGCCGAAGCGCGTCTGCTGCACCGCATCGAACGGCTGCAGCGTGTACGACTCGTCCCAATCGCCCGAGTCCTCGTCCTGCTCGAAGGCGAACACGGCGCCGACGAAGCGGTTGACCCGCTCGGTGCCGACGAACGCCGTGCCGTCGGACAGCAGCAGGCTGGAACCGAAGCGATCCCCCTGCTCCACTTCGCGCGACTCGAGCTTGGCTTCCTTCTTCCAGCCCGCGTCGCCGGCCCGGAAGAGGTAGACGGCGCCGGTCTGGCCGTCGGCCCACGGAGCGCCGATGAGCGCCACGTCGCCGGCGACGGTCATGCTCGATCCGAACCGGGCCTGGCCCGCGGCGCTGTCGGCGGCGGTCAGGGTGCCGACGCTGGCGAACTCCCCGCTGCCGCTGCGGCGGTAGGCGTACACGGCTCCGGCGGAGTCGGCGGCGGCCCAGGCGCCGACGAGGAGGTTGTCGCCCGAGAGAGCGACGGCGCGGCCGAACTCGGCGGCAGACGCGTCGGCCGGCGCTTCGATGCTCTGCTGGAGCTTCCACTCGGACCCGTCGCGCGTGTAGACGTAGACGGTGGCCTGCGCGTCTCCGGTCGTCGCGGCGGTCGCCATGACGTCGCCGTCGACGGCGAGCACGCGACCGAACTGGTCACCCTCGGCCGCGGCCGGTCCCTCGAGCCGCGACGTGCGCTGCCAGGCGCCGGACCCGTCCTTCTCGTACGTGTAGACGTAGCCCGGCGTCGTCTGATTCGCGGGCTCACCCACGATGACCCGTCCCTCGGCCACGGCCACGGTGCTGCCGAAGCCCTGCTGGACCTGCGGCCTGGCGGACCGGTCGGGCATGCTCTGCGCACCGGCGCTCGCCGAAACGGCGAGAACCAGGAAAGCGCCCCCAAGCGCGGACACGATTCGATGCATCACGTCTAGCCTCCTGCCAAAAAGATGTCGCCGGCCGGGCCGGCGCGGTGAAGCGCATATTCGATCGCAACGAGGGACGGGATACCCGGCTCCGTTCCGGCGGATCCGAAGTGTCTGTCGGGAAGTGTCCTGGCAGATCTGACGCTCGCCCCACCGCACCGGCTCCGTCTCCCGTCCGAGCGATGGAGTGAGAGTATCGCGAACCGCTCCGGCGCGGCAAGCGAATGCCGGCTCCGGATCGCCTGTCGGCGGCCGTCTCCGACCGCTAGCATCTCGCACATGTCGACACCGAAGCAGACGCATTCTCCGTGGCGCGACGCCGTCATCGCCTGCGCGGTCCTCCTCGCCCTCTCCGCCTGTTCCGGCGGGCGGGCCACGCGCGTGGAACGGGCCCCTCGCGGACTGCCGCTCGTGCCGTGGCCCGCGGAACTCACGCTCGGCACGTCCGCCGCGGTGACCGGCCCGGCCACCGGAGGCGCGTCGACGCTTCCGCCGTCCGATCCGGGCGACGGCGAGCTGCAGCGGCTCGTTGGGCTCGCGGGGGACGTCGGCGGCCGCAAGCTGCGCCTCAGGCTGCGGCCCGACACGTCCGGCGCGGCACGTCCCTTCCCTCACCGTGACGAGAGCTATCGGCTGACCGTTTCGGATTCCGCGGTCGAGATCTCGGCGTCGACGCACGCGGGCGTGTTCTACGGGATCCAGACCCTGCGGCAGCTCGCGTCGGCCGGCCCGCTGCCCGACCTCGCGATCGAGGACGCCCCGCAGTTCGGCTATCGGGGCATGCACCTGGACGTGGTCCGCCACATGATGCCGCCCGAGGAGATCGAGCGGCTGATCGACGAGATGGCGCGGCTGAAGCTGAACGCCTTCCACTGGCACCTGACGGACGATCAGGGCTGGCGCATCCCGATCGACGCATACCCCCGGCTGACGGAGGTGGGCGGCCGGCGCTCGGAGACCGTCGTCGGCCGGCAGCTCGATCCCTACGTGGGCGACGGGCAACCGTACGGCGGCTACTACACGAAGGCCGAGATCCGCGAAATCGTCCGATACGCGTCGGAACGATACATCACGATCATTCCCGAGATCGAGATGCCCGGGCACGCCACCGCGGCGCTCGCCGCCTACCCGGAGTTCTCGTGCACCGGCGGGCCGATCGAAGTGGGAACGACGTGGGGCGTGTTCGAGGACATCTTCTGCCCGACGGAGGCGACGTTCCGCTTCCTCGAGACGGTGCTCGACGAAGTCATGGCGCTGTTCCCCGGTCCTTACGTCCACGTCGGCGGCGACGAAGTCCCGAAGACGCGCTGGAAGGAAAGCGAGGTGGCGCAGTCGGTGATGCGCCGCGAAGGCCTGGCCGACGAGGAGGCGCTGCAGGGCTGGTTCATGACGAGAATCGAACGGTACGTGAACGAACACGGCCGGACGATGATCGGGTGGGACGAGATCCTCGAGGGCGGCGTCCCCGCGCGCGCCGCGATCATGTCGTGGCGCGGCGCCGACGCCACCGTCGCGGCCGCCCGCGCCGGGCACGACGTCATCGTGGCTCCCAACGCGAATCTCTACCTCGACCACTACCAGGGAGACCCCGCCCGCGAGCCGCTCGCGATCGGCGGTTTCACGCCGCTCATGCAGGTATACGCCTTCGAGCCGGTGCCCGACGGGCTGACCGGCGACGCCGCACGGCACGTCCTGGGGCCGCAGGCCAACGTGTGGACGGAGTACATGCCGGACGAGGCCCAGGTCGAATACATGGTGTTCCCCCGGTTGCTGGCGCTCTCCGAGGTCGCCTGGACGCCACGGGCGCTCCGCGACAGCACGTCGTTTCTCCGCCGGCTGCCGGCACGCCTCGAAGCGCTCGACGACCGGGGGATCGGCTACCGGGTGCCGCCTCCCACGGGCCTCGACGAGGACGTCCCGACCCTGGAGGACGCCGTGACGATCCGGCTGGGCGGGCTACCCTTCGGCACGATTCGGTATACCCTCGACGGGTCCGATCCGGGCCCCGACGGCCCGGTCTACGAAGGTCCGTTGCGGGTCGAAGCGACGCGTGCCGGAACGGTGGTGAGCGCCCGGCGATTTTCTCCGGGAGGCCGTGCGAGTCCGCTACGGCGCGCCGTCGTGCGTCGCGTCGAGCCGTTGCCGGCCGTGCCGGGTCCCGCCGCCGCCGACGCGGGCCTCGAGCTCGCTTACTTCGAAACGTCCGCCGCCGAGGTCGCCGATCTCAACGGTGCCGAGCCGAGCCGGCGCGTGGTCCGAGCGAACGTCGGGATTCCGGGCTTCGCCCGGGACGAGTATTTCGGACTGTCCTTCGCCGGCTGGATCGACGTCCCGGTCACCGGCGTGTACCGGTTCGCGCTGCGTTCCGACGACGGCAGCACGCTCGACATCGACGGCCGGCTCGTGGTCGACCACGACGGCTATCACGGAGCGACCGAACGGACCGGGGCGATCGCGCTGTCCGCGGGACGGCACGCCTTTCAGCTCCGCTACTTCCAGTCCGCGGGCGGCCGGACCCTGGAGCTCGGCGTGCGCGGACCCGACGGACACGACGGTCCGGTGCCCCCGGCGTGGTTGCTGCACGACGCGGGGCGACCCTGAACTTGACGACTCCCGCCCGACGGCGTATTCATCGGCCCATGATCGACCGGACGAACTTCGACGCCGCGATTCGTACCTCCGCCAGCTGGTGGTGGCCCGGACACGTGCGTGCGGAGGTGGCGTCCGGCTGACCAGGCCCTGACAGAAGCGAAGACGACCCCACTTCCGGACACCGGAAGCGGGGTTTTTTCTTTCCCCCCTTCCGCGTCCGGATGTCCACGAAAGGCGCGGAACGTTGCATCCTGTTTTCGACATCGTGGCGGATCTCGACACCCCGGTTTCCGCCTATCTGAAACTGTCCCCGTTCGGACCGCGCTTCCTGCTGGAGAGCGTGGAGGGCGGCGAGCGGCTCGGCCGCTACTCGTTCATCGGGTTCGGCGACGGGCTGGACGTGCGCCTGGTCGACGGCCACCTGCAGATCGGCGAAGAGCGGATCGCGGCGGGCCCCGACCGGTCGGCCCTGCTCGACGCCCTCCGCGCGGCCCGCGACGCGGCCCCGACTCCCGCCCCGAGCGAAGTCGGGCTGCCCTTCGCAGGCGGCCTGGTCGGGGTGGCCGGGTACGACTTGGTCCGCCGCCTCGAGCGGCTCCCCCGCCCCGCCGGACGATCGCCGAACGGGCCGGACGGGGCGTGGTTCGCCCCCCGCTCGATCCTCGCCTTCGACCACCTCACCCGCCGCGCCGCCCTGCTGCACGACGGGCCCGGCGACGAGCGGGCCGCGCTGCGGCGCGACGTCGTGCGAGCGCTCCGCGGCCCCGTCACGTCACGGCGGGACCCGCCTGCGGGCTCGCCCCTTCACCAGGTTCCGCAACCGGCGCTCGACCAGGCCGCTTTCGACGAGCGTGTCCGGCGCATCAAGTCGCACATCGCCGCGGGGGACGTGTTCCAGCTCGTGCTGTCGGTGCGGTTCGCCGGACGGACGGACCTGGACCCGTTCGAAGCCTACCGGGCGCTGCGCCTGCTGAACCCCTCGCCCTACATGTACTTCTTCGAATTCGACGACACCTGCGTGGTCGGGTCCTCGCCGGAGGCGCTCGTGCGGCTCGAAGGCCGGGCCGCGTCGCTCCGCCCGATCGCCGGCACGCGGCCGCGGGGCGGCTCGGAGGCCCGCGACGCCGAGCTCGAGGCCGAGCTCCTCGCCGATCCGAAGGAGAACGCCGAGCACGTGATGCTGGTCGACCTCGCGCGCAACGACCTGGGCCGCGTGGCCGTGCCGGGCTCGATCGAGGTGAAGCCCTACCGGGTGATCGAACGCTACAGCCACGTCATGCACATGGTGAGCGGCACCGAGGGCGTGCTGGCCGAGGACCGTGACATGTTCGACCTGTTCGCCGCCGCCTTCCCGGCCGGCACGGTCGTCGGCGCCCCGAAGATCCGAGCCATGGAGATCATCGACGAGCTCGAGCCCACGCCCCGCGGACTCTACGCCGGCACCGTCGGCTACTTCGGGGCGGGCGGGCGGATGGACCAGGCGATCACGATCCGCACGCTCGTGTTCCGCCCCGGCGAGTGCACATACCAGGCAGGGGCCGGAATCGTCGCCGACAGCATCCCCCACCGCGAATACGAAGAGATCCACGCCAAGGGCGCGGCGCTGGCTTCCGCGCTCGAGCTCGCCCGGGAGGGCCTGTGAGACACGTCCTGTTGATCGACAACTACGACTCGTTCACGTACAACCTCGTGCAGGCGATGGCCTGCCTCGACGCCGACGTGACCGTGGTTCGCAACGACGCCGCCGGCGTGGACGCGCTGCTCGCCGGGCGTCCCACTCACATCGTCGTCTCCCCCGGCCCCGGCCGGCCCGAGGACGCGGGGGTGTCGGTGCCGCTGATCGCCGCGGCCGCCGGACGGATACCCGTCCTGGGCGTATGCCTGGGGCACCAGGCGCTCGCGGCCGCGTTCGGAGCCCGGGTCGGCCCGGCCACCTCCCTCGTGCACGGGAAGGCTTCGCGGGTCTACCACGACGGCCGCGGCGTGTACGAGGGGCTGCCGAACCCGTTTCCGGCCGGACGCTACCACTCCCTCGCCGTGGTCGAGGACTCGCTGCCCGCCGAGCTGGCGATCAGCGCCTACACCTCGGACGGCGAGATCATGGGCCTGCGGCACCGCGAGTTCGGACTCGAAAGCGTGCAGTTCCACCCGGAGAGCGTGCTGACCCCCGAGGGAGAGCGCCTGCTGCGCAATTTCCTGGATCTCGGCGGGCGGCGGAGGGCGGCGGCATGACCCGCGAGATCCGGCGGATCCTCGGGGGCGGACACCTGTCCGAAACCGAGGCGGAGAGCGTCCTGCGGGGACTGGCGAGCGGCAACGTCGATCCGGCCGTGGCCGGCGCGGTGCTGGTCGCCCTGCGCCTGAAGGGCGAGACGCCCGAGGAAGTGCGCGGCTTCGCCCGCGGCATGCGGGCCCTGGCCGTCCGGCCGGAGCTCCCCGAGGCGCTGACCCGGCAAGCGGTGGACGTCGTCGGCACCGGAGGAGACGGCTCCGGCAGCCTCAACCTGTCGACCGGTTCGGCCCTGCTCGCCGCGGCGACGGGGCTGCCGGTCGTCAAGCACGGCAACGGATCGATCACGAGCCGTTCGGGAAGCGCCGACGTGCTGGCCGAGCTCGGACTCCCCATGCCACTCGAGCCCGAGGCCGCGGGTCGCTGCCTCGAGGCGACCGGGTTCACCTTCCTGTTCGCACCGCGCTTCCACCCGGCGATGAAGCACGTCGCCGGCATCCGGCGGGCCCTCGGCGTGCGAACCGTGTTCAACCTCCTCGGCCCGCTCACCAACCCGGCCGCCCCACCCTTCCACGTAATCGGCGCCTGGTCCGAGGCGGTCGCCGAGCAGATCGCCCGCTGTCTGGCCGGCCTGCCGATCGAGCGGGCCTTCGTCGTGCACGGCGCCCCGGGTTGGGACGAACCGACGCCCTGCGGCCCGTTCCTCCTCTACGACGTGCGGCCCGGCGACGTCCGCGCCCGGCGGCGCGATCCGGCGGAGCTCGGCCTGCCCAGGTGTGTCCCGAAGGCCCTGCTTGGCGGGGACGCGGCGTTCAACGCACGCGCCCTGCGCGCGGCCCTGTCCGGCGAGGACGGCCCGCACCGGGACGCCCTGACCCTCGGCGCGGCGCTCGCCCTCGAGGTGACGGGCCGCGCCCGGGACCTGGCCGAGGGGCTCGAGATCGCGCGGGGCGCGATCGACGCGGGCGACGCGGGCCGGCTGCTCGACCGGCTGTCCCGGTTCGGGGCCGACACGACGTCGGCCGCGAGGACGGGCACCCGTGGCTGATTTCCTCCGCGGAATGGAGATCGCCTCCCTGCGCCGGGTGCGCTCGGCCGCACGTCGCGAAGCGCCGGCGGAGCTGCGGGCCCGGGCGGCCGACGCTCCCCCGCCCCCGCCTCTCGCACCCGCCGCGGAGGGATTCGACGTGATCGCGGAGATCAAGCGCCACGCTCCCGGCGACGGACCGGGCGGCGGTTCCGCCGGCGGCGACGCCCCCGATCTCCCGGAACGGCTGGCCGACGCGTACGCCCGGGGCGGCGCGGTGGCCGTATCGGTGCTCACCGAACCCGTGGCGTTCGGGGGAGGGCTCGACGACCTGGCGCGAGCCAGCCGCCGCCTCGCGTCCTCCGACCGGCCGATCCCGACGATGCGCAAGGACTTCGTCGTGGATCCCTACCAGCTGTTCGAGGCGCGCGCCGCGGGGGCCGGCGGCGTGTTGCTGATCGCCGAGCTTCTCGACGCCGATCGCGCCGCCCGCTGCCTGGATGCGGCGGCGGAGACCGGTCTGTGGCTCCTGGTCGAGGCGTTCGGCGACGCGGAGCTGGAGACGGCCGCCGCGGTGGCGACCGCCGCGGCCGCGCGGGGCGTCACGGCCCTGCTCGGCGTCAACGTGCGCGACCTGCGGACCCTGGACGTCGACCCGGGACGCCTCGCGCGCGCCGCGGCCAGGCTGCCGCCGGGGATCTCCGCGGTGGCCGAGAGCGGCCTGCGCGATCCGGCCGACGTGGCCGCGGCGTCACGGCTCGGCTACCGCTTCGCGCTCGTCGGACGGGCCCTCGCGGCGTGCGCCGATCCGGCCGGCCGCCTGGCGGAGCTGGTGGCCGCGGGACGCCGCGCGCGGCGGGAGGCCGCATGAGAGCGAAGGAGACGCCTCGCCTCACGGTGAAGATCTGCGGCGTGCGCGACGCTGCGTCGGCGCGAGCCGCGGCCGAGGCCGGCGCCGACGCCGTGGGCTTCGTGTTCGCCCCGTCTCCCCGACGGGTGGCGCCCGCCGAGGCGCGGCGAATCGCCGGGGACCTCCACGGCGAGGTGGAGCGGGTCGCGGTATTCCGTCTCGCCGGGCCGGACGAGATCGCGCGGGCGCTGGACGAGTTTCCGGCCGACCGCATTCAGGTGGAGGCGACGCCGGCGCTGCTGCGCGCGCCGTTCGCCGACCGCCTGCTGCCGGTCGTGCACGACGACGGAACGCTGGAGGCGCAGCTCGCCGTCCTGGCGCCGGACCGGCCGGTGCTGCTGGAAGCGGCCGGACACGGGGGCCGCGGCCGGCGGCCCGATTGGACGCGGGCCGCCGGCCTGGCCGCCCGGCGGCCGCTCCTCCTCGCGGGCGGACTCGATCCGGACAACCTGGGCGCCGCGCTTCGCCTCGTCCGGCCCGCGGGAGTCGACGTGAGCAGCGGCGTCGAAGACGCACCCGGCATCAAGTCGGCGGGACGAATCGCCGCCTTCGTGGCGGCCGCACGAGATTTCAACCCGGAGGACGCATGACGGCGACGGCGACGGAGCTCCCGCCCCTCGAGGCGCTCATCGAAGGCCGACTGCCCGACGAGCACGGACGGTACGGCCCGTTCGGCGGGCGGTTCGTGCCGGAAACGCTGGTGGGCGCGATCTCGCGGCTGGAGGAAGCCGCCCGGGCCGCGCTCGCCGACGACACCTTCCGGGACCGGCTGGACGAAGAGCTCCGAGACTGGGTCGGACGGCCCACCCCGCTCACCAGGGCCCGGGGCCTCGAAGAGCGCTGGGGGGGCGAGATATGGCTCAAGCGCGAGGATCTCGCGCACACGGGTGCCCACAAGATCAACGCCGCGATCGGCCAGGCGCTGCTCGCCCGCGAGATGGGCGCGGAGCGCATCGTCGCGGAGACCGGGGCCGGCCAGCACGGCGTGGCCACCGCGGCGGCGTGCGCCCGGGCCGGCCTGCCCTGCACGGTCTACATGGGGAGCCTCGACGTGCGCCGGCAGGCGCCGAACGTGCTCCGCATGCGCCGCCTCGGCGCCGAAGTCCGGGAGGTGGACACCGGCGACCGCACGCTGCGCGCCGCGATCGACGAGGCCCTGCGCGACTGGGTGGCCGACCCCCGCCGCACCTATTACCTGCTCGGCTCGGCCGTGGGCCCGCACCCTTACCCGTGGCTCGTCCGCACCCTGCAGAGCGTGATCGGGCGGGAGGCCAGGACCCAGTTCGAGCGCGCGGCCGGCGGCCGGCCCGACGTGGCGATCGCCTGCGTCGGCGGCGGAAGCAACGCGATCGGACTCTTCCACCCGTTCCTGGCCGACCGGGATGTCGCCCTCGTGGGCGTCGAGGCCGGCGGAGACGGGACGGGTCCGGGGCGCCACGCGGCGACGATCGCACACGGACGGCCGGGTGTGCTCCACGGCAGCCACTCCCTGCTCCTGCAGGACGAACACGGGCAGATCGGCGACACGCATTCCGTGTCCGCGGGGCTCGACTACCCGGGCGTTGGCCCTGAACACGCCTACCTGGCGGCCCTCGGCCGCGCCGCGTACACGACGGCCACCGACGCCGAGGCCCTGGAGGCGCTCGACGACTGCTGCGCGGCCGAGGGCATACTTCCCGCCCTCGAGTCCGCGCACGCTCTCGCGGGCGCCCGCCGCCACGCCGCCCGGCACCCGGGCTCCCGCATCCTCGTCGGCCTGTCGGGACGCGGCGACAAGGACATGCCGACCCTCGCGGCCCGGGAGGAGGCGTGATGCTCCACGACCGACCGGGCGCGGCGGCGATCGAGACGGCGATCCACGCGGCGCGAGCCTCCGGGCGCCCCGCCCTCGCCGCGTTCCTCACCGCCGGGTTTCCCTCGCGCGACGGGTTCGCCGACGTCGTACGGCGCGTCGCCGAAGTGGCGGACGTGATCGAGCTCGGCGTCCCGTTCTCCGACCCGATGGCGGACGGCGTGACGATCCAGGAGGCGAGCCGCGTCGCCCTCGCCGGCGGGGTGACGCTCGGCTGGATCCTCGAGCTCGTGAACAGCCTGCGCCTCGAGACGCCGATCGTCCTGATGAGCTACCTGAACCCGCTGCTCGGCCGCTCCTGCCGCGAGCTGGCGGCGGACGCCGCCGCGGCCGGCGTCTCGGGGTTCATCGTGCCGGACCTGCCCTACGAGGAGTCGGGACCGCTGCGGGCCGCCCTCGCCCCGACGGGGGTCGGGCTCGTGCAGCTCGTGACGCCGCTCACGCCGCCGGGACGCCGTCAGCGCCTGGCGGAGGCGACGCGCGGCTTCCTTTACGCCGTCACCCGTGCCGGCACTACGGGAGCCACGGCCGATCCGAACGCCGGCGCCGGCGAGGTGCCGGCCGCCACCTCCGCCTACCTCCGCGAGCTGCGCCGACTGTCGCCGCGACCGGTCCTGGCCGGCTTCGGCATCCGGTCGCCGGAGCAGGTGCGCGATCTCGCCCCCGACGTCGACGGCGTCATCGTCGGCAGCGCCCTGATCGAGCGCCTGGCGGCGGGTGAGGATCCGGCCGCGTTCCTGCGCGCCCTGCGCGCGGAGCCCGCCGCCGCCACGACCACCTCCGAAGGAGAGCACCAGTGATCGCCGTCATCGACCGCCGCCGTCCGCTGCGGGAAAAAGCCGACGTCGTCCGGCGCGTGGAAGCACGGGGCCTGCGCGTCCAGATCAGCGAAACGGAGACCGAAAGCCTTCTCGCCGTGATCGGTGACGTGCCCCCCGATCTGGCCCCCGCGCTCGAAGCGCTTCCCGCCGTACTCGAGGTCCGCCGGGACAGCCCGCCGTACACCCTCGTATCGCGCGCCCATCGGCCCGAACCGAGCCGCGTCCGCGTCCGCGAGGCATGGGTCGGCGGCGGAGAGCTCACGGTCATCGCGGGCCCGTGCGCGGTGGAGGACCGCGACACGCTGCTCGCGGCGGCGCGGGCCGTGGCCGACGCTGGCGCTTCGATGCTGCGCGGCGGAGCGTTCAAGCCCCGCACCTCGCCCTACAGCTTCCAGGGGCTGGGCCGCGCCGGCCTCGAGCTGCTGGCGGAGGCGCGCGCAGCGACCGGTCTGCCGGTCGTGACCGAAGTCGTGGCCCCGCAGGACGTCGCGCTCGTGGCCGACTTCGCCGACATGCTCCAGGTGGGCTCCCGCAACATGCAGAATTTCCGGCTGCTGTCCGCGGTGGGCGAACAGCCGCTGCCCGTGCTCCTCAAGCGCGGGATGATGGCGACGATCGAGGAGCTGCTCCTGGCCGCCGAGTACGTGCTGGCGGCCGGCAACCCGCGGGTCGTCCTGTGTGAGCGCGGCATCCGGACGTTCGAGCGCGCGACGCGCAACACGCTCGACGTCTGCGCGGTACCGCTGCTACGTGAAGAGACGCACCTGCCGGTGATCGTCGACCCGAGCCACGCCGCGGGACGCCGCGAGCTCGTACCCGCGCTGGCCCGCGCCGCGGTGGCCGCCGGCGCCGACGGGTTGATCGTCGAAGTGCACCCGGACCCCGAGCGCGCGCTCAGCGACGGACGCCAGAGCCTGCGGCCGGACGCCTTCGCGGGCCTGATGCGGGAACTGGACGCGCTCGCCGGCCTCGCTGTTCCCGTCAGTCGCTGAACCGGGCGATCCAGGCGGCGAACGCCTCGAGCATGTTGCGCACGAAGCGCTGCGAATCCTCGTCGACGAGCTCTCCGTCGACGATCCGCTCGCGCGCCTGCATCACGTGGACCTGCGGCGAGTCCATGACCACCGCCCCGGTGTTCGCGAGCGAGACGCGCAGGTTCGCCTGGGCCCGCGCCGTGGCCAGCCGCCCCGGGGTGGCGCCCATGATCGCCGTCGGCTTGCCCTTCAGAACCGGTGGGCCGTCGCGGTGACGGCGCGAGGCCCAGTCCACCGCGTTCTTCATCGGGCCCGGGATGCCGGCGTTGTACTCGGGGGTGACGAGGAGCAGGCCGTCCGCGGCGGCGATCGCCTCTTTCAGCTGAACCACGGACGCCGGATCGCCTTCCGCCTCGACATCGGCATTGAACAGCGGCACGCCGGCCAGGGTGTCGAGAATCACGATGTCAAGCTCCGGCGGGGCCAGCTCCCTGGCGGCCCGCAGGAGCGCACGGTTGAACGATCCGCTCCGCAGGCTTCCGGCGATCCCGCACACCTGCCATGGTGGATTTCGCTCGCTCACGCCGCCTCCTTCCGGTCCAGGTCCAGGGTTGATCGGCTCGCTGCCATCCTTCCAACGGGCACAGCGACATCGTCGTTCACTCTATAACACAAAGTACTTGACACCACAACTCCCGGGCGCCATCTTGCGGGCATGAGACAACATGACCTCGGCGCGAGGGCGGAGGACAATCTCCGCTTCATCCGCCACACGATGGAGCGTTCGACCCGGTTCACCGCGGTCTCCGGCTGGGGTGGCGTCGCGATGGGCGTCGTCGGCACCGGCGCCGCCCTTCTCGCGGCGGGCGATCCGCTCGGCAGCCCGACCTGGATACTCACCTGGCTGTCGGCCGCGGCCATCGCGGGTCCGCTCGGCGCCGGAGCGATGTGGTGGAAGTCGGAGCGGACCGGCGTGACGCTGTCGGGCGCCGCGGCCCGGAAGTTCGCCCTGTGCTTCCTGCCCGTCGTCGTCGCCGGCGTCATCGTCACCTGGACGCTCGTCCGAACGGCCCCCGCCACCCTGCCGGCCGCGTGGCTGTCGCTGTACGGCGCCGCGATCATGGCGGGGGGCGCTTTCTCCGTCCCGGCCCTCCCCCTCCTGGGCGGCGGTTTCCTCGTACTCGGCGCGCTGGCCGGCCTGTTCCCGGAATTCGGCGGCGTGGCGCTTCTGCTGGGATTCGGGATCCTGCAGATCGGCTTCGGCGCCTGGATCGGAGCGCGGCACGATGGCTGACCCGGCGCGGCATCACGACGCGGGCGATCACGAGCCGACCTCCGACGCGGCCGAGGCGCTCTCCCTCGATTCCCTCATCCACGAGCGTACGCGGCTGGGGATCGTGAGCGCCCTCGCCGGGCACGAACGGCTGGCGTTCACTGACCTGCGCGACGCCCTCGGCCTCACGGACGGCAACCTGAGCGCCCACGCCCGGAAGCTGGAGGACGCGGGCTATCTCGTCGTCCACAAGTCGTTCGTCGAGCGAACTCCCCTCACGGAGTACGAGCTGACGGTCCAGGGACGGGCCGAGCTCGACCGCTACCTGGAGCACCTCGAGGCGATCATCCGAACGGCTCGGGAGGGACCCTCGAAATGACGAAGAACGCGGCCCACGCCGCCGCTCTGCTGCTTGCCGCCGCGTGCACCTCGTGCGCGGCGCCCGGACCCGAGGCCGGCACGTTCGGCTGGGAGAGCTACACGAACCATGCCGCGGGTTTCACGATGGAGGTCCCCGACGTCTACGCGCCGGACGAGGAGGGTTCCGGTAACGCCGTGCTCTTCCGCTGGAAGCGCGGCGTGCCGGTGAAGGCCTACTGGACGACCGCCGAGGAGGCGGCGCATCGCGGCCTGTGGTTCGGCGAGTCATCCGTGGGCCCGGCGAAGCTCGGCGGCGTCGAAGGCCGGCGCTACGAGTATCGCCACTGCGACGGGCCCTTCTGCAGCCGGATGGTCTCTTTCGTCATCCCCTGGCGGGGACGCGAGCTGGGGCTGGAGTTTCGGAGCGACGGTCCGCTGAACGCCACGAACCGCCGCATTCTCGAGTCGTTCGAGCTCGATCGCGCCCGAACCTGACCCCGCCTAGCGGTGGGCGTAGACCGAGCTGCTGCCGTCCGCCGTAAACGCGACCACGTCGTAGGCGTCCTTCGCCCCGTTCGGCATCTCCATGCCCGGTGAGCCGCGCGGCATACCAGGCACCGCGAGTCCGGCGATCTGCGGCTTCTCGTCGAGCATTTTCTTGATCAGGTCGGCGGGTACGTGACCCTCGACCACGTAATCCCCCACCGTCGCCGTGTGGCAGGACTGGTGCTTCGGCTGCACGCCGAGATCGGCCTTGATCCCCGACAGGTCGTTCATGTCGTGGGTCTCGACCTCGAATCCGGCCTGCCGCATGTGCTCGACCCAGTCTTCGCAGCACCCGCAGGTGGGCGATTTGTACACGGTCACCTTGGGCAGCGAGACGTCGGCCGCCTCCATCGTGGCGGCTACGGACACGGGCGCCGCGTCGTCGGGCCGGGCCTCCTGCGCCGCGTTCGAATCGTTGCCGCAGGCGGCCGCCATCGGCGCCACCGCCAGCGCTCCGAGCAGGATCCAGCGCTTTCGAGAACTCATGCGTATCCCTCTCTCCTATCGTTCAATCGGGGCGCTCCTTCGTCACGATCTCCCCCGGCAGCATGTAGGCCGGGCCCCACAGTCGTCCGACGGGCCGCAACTCCGTCGTGTCGACGAACTCCGTACCCGGCAGCCGTCCGAGGGCGGCGCGCACCCGAAGTGCGACCACCCGTCCGAGCACGAGTGTGTTCGGCGCCTCGCCGAGGTCGACCTCGCGCTCGAGCCGACACTCGAACACTGCCGGCGCGTCCGCAACATACGGCGCGTCGATCTCCGTCGCCTCCGCCTTCGCGAGGCCCGCGAGGTCGAATTCGTCGACCCCGTGCGCAGCGCGCGCGGAGGTCGTGTTCATCGCGTCGAGGTGCGCGACGTCGACCACGTTGACGGTGAACGCGCCGGTCTCCCGGATGTTCGCGAGCGAATCCTTGGGCCGGTCGAGCCGGTGTCCGATCGACACGCTCACGAGCATCGGCGACGCCGAAACCGCCGCGAAGTAGCTGAACGGGGCGAGATTGTCACCGCGCTCACACGATCGGGTGCCGAGCCAGCCGATCGGCCGGGGCACGACGAGCGACGTGAGCAGCTGGTAGCGGGTCCGGGCGTCGAGCTCGTCGGGCAGGTACTCGTTCCACATCTCAGAACTCCAGGTCGACGGCGCGCGCGAGGAACCGCATCAGCGGCACGGTCTGCGCGCACATGGCGGCAAAGTCGCCGAGGAAGCCGGGACGCGTCACCTCGTCCTCGGTCAGCGGTCGAGTAACGACGAAGTCCTTCCGGCACAAATCCTCGATCAGCGGGTGCTCGCGGTCGTAGCCCCGTGGACCCCGCTTCAGGCTGTCGCCCGCCAGCGTCCAGCCCCGCCCGCTCACGGTGTCGCGGACAGTCCGCCAGGCGTCCGGCCGCTCGACGATCCGGTCGCGGATCGCGCCCAGCTCCCGCCGCCCGGGACGCCACACGCCAGCGCCCGCGAACACCTCGCCCGGCGCGAGGTGCAGGTAGAAGCCGGGCGCATGCACGTCCCGGCCGTCCTCGTGCCGGAACTGCAACGCCGCCCACGTCTTGTAAGGACTCTTGTCTCGCGAGAAGCGGACGTCGCGGTGGATGCGGAACAGCGATCCGCCCCGCTTCTTCGCGATCGCGAGCATCGACGGGCTGATCTCCGACAGCGGCGTCTCGAAATCGCGCACGAAGCGCAACAGCGGCTCCCGGACCGCGGTCTCGTAGCGCTCGCGGTTCGCCTCGAACCACGAGCGCTCGTTGTTGGTGCGCAGCTCGCGCAGATAACCGAACAGCTCGGCGGATATGTGGCTCATCGGACCTCGTCGGCTCGAGTCGGCGGCAACCTAGTAGCCCTCCGGGCAGGCCGGGAGGGCGCCCGCTTGGCGGGGCGGCGCCCGACGCGCATCTTGCCGCCCGCCGCCGACCCGCGAGCGTGAACCCGATCCACCGGAGGCCCGTGGCTCCCCGCACAGCCCGAGAGCACGACCGCGACATCGCGCGGCTCGCCCTCCCCGCCCTGGGGGCGCTGGCCGCCGATCCGCTCGTGTCGATCGTCGACACAATCTTCGTCGGCCGGCTCGGCGTCGTGCCGCTCGCCGCGCTGGGCGTGAACGCGGCGATCTTCTCGCTCGCCTTCGTGCTGTTCAACGTGCTCGAGTACGGCACGACGCCGATGGTCGCGCGGGCCGGCGGTCGCGGGGACCACGAGGGCGCCGGACGGACGGTGATCCAGGCGCTGGCGGTGGCCGCCCTCGCGGGCCCGGTCGCGACGCTCTTGCTCGTGGGCTTCGGGGGGCCGATCGTCACCCTGATGGGCGCGGCCGGCGAGCTCCGCGAGCCGGCGCTCGTCTACTTGCGGATCAGGGCGCTCGCGGCCCCGGCCGTGCTCGTCGTGACGGCCGGCCACGGCATCTTCCGGGGCTATCTCGACACCCGCACCCCGCTGATCGTGACCCTCGGCCTCAACGTCGTGAACCTCGTCCTCGATCCGCTGCTCATCTTCGGGCTCGGGATGGGACTGGCCGGCGCCGCGATCGCCACGGCCGTGGCGCAGTGGGCCGGCGCCCTGTGGTTCCTCGATCTCCTGCTCCGCCGCAAGCGGGAAGAGCTGGGCATCACGATCGCGCTCCCCCGACTGCACGAGCTCGTGCCCTTCCTGCGAATTGGCGGTGCGCTCGCCCTGCGGACCTTCGCGCTCATCGGCACGATGACCCTCGCGACCGCCGTCGCGACGCGTATCGGCACGGTGCAGGTCGCCGCCCACCAGGTGGTCACCCAGATCTGG
Source organism: Gemmatimonadales bacterium (assembly GCA_050114915.1). Classification (GTDB taxonomy): domain Bacteria; phylum Gemmatimonadota; class Gemmatimonadetes; order Palauibacterales; family Palauibacteraceae; genus JARFPW01. The sequence continues at coordinate 21,043 of JASFRN010000001.1, read as the reverse complement.
CTCCTGCTCGCCCTGGTCGTCGACGCGCTCGCCGTGGCCGGCCAGGCGCTCGTGGCGCGCTACCGCGGCGCCGGCGATCCGCGTGCCGCCCGGGACGCCTCGAACCGCCTCCTCGGCTGGGGGCTGCGGATCGGGGTCGGGCTGGCCGCCCTATTCCTCGCGCTCGCGCCCGTCCTGCCCGGCCTGTTCACGAACGAGCCGGAGGTGATCGCCACGATACTCGTGGTCTACCCGTTCGTGGTCTTCATGCAGCCCCTCAACGCCGTCGTGTTCGTTTGGGACGGCGTCTTTCTGGGGGCCGAGGACTTCCGGTTCCTGGCCGTGCAGATGGTGCTGTCGGGCCTCGCCGCCATGGCCGTGCTCCTGCTGGTGCTGCCGATGGGCTGGGGACTCGTCGGCGTGTGGTGGGGGATGACGACCCTGATGGCGGTGCGCGCCCTGACGCTCGGGTGGCGCTACTGGTTCGCGTGGCCGCGGGTGTAGGCCGGGCAACCAGCCACGTCAGCGGCGCGCCCCCGGCAACAAGTAGAGCAGCGGCAGCGAGAACGGCCCCAGGACGAGCGCCACGACGACCGCGATCGTGCGGCTGCCGGCGATCTTCACCCCACGTGCCCAGAACAGGATCGCACAGCCGACGCCGAGCGCCAGGCTCAGCGTGACGAGCAGCTCGTTGGCGGGCATCTCTTGACCCCCGGGGCTGAGGGAGCGGGCAGTTCGACAAGATAGGAACGGGAGGCCGACGTCGCAGGGCCGATGTGGGCCGACCGGCCCGCCCCCTCCCGGAACCACCCCCGCTCCGCGCACGTTGTTCCCACCATGCCCGACTTCCAGAGCCTCGGCGACGCGCTGCAGCACGATCCGCTCCTCGCGGTCGTGCTCCTGTTCGCCGGGGGGGTGCTCACGAGCCTGACGCCGTGCGTGTACCCGATGATCCCGATCACGGCGGGGATCATCGGCGGGAGCAGCGGCGCCAACGCCAGCCGCGGGCGGGTGGCCGCGCTGACGGCGGCCTACGTGACCGGCCTGGCCGCCCTGTATGCCACGGCCGGCCTGATCGCCGGCCTCACGGGCTCCCTGTTCGGCACCATCTCGGCCAGCTGGTGGAGTCGGGGGCTGATCGCGGTCCTGCTCACCGGGTTCGGGCTCGCGATGCTCGACGTCCTGCCGGTCCCCGTCCCGCGTCGCCTGCTCGACCGCGTCGCCGGGCTGAAGGGGGGATCGGTCCCGGCCGTCTTCCTCCTCGGCGCGAGCTCGGGCCTCGTCGCGGCGCCCTGCGGGGCGCCCGCGTTCGCGGCGGTGCTGACGTTCGTTTCGACGACGGGCAGCGGAACCCTCGGCTTTCTCTACCTGTTCGTGTTTTCGTTGGGAATGACGGCGCTGCTCGCCGCCGTGGGGCTGGTCAGCGGCCTCGCTGGACGGCTGCCGAAGCCGGGACCGTGGACCGTCCGGATCAAATGGCTGGGCGGGCTGATCCTGCTGGCGATGGCGGCGTACTACTTCTACGGAGCCTGGCAGGTCCGCTGAACCCGCGAACGGGGAGACAGGTGGGGATTCGACACCGCGCGACGCACGGATGGGCAAACCATCGATGGGCGATCGTCGGGCTGTTTCTGCTCGGCGCCGCGTTCCCGCGGACCGCGCTCACGCAGACCCGAATCGGCATCGAACGTGGCGCCACGCCGGCCCCGCTCACCCTCGAGGCGATCGACGGCGGATCCGTGAACCTGGCGAATTCGTTCGGGAAGCGCCCCGTCGTCCTGGAGTTCTGGGCGACCTGGTGCCCCAAGTGCAAGGCGCTCGAGCCGCAGATGGCCGAGGCGAAGAAGCGCTTCGGCGACCGCGTCGACTTCTACGGGATCGCGGTCGCGGTCGGCCAGGACCCGAAGCGGGTTCGGGAGCACCTCGCGATGCATCCCCTTCCCTACCCGATGCTGTGGGACGCCGACGGTGAAGCGACCCGGCGGTTCATGGCCCCGACGACGTCCTACATCGTCATCCTCGACGCGGCCGGGAAGGTCGCGTACACGGGGGTCGACACCGAGCAGGACGTGCTCGGGGCGCTCGCGAGGGTCCTCGAAGAACCGTCCTGAGGGCTACTCCGGCGTCCGCTGCGCCGCCACGTCGTCGATCGCGGCCTCGAGCTGCCGGTACGCCGTCGGGTCGATCTCCCGGAACGGAGCCGCCACGTAGCGGATAACGCCGTCCGGATCGATTACGAACACCGTCCGGTTGTCCTGGAACTTCCCATCGGCGAGCTGCCGGAACGCGCCGTAGCGCTGTCCGACCTTCGCCCCGGGATCGCTGGCGAACACGAACGGAAAATCGGCGTCGTCCGCCCAGTCGTGCAGCGTCTCGGGATCGTCGGTGCTGATCGCGAGAAGCGTTACGTCTTTCCCGCTGTTGAAGATGCTGGCGTACTGATCACGGTACGCTTCCATTTGCACCGTTCACCCGCTGGATCGCGCCCGAAAAAAGAACGCGATCACCAGGGTATGTCCCCGAAAGTCGGTGGGTCGGATCGAATCGGAGAGCACCCCGTCGGCGTCGGCACCCACCAGGGTGAAGTCCGGCGCCTTCGTCCCCACGGCCAGCGGCTCGGGGGCCACGTCGGCCACCTGGGCCGCCGCGGACGGAGCGCCCGCCAGCCCGGCGGCTACGAGGAGTGCGGCGAAGATACGGCGCGCTGTCATCCGGTCTCCTTCGGACTGTGCGGATCCCGCGACCCGCTCCGGGGTGGTCTTGCAGAGCCGGCCCGTGCGGCCGACTCCGGGAATATAGTTACTCGCTGGGGGAACATGCGACGACGAGGGAGAGGTTCCGGCGAAAGGCTGGCGGCGGTCCTGCTGCTCCTCTTCCTTCCGGCGACGTCTCCCGCCCAGGATGCGGCCCCGACCGGGGCCGAAGCCCGCCTGCACGAGCTCGTCAACCGGCACCGCCGCAACTACGGCTGCCCGCCGCTCGACTGGTACGCGCCCGCGGCCGCCGTGGCCGAGCACCGCGCCGCGGACATGATCGAGCGCCGTTACTTCGATCACGTGACGCCCGACGGTCACGACGTGTTCGACGAGCTCCGCGAAGCGGGGATCCGCGCCCGGAAGACGGCAGAGAACATCGCGTTGACCCAGGCCGGGGCGTCCGCGGCGTTCGAGCTGTGGCGCGACAGCCCGCCGCACCGCCTGAACCTCGACGACTGCGCCTTCACGGACGAGGCGATCGGCGAGCGCGGCGGGGTGTGGGTGCAGATCCTGCTCGAACGGCCGCGGTCCGGATCCGAGGTCAGTCCGCCGGCGGCCAGTCCTGGCCATTGAGCACGGCGTCGAAGAAGGCGATTTCGTACCGTACGACCCGTTCGAACACGTCGGCCATGCCCGCCAGGGTCTCCGGGCTCGCTTCCTCGGCCAGCCGGTCGAGCTCGGTGCCCAGGTAGCCGAGGTAGAAGCCGAACTCGCGACCCGCCCAGTTCTTGACGAACGGCCCGACCGGCGAGTCCGGCGCGAGACCGGCCTTCACGTACTTGAACGACTCGTGCGTCGCCCGGTGCGCCGCGTAGAGCACGGCGAACGCCTCTTCGTAGGACGACTGCTGGGCGGTGGCCAGCAGGAACTGGTTGAACGCGTTCACCGTCTCCGAGGGCACCGCCCCCTTGAGGGCCACGCCGAGCCCCTCCGCCTGCTCCTCGAACAGCCGGATCTCGCGCTCCAGCGCGCCGACGGCGCGGGCCAGCGGCTGCCAGTGGCTGGCGGGCCCGCGGGGGATCAGCGCCGCGAGGAACGGGATCGCCGCCGATACGAACAGGTAGTCCTGCCGCATCCAGCGGACGAGCGCCTCACCGTCGAGGCTGCCGTCCCGCATGCCGCGCAGCAGCGGATGCGCGAGCATCTCGCCCCACAGGACACCGAGGCGGTCGACCTGCTCGTCGCTGAAACCGCGCGGCTTCATCCGCGGTCGGCGTCGTCCGCGGGTCGGTAGAGGACGACGCGGGCCCGCTCCAGCGTGATGAGTCCGCCGCCGATCAGCCCGTCGAGCATCGGGAGGACGTCCTGGATCCGCTCCTCCTCGTCCACGGCCTCGATGATCACCGGGAGGTCGAGAGAGAGGCGGAGGATCTTCTCGGTGTGGATCACGGCGGAGGCGCCGAAGCCGGCGATCCCGCGCAGGACCGTGGCGCCGGCGATCCCGGCCTCCCGCAGGGTGAGGAGAATCGCCTCGTAGAGGGGCTTCCCGGCGTGCGGCCCGGACCGGCAACGGTCCGATTCGCCGATGAACACCCGCATCAGGGTCCGCTCGCCTTCGATCCCTCGTTCCATCTCGTCAGCCTCTCGCCTGGAAGAGGACGGCCGCGAGGCCGATCCCCGCGACCACCGCCGCGACCCCGGCGACGACGCTGCCGCCGAGGTAGAGCGAGGCGCGGGTCCATTCGCCGTCCTGGATCAGGGCGACCGCCTCGTAGGTGAACGTGCTGAAAGTCGTGAACGCGCCGAGGAGACCGACCGTGAGGAACCCGCGGATCTCCGGCGGGGCGATCGACGCCTGGAGGACGCGCAGCGTGAACCCGAGCACGAAGGCGCCGGCGACGTTCACCGCGAGCGTGCCCCACGGAAACGCCGTCCCGGCGAAGCCGTGCACCCATCCGCTGACGCCGTAGCGCGCCACGGCCCCGACGGCGCCGCCGAACGCGACGAACGCCAGGAGCTTCAGTCGGTCCGTCCCGCCAGCGCGGCGAGATAGTCGCGGTTGAGCATCGCGATGTTCTGGATGCTGATCCCCTTCGGACAGGCGACTTCACACGCCCCGTGGTTCGTGCAGTTGCCGAAGCTCTCGGACTCCATCTGCAGGACCATGTCGAGCACCCGCTCGTACCGCTCCGGCTGTCCCTGCGGCATGAGGTTGAGGTGCGCGGCCTTGGCGGAGGTGAACAGCATCGCGGAGGCGTTCGGGCAGGCGGCCACGCAGGCCCCACACCCGATGCACTCGGCCGCGTCCATCGCCCGGTCCGCGACGTCCTTCGGGACGGGGATCGCGTTCGCGTCGGGGGGACTCCCGGTACGCGCCGTGATGTAGCCGCCGGCGGCGATGATCCGGTCGAACGACGAGCGGTCGACCATGAGGTCCTTCACGACCGGGAAGGCCGTGGCCCGCCAGGGCTCGATCCAGATCTCGTCGCCGTCGTCGTAGGCGCGCATGTGGAGCTGGCAGACCGTCGTCTGGTCCCACGGACCGTGCGGCCGCCCGTTCACGACCATCCCGCAGCTGCCGCAGATCCCTTCGCGGCAGTCGTGGTCGAACGCGATCGGCTCCTCGCCGCGCTCGATGAGGTCCTGGTTGACCACGTCGAGCATCTCGAGGAACGACATGTGGCGGTCGACGCCCTCGGCCTCGTACGTGACGAAGCCGCCCTTCTCGCGGGACGACGCCTGGCGCCATACGTGCAGTGTGAGATTCATCTACTTGTAACTCCGCTGGGACGGAGGGACGTACTCGAATTCCAGTTGCTCGCGGTGCTCGATCGGCGCCGCGTCCTCGCCGGCATACTCCCACACGGCCACGTGCGAGAAGTGCTCGTCGTCGCGCTTCGCCTCGCCCTCCTCCGTCTGGTACTCGGTCCGGAAGTGCGCCCCGCACGATTCCTCACGGGCGAGCGCGTCGCGGCACATGAGCTCGGCGAGCTCGAGGAAGTCGGCGATGCGGCCCGCGCGCTCGAGCACCTGGTTCGGTCCCGAGGCGGAGCCGACGAGCTTGCCGTTCTCCCAGAACTCCCGCCGAAGCTCGGGGATCTTCTCGATCGCGTCCCGCAGTCCGCCGGCGCTCCGCTCCATCCCGCACTGGTCCCACATGAGACGGCCGAGCTCGCGGTGGATCGAGTCGACGGTGCGCGTCCCGTCGAGCTTCGTCAGCCGCCCGATCCGCTCCTCCACGTCGCGCACCGCGCTCCGGACGTCGGCGTGGTCGTCGGCGAGCTCGACGGTACCGTGGCGGGCGAGGTAGTCGCCGATCGTGTACGGGAGGACGAAATAGCCGTCGGCGAGCCCCTGCATGAGGGCGCTGGCGCCGAGCCGGTTGGCGCCGTGGTCGGAGAAATTCGCCTCGCCGATCACGTGCAGGCCGGGAATCGTGCTCATCAGGTTGTAGTCGACCCAGAGCCCGCCCATCGTGTAGTGCGGCGCCGGGTAGATGCGCATCGGCACCCGGTACGGATTGTCGCCCGTGATCCGCTCGTACATCTCGAACAGGTTCCCGTAGCGCTCGCGGATCGCCTCCTCGCCCATCCGCTCGATCGCGGAGGCGAAGTCGAGGTAGACGCCGCGTCCGGTCTCCCCCACCCCATAGCCCTGGTCGCACATGTCCTTCGCGCGGCGCGACGCGAGGTCGCGCGGCACCAGGTTGCCGAAGCTCGGATACATGCGCTCGAGGTAGTAGTCGCGCTCGGACTCCGGGATCTCGTCGGGCGGGCGCGCATCGTCCCGGTCCTCCGGCACCCAGATGCGCCCGTCGTTGCGCAGCGACTCGCTCATCAGCGTCAGCTTCGACTGGTAGTCGCCGCTCTCGGGGATGCAGGTCGGGTGGATCTGCGTGTAGCAGGGATTCGCGAACCCGGCGCCGCGCCGGTACGCCCGCCAGTCGGCCGTCACGTTGCACTTCATGGCGTTGGTCGACAGGTAGAAGACGTTCGAGTAGCCGCCCGTGCCGAGGACGACGGCGTCGGCCGTCCACGCCTCGATCTCTCCCGTGCGCAGGTCGCGCGTCACGATCCCCCGCGCGTGCCCGTCGACGAGGATGAGGTCGTGCATCTCCTTCAGGTTGATCATCCGGACGGTGCCGGCGTGCACCTGCCGCATCAGCGCCTGGTACGCGCCGAGCAGGAGCTGCTGGCCGGTCTGGCCGCGCGCGTAGAACGTCCGGGACACCTGGGCGCCGCCGAACGACCGGTTGGCGAGCAGGCCCCCGTACTCGCGGGCGAACGGCACGCCCTGGGCCACGGCCTGGTCGATGATGTTGAGGCTGAGTTGAGCCAGCCGGTACACGTTCGCTTCGCGGGAGCGGAAGTCGCCGCCCTTGACCGTGTCGTAGAACAGCCGGAAGACGCTGTCGCCGTCCCCCTGGTAGTTCTTCGCGGCGTTGATTCCCCCTTGGGCGGCGATCGAATGCGCGCGGCGCGGGCTGTCGTGATAGCAGAAGCAGTCGACGTGGTAGCCGAGCTCTCCCATCGTGGCGGCCGCCGAGGCGCCGGCGAGGCCGGCGCCGACGACGATCACCCGGTGCTTCCGCTTGTTGGCGGGGTTCACCAGCTTCATCTCGAAGCGGTGCTTGTCCCAGAGCTCCTCGATCGGGCCGTCCGGGATCCGTGCGTTCAGTTCCATGGCAGAGACTACTCCCCTACGACACGATGCCGGCCAGCACCGCGACCGGGAATGAGATGTTGCCGAGCATGACGACGAGCGCGATCAGGAGCGCGAGGTTCCGGTGCCAGCGGTGCTCGTGGTGCTGGCCGTCGCCCCAGCCGAGCGTCTGGAGGCCGCTCCAGACCCCGTGGTACAGGTGGAGTCCGAGCGCGACCATCGCGAGCACGTAGAACGCGGACACGGGCCACACCTGGAAGCCGGTGACGAAGTTGTGATACGGATCACCGGGCACGAAATCCGGGTGGACCGTCCCGAGCGTCAGGTGCAGGATGTGGAAAACGATGAACGCCAGCAGCATCACGCCGCCCCAGCGCATCGCCTTCGAGGCACGGCTCATCACGATCGCCTCGTGCTTGCGGTACTTGACCTCGCGCGCCGCGTGGCTCCGGCGCGTGAGCTTCCACGCCGACCAGACGTGGAGGACGAGCGCGACGATCAGCACGATACGGGCGATCCACAGGGCGCCTTCCCTGGGCAGGAAGGGCTCGCCGAACACTCGCAGGCCCTCGGCGTAATGATTGAAGGCCTCCCGACCGAGATACACCTTCAAATTGCCGAGCATGTGGCCGATCACGAAGCCGACCCACACGATGCCGGTGACGGCCATCGTCACCTTCAGGCCGATCGTCGTGCGGAAGAGCGCTCTGCCCCGTTCCATGCCGGCTCCTGTATACTGGTGAACGAGTTGGGGTTGGGAATCTTAGCGCGGGTGCCGGAGGCGTTCAACCGCCGGGGCCGGGACCCGGAGGTCGCCGCTGGCACCGGTTTCGCAACACAGCGAGGGCGTCTGCCCGCCCGACGGGCTCGACGCCCTACGACACGGAAGCGCAGGACAGGAAGAACCGCATGAACGACGAATCCGCCGACACGCCACGCCAGGAGCCGCCTCGCCCGCTGGCGCTCCGGATCCCTTCGCCGCCGATGAGCGCCGAAGAGTCGCGTCACGCCTACAAGTCGATCGAGAGCTCCCTGCGGGAACTCTGGAGCGTCGTCGACAACCTGTCCACCCTCCTCCCGCCGCGCCCGACGTACTACCGGGTGACGATCTTCGGCTCGTCCCGCATGCACGAGGGCGACCACCTGTACGGCGAGGTCCGCCGGCTGGCCCGCGAGCTGTCGCGGATGGGAATCGACATCATCACCGGCGGCGGTCCGGGACTCATGCAGGCGGCCAACGAGGGGGAGCGACTCGGCGACGTCGGCGACCGCACGTACTCGATCGGTCTCAACGTCGACCTTCCCCACGAGCAGACCTCGAATCCATACGTCGACAAGCTCTACCAGCACGGCACGTTCTTCTCGCGCCTGCACCACTTCGTCCACCTGTCGAGCGCCTTCGTCGTGATGCCGGGCGGCATCGGCACGACGCTGGAGGCGATGCTCGTGTGGCAGCTCGCGCAGGTGGGTCACCTCGAAGACCGCCCGCTGATCTTCGTGGGCGAGATGTGGCGCGACCTCGCCGAGTGGGGACGAAAGAGCTGGGTGAACGGTCAGCGGCAGCTCGCCGATCCGCCCGACGTCGAAATCCCGGTCTGCGTCGACACGGTCGACGGAGCCGTCGAGATCATCGAGGCGAACCTGAAGATGTGGGAGGAGCGCGGCGGGATCGAACCGACCAACGAGCCGGGGACGCGCACCCGCCAGCGGCCGGCTACCGGGCAGGCCCGGTAAGCCGACCCCTCAGAATTCGAATGTCTCGCCGCGCGCGGGGATCTCCACGGCCGCCGCCCCCCGTTTCTTCAGCCCGCCGGCGAGCGCCTCCTGCGCGTCCGGTTCGCCGTGCACCAGGAAGAAGCGCTCCACCTGGCCCCGGTCACGAACCGAATCGGCCCACGAGAGCAGCTCGGCCCGATCGGCGTGGGCGCTGTAGGCGTCGGCCCGCCGGACCTCCGCCCTGATCGTCACTTCTTCCCCATAGATCCGGACCGGGTTCATGCCGTCGAGGATCCGGCGGCCGAGGGTATGCTCCGCCTGGTACCCGACGAACAGGACCACGCTGCCGGGCTTCGTCGCATGATTGCGCAGGTGATGCAGGACGCGCCCCGCCTCGCACATGCCGGACGCCGCGATGATGACGCCGGGGCCGTCGCGATCGTTCAGGGCCTTCGACTCCGACACGTCCCGCGTGTACGTCAGCGTCTCGAAGCCGAGCGGATCGTTGTCGGCATCGTGCTTCAGGGTCCGGAGCATCTCCGCGTCCCAGCACTCGGGATGACGCCGGAACACGTCCGTCACGTTGGTGGCGAGCGGGCTGTCGACCCAGATGGGCAACCGGCGGAGCTCGCCCGCTTCCCAGAGCTGGTTGAGCCGGTACACGACCTCCTGGGTCCGCCCGAGGGCGAACGCCGGGATGATCAGCATCCCCTTGCTCTCCTGCACGATCGCCGCGCACTCCGAGAGAACCTGCTTCGCGTGGCTGGCCTCCTCGTGCATCCGATCGCCGTACGTGCTCTCCATGATCACCAGATCCGCGCCATCGGGTCGCACCGGGTCGCGGAGGATCGGCAACCCGCGCCGGCCGATGTCGCCGCTGAACACCAGCTTCCGCTCGCGTCCGCCGCCCGCCAGGTCGAGCACGACCGTGGCCGATCCGAGGATGTGCCCGGCGTCGACCAGCCGCGCCTGCGTGCCTTTCACGGGCTCGAACGGCTGCCCGTAGTCGACGGACCGGAAACGCTCCAGCGTCGCCTCGACGTCCTCGGGCGTGTACAGCGGCTCGAACAGCCGCCGGCCCTGCCGCTTGCGACGTCGGTTCACGTACTCGACGTCGCTCACCTGGATGTGCGCGGAGTCCATCAGCATGTAGCGGCAGAGATCCGCCGTCGCGGCCGTGGTCCAGATGCGACCCCGAAAGCCCGAGCGGACCAGCGAGGGGAGGTTCCCGGCGTGGTCGAGGTGCGCGTGGCTGAGCACCACCGCGTCGATCGACCCGGCGTCGAACGGCAGGTCCCGGTTCCGCTCGAACGCCTGGTGGCGGTGCCCCTGGTAGAGGCCGCAGTCGAGGAGCAGGCGGCCGCGGTCGGTGTCGACCAGGTGCATCGATCCGGTCACCTCGCGGGCGGCGCCCCAGAATTGAATGTGCATGGCCCGAACGTCCGCTCTCCCGGCGTGTCCGGCAAGCCGTACGATTGCCCGGCGGCGGCCGACGGGGGTAAGCTTCCCGGCGGTTCGGACGACGACCGGCGCGGCCGGTCCGGTTGGCGATATTCGACATGAGATAATGCGGGGTAAGACCATGTCCATGAAGGATTTCATCAAGCATCATTATCGTCACTTCAACGCGGCGACCATGGTGGAGGCGGTGGAAGCGTACGAGGCGCAGCTGGCCGGGGGCGGCAAGATGATGGTGACGCTGGCCGGTGCGATGAGCACGGCCGAACTGGGCCTGTCTCTGGCCGAAATGATCCGGCGCGACAAGGTGCACGCGATCACCTGCACCGGGGCCAACCTCGAGGAGGACGTGTTCAACCTCGTCGCCCACGACCACTACGAGCGGATTCCGAACTGGCGTAACCTCACCCCGCAGCAGGAAAAGGACCTCGAGACCCGCGGCCTGAATCGGGTCACCGACACCTGCATTCCGGAGGAAACCGCCTTCCGGAAGCTGGAGACCCCGATGGTCGAGCTCTGGTCGGGCGCCGCCGAGATCGGCGAGCGGTTCTTCCCGCACGAGTACTTCTACCGTCTCCTGCGCTCCGGCCGGCTCGAGGACGAGTATCAGATCGACCCGAAGCACTCCTGGCTGCTCGCCGCCGCCGAGAAGGACCTTCCCCTGTTCGTGCCGGGGTGGGAGGACTCGACGATGGGCAACGTGTTCGTCGCCAACGTGATCCGCGGCAACGTCCCCAACATCGGCGTCGTGCGCAGCGGCCTGGAGTACATGCGCGAGCTGGCCGACTGGTACGTGACCGTGACGCTCGGCCGTCCGATCGCCGACATCCACAAGGACCACGGCGACGGGATGCGACACGGGATGCACGGGGCCGCGATCCCGGCCGACGAGGCGGAGTCCACGGTGGGCTTCTTCCAGATCGGCGGCGGAATCGCGGGCGACTTCCCGATCTGCGTCGTGCCGATGATCCACCAGGACCTCGAGCTTCCCTGCCCCTACTGGAACTACTTCTGCCAGATCAGCGACTCGACGACGAGCTACGGGTCGTACTCCGGCGCGATTCCGACGGAGAAGATCACCTGGGGGAAGCTGGACATCGAAACGCCGATGTTCGTGATCGAATCCGACGCCACGATCGTGGCGCCGATCATCTTTTCGGCGCTGCTCGGCTGGTAGGAGCTAGCGGCCGGCCCAGGCTTCCGCGAGTACGCGGTAGACCAGCTTCGCCGCGAGAAAATCGCTGGCGTGCTCGCCGGGTTGCGGCAGCAGCTCGACCACGTCGAAGCCGACCAGCCGCCGGCGGGCGACGAGGCGGCGGATCAACTCGTTGACCTCGTACCACTCGAGGCCGCCGGGCTCCGGGGTGCCGGTGGCCGGCACCAGGGAGGGGTCGAAGGCGTCGAGATCGATCGTCAGGTAGACGTCCTCCGCGAGGCCGTCGATCGCACGATCCATCCAACCGCTCTCGCCCCGGCGGCGGGCGGCCTCGATCGACGGGCCCCACACGACGCGCTCCTCGTCCATCCCGGGGCGCTCGGACGCGTCGATCGCGCGGATTCCCACCTGCACGATCGGTCCGTGCTCCCTGGCGCGGGCCATCACGCAGGCGTGGTTGTGCGTCGAGCCGTGATAGGACTCGCGGGTGTCCGCGTGGGCGTCGACCTGCAGGACGGAGAACGACCGCCCTGCGGCCTTCGACGCCGCGGCCGCCGCCTCGACGGCCCCGATCGTCACGGAGTGCTCACCCCCGAGGACGATCGGCATCGCGTCCCGCCGCAGCACCTCGGCCACCCGGTGGTGGACGAGGCGCGCCAGCTCCTCCGGCGACTCCCCGCACTCGACGGGCGGCGCGGTCTCGATCCCTCGCAGCCAGGGCTCGCTGTCGGTCTCGATGTCGTAGAGTTCGACGTAGGCCGACGCCTCGAGCAGCGCGCGCGGGCCGCGGTCGGCCCCCTTCTTGTAGCTGCTCGTGAGATCGTAGGGCACGGGGATGATGACCGCCGCGGCTTCGCCGTTCCCCGCCGGGGCGTCCTCCCAGACCTCGTCGCCGAGGTACATCGGCCACGCCTCGCTCACCGATCGCTCTCCAGGTAGGTGTAGCCGTTGAGGGCCTTCTCGTAGAACTTCGTCAGGATGCGGCTCTCGGCCAGCGTCATCCGCCCCCCGCGCACCGCGATCTCGCAGTCCCGCTCGATCCGCGGCAGCAGGTCGTCCACGTCGTACTGCATGTACCCCAGGACGGCGCGCGCCGTATCGCCCTTCACGGTGCGGTCGAGCCACCAGCCGCCCTCCTCGTGCAGGCGCACGTGCACGGCGTTCGTGTCGCCGAACAGGTTGTGCAGGTCGCCCAGGATCTCCTGGTAGGCGCCGACGAGGAACACCGCGAGATAGTAGTCCTCCTCGCTGCGCAGCTCGTGCACGTCCAGCGTCCGGCGCACGTCGGTCACATCGACGAACCGATCGATCTTCCCGTCCGAGTCGCAGGTCATGTCGGCGAGCACCGCCCGGTGCGTCGGCCGCTCGTCGAGGCGGTGGATCGGCATGATCGGGAACAGCTGGTCGATCGCCCACGAATCGGGCAGCGACTGGAACAGCGAGAAGTTGCAGAAATAGGTCTCGCTGAGGATCTCCTCGAGCTCCGCGATCTCCTCCGGCACGCGCTCGAGCCCCGCCGACAGGTCCTGCACGCGGGCGCAGATCGCCCAGAACATCCGCTCGGCCATTCCGCGGTGTTCGAGGCTCAGGTATCCGAGCTTGAACAGGCCCATCGCCTCGTCACGCGCCTGCACGGCGTCGTGATAGGTCTCGACGAGGTTGGTGGAGCCGAGATGCTCGTACGCGGTGGCGAGATCGCGCAGCGGCTGCGGGACGTCGTCCTCCTCGGCGTCGAGGTCCTCCACCTCGTGGTGCGTGGTCCGCGGACCCGCGGCCCCGAGCACGTTCACGACCAGGACACTCTGGTAGGCGGTCATCGCCCGGCCCGACTCGCTGATGATCGTGGGATGGGGGACGTCGCGCTCGTCGCACACGCCCCGGAGGCGGTAGACGATCTCCGTGGCGTATTCCTCGAGCGTGTAGTTCATCGACGCCTCGGACGCCGTGCGGCTGCCGTCGTAGTCGACGCCCAGCCCGCCGCCCACGTCGATGTACTCCAGCGGCACCCCGAGACCCACGAGCTCCGCGTAGATGTGACCGAGCTCCCCGATCGCCTCCTTGAGGCGGAGGATGTCCTGGATCTGGCTGCCGGGGTGACAATGGATGAGCTTCAGGCAGTCGAGCATGTCGTGCGCGGCCAGCAACTCGACCATGTCGAGGATCTCGCTGACGAACAGCCCGAACTTCGAGCGCTCCCCGGCCGACAGCCGCCAGCGCCCCGCCCCCTGGCTCGCGAGCTTCACCCGCACCCCGATCTTCGGGCGCACGCCGTACGCCGCCGCGTGCTTCAGGATCAGCTTCAGCTCGCTGAACTTCTCGACGATGGGGATGATGTTGCGGCCCAATTTCGTCGACAGGATCACGGCCTCGATGTACTCGTCGTCCTTGAAGCCGTTGCAGACGATGAGGCGCTCCTCCGCCTCGGCGGTCATCGCCATCACCGCCAGGAGCTCCGGCTTCGACCCCACCTCGAGGCCGAAGTCGAACTCGCGGCCGTAGCGGTACACCTCCTCCACGACCGAGCGCTGCTGGTTCACCTTGATCGGGTACACCGCCACGTAGCGGCCGCCGTACGCGTGCTCGCGGATCGCCCGGTCGAACGCGCCGTGCAGGCCGCGCAGCCGGTCCGCCAGGATGTCGGAAAAGCGGATGAGCAGCGGCGCCTGGAGGTCGCGCTCCGCGAGGCCCTCGACGACCTCTGGCAGGTCGATCTCGCTGTCGGTCGTGCGGTCGGGCCGAACCTTCAGTCGGCCGTCACCGCCGACGGCGAAATAGCCCTGTCCCCACAGGTCGATCTGGTACAGGCGGGCCGCGTCGGCGGCGGTCCATGAGTCGTTGGTCGACATGGGCGCGAAGATATGGGTCGCCGGGCCGGTGCGATACCGCGAAACCGCGGGGCCCGCCGGCCTCGTACGGAGGCTCGTCAACCAACGCCCGGGCGGGACCATCTCATTAAGCGGTCATCCGACCCAAGACGACTACACACGCTTGACGGAGGAACGCACGTGCCGATGAAGACCAGACTCACGTTCGCCGCCCTGGCGGCTTTCCTCGCGTTGCCGGCCGCGGCGCGCGCCCAGGAGCAGACGGTTCCGCTGCGCGGCTCTTCCGTGGCCATCTACAACCTCGCCGGCCGCGTCTCGCTGAGCGCGGGCTCGGGATCCGACGTCAGCGTGACGGTGCGCCGCCTCGGCGCGGACGGCGGCCGTCTCGAGATCCAGACCGGACCGGTCGACGTGCGCAGCAACGACTGGGGCGAGACCGAGTCGCTGCGGGTCATCTATCCGTCCGACCGGATCCATTACGAGCAGTTCCAGGGCAACACCGAGATCCGCGTCCGCGACGACGGCACGTTCTGGGGCGGGGGCTGGAGGGACCGTGGCCGGAAGGTGCGGATCGGCGACCGGGTCGACGGTCTGGACGCGCACGCCGACCTCGAGATCGCGGTGCCCGAGGGGAAGCGCGTCTACGTGGCCCTGGCGGCGGGTACGATCGAGGCGCGCAACGTGAACGGTGACCTGTTCCTCGACACCGGCTCCGGTTCGATCAGCACGGCCGCGACGCACGGAGAGCTCAACCTGGACACCGGTTCGGGCGACGTGACCGTCGACGGGGCCGAGGGCGAAGTGAACATCGACACCGGCTCCGGCGACGTCGACGTACGATCGATGCGCGGCCCGGAGCTCTACGTGGACACCGGATCGGGGAGCGTGCGGGTCGACGGCGCCGACGCGCCGGAGATCAGCATCGACACCGGTTCCGGCGACGTGACGCTGCTCGGAGCTCGCACGGGTGAGGTCAGCGTCGACACGGGCTCGGGCAGTGTCGAGATCGAGACCGTGGCCGGAAGCGCCTCGATCAGCGTGGACACCGGCTCGGGCGACGTGGACGTCGCGGTGCCCGGGGACTACCGGGGCGACATCCGACTCGAGACGAGCTCGGGCGATCTTCGCACCGACCTCCCGATCACGCTGCTCCGGCGGCAGGACGACGAGATCGAGGGACGGATCGGCGAGGGCGGCAGCGCCCGTATCGAGATCGAGACGGGCAGCGGAGACATCGGCATCAGCCGGTCGTAGCCGTCGTCGGGCGGCAACCGGTCAGGCGGACACCGCCCGGGCGTGCAGCGCGTCGACCTTCGCGCGCGCTTCGGCGGTGTCCCGCAGGACCACCGTACCGGCCAGCTTGTCCTCGAGAGCCTGGCGGTTCGGATCCCAGATCAGCCGGCCGAAGCCCTCGAGACCGGTGAACAGGGACGCCGCGTACCCGCCGTAGCGCTCGAAGGCCGCCCAGTACCCGAGCGGCTTCCCGTCCAGCCGGACCACGCGGATGCCCAGCAGGCGCTTGCCCGGCGTGCGCCCTTTCCACCAGCCGAGGAAGAAGGTGAAGTAGAGGCCGGCCCACCCGAGGCTGAGCCCGACGTCGTCGAGGATGCCGTAGACCGTCGAGAGCAACCCGCGGTTCTGGGCCTCTTCGAGGTCCGACTGCGTCCGGGAGAGCCGGGCCTCCAGCTGACCCACCTCCCCACGCAGACGCGCCTGCTCGGTTTCCGCCGCCTGTAGCTCGTCCGCGGCCAGCTTCCGGCCGAGCGCCGGACCGTAGCGGGCGAGGGCTACGCTATCGTCCGCCGCTCGCGCCTCCGCGTATCGCGCGAACAGGGTGTCGCGCTCCAGAGTGTCGGGCCTCACCGCCCCGGTGTCCGTCGCGCGCCGGTCGATCGCGGCTTCCAGCTCCCGCAGGGCCAGCGAGCTGTCGACGCCTGCCTGTCCCCCCAGCTCACGGACGACCGACCGCATCTCTTCGGCGTCCATCTCGTCGGACTGCAGCCGGCCGACGAGACGGTCGGCGGCGGCCGCCACCTCCGCGGAGTCGCCGCCGCGCGCGAGTCGCAGCAGGTCCGAGAACGCGCCCGCCGGCACGTTCACCTGGTGCCCCGCGACGTCCAGGTTGCCGGTTTCCTCGTCCACGCCGACGAACACCGTCGCCCAGATCGCGATGCCGGCGACCACGAGCGTCACCGCGCCGAGGCAGCCGAAAGCGTAGCGCGCCACACGTCGGCCCGTCGAGGCGACCTGCTTCTCCCGTCGCCGCGTCGCGAGCCAGAACACGAACAGCCCCGCGGCGAAGGCGAAGAACACGCCCTGCGCGTTGGCGAGGATCGCCACGAGGACCAGGTCGACGGCGATCGCCACGGCGCGCCGCCAGGGATGCGCGAGCGCGAGCCCGAGCAGCTCGGGCGCCACCGAGAAGGCGTCGGGTGTGATGATCGTGCGGGGGTCCACACGGCCGGCCGGATCGCTCATGCCGGACAAGGTAGGGGGGCGGGCGGCGCCAGCGAAGGGCGCCGCCCGCGGACGCGGCGGACCGCGGTCAGGTTCGGATCGTCGGCTCCGCCGGGGCGACCGGCACCGCGATCTCCGGCATCCGGAGGTCGAGGTCCAGCTCGGGCAGCTCCGCCTCGATCGACGGCACGGGCGCGTTCGCCCCGGGCGCGAAGAACCAGGCGTTGCCCGAGCTCATCTCCACGTCCTCGTTCCTGTCGGGCAGCGTGACCTTCACGGTCCGCTGTTTCCGATCCCGCAGGATTCGCAACTCGATGTCTCCGGCGTCGGCCCGGTTGATCTCCGTCATCAGGTCGCCGGGATCTTCGATCTTCTCGTCCCCGACCCGGAGGATGACGTCGCCCGCCTTCAGGCCGGCCTTCTCGGCCGGCGAGTCCTCGCGCACCGAGCTCACGAGCACGCCGCCGTCCTCGGCGCCGAAGTAGTCGGCGAGCTGGTCGCCCAGGCTCTGCACCCCGACCCCGAGCCGACCGCCGCGCATGAACAGGTGCGCGAAGCCATTCCCGTCGAGCGAGCGCAGCCGGGTGCGCATGCCGTCGAGCGACCTCTCCAGTTGCGCGCGGCCTTCCGCGTTCAGGCCGCCGCCCGGAAACACGCGGGCGATCGCCGGCGACCGGTCGGCGACCTCGACCTTCGTGGTGCGCTGACGGCCGTCACGCACGTAGCCCACCTCGACGCTCCGCCCGGCGGGCGTCTCGCCCACCACGCGGGTCAGCTGCGCGGCGCTTTCGATCCGGCTTCCATTCCACGACACGATCACGTCGTCGGTCTGCAGTCCCGCCTCGGCGGCCGGGCCGTCGTCGGGCACCTCGGTGATCAGCGCGCCCCGTTCCTCCTTCAGGTCGAGCCGGTCCACGTCTTCCTCGTTCACCTCGCGGATGTAGACGCCGAGGTACGAACCCGAGCCGGTGCGGAACGAGTACACGGTGGCCGGCGCCGGCGCCGAACTCCACGCACGGTGCGGGGCCTGCTGTGAGTCGTCCTGCGCCTCCACGCCCTTCACCACGAGTGCCAGCGCGATCATCCCGAGCACCGGGATCAGCACGCGCGGCACGGTCATCTTGCGTCCCATGCTTCTCTCCTCCTGTCCGGGACGCGGGTTCCGCCGCGTCCGCCGATTCGTCCGAACGCCCCCGTGGGGCCTCGTACGATGAGACGCGCAGGGGTGACGCAGCGTTGCCCGGGCGGGTCGACCTCAGCCGTCGGGCGGGAGGAGCACGTCGACGGCGGCCGGCTCGACGGTGAAGCGCGCGCAGCCGGCCACCCAGGTCTCGCCGTCCACGTTCATCCAGAAGCCGCCGCCGGCCTCGAGGCCGACCCGGCGCCCCCGGGCGGCCACCACGCCGCGGGTTTCGAGGTGACGCCCTCGCAGCACGCGCAGCAGCAGTCCCGGCAGGCGCCACGCGGGGACGCGCCGGATCAACGCGACGTCGAGCCAGCCGTCGAACAGGTCGGCGGTGGGGGTGAACGGGATGCCGCCGCCGGCACAGCGCCCGCCGGCGACGACGACGAGCAGCGCCTCGGCCTCGTACCGGCGGCCATCCACGTCGAGACGGACCGGCTGCGGGGTGTAGCGGACGAGCTCGGGCAACCCCGCGCGCAGATACGCGAGCCGTCCCCAGCGCCGTCGCTCCTCGGGCCCGATCCGGTCCCCGATCCGCCCCGCGAGGCCGCCCACGACGGCGTTCGTCGCGAACAGACGCTCACCCGGTCGCTGGGGCGCCTCGCAGGCGATGAGGTCGAGCGCCCGACGGCGGCCCCCCTCGACCGCGGCCCGGGCAAGGGCGAGAGCCGCCGCCGGTTCAAGCGGAATGCCGAGCTGGCGCGCGAGGTCGTTGCCCGTGCCGATCGGAACGATCGCCAGGGCGGCGCCGGTCGCCGCGCGGTGGAGTCCGGCGGCCACGGCGCCCACCGTCCCGTCACCCCCCGCCGCGGCGACGACCTCGAAGCCCTCGGCGGCAGCGCCGGCGGCCAGGTCGGCCAGCCGTGACGGATCGGTCACCTCGCGGAACTCGGCCCCGGGATCGGCGCGAGCCGCGGCCGCCACCGCGGCGGTAGCGCCCCGCCCCGCGCGCCCGTTGCACAGGACGCAGATTCTCGAGCCGCCGCTCAGGACGGCTTCACCCGTCCGAGCGTTTCGAGGAACTGCACGAGGAGGTGCGTGTCGAGCGCGCCGCCGCTCCGGACGCCGGAGCACACTTCGACGCCATACGGCCGGACGTGGCGGATCGCGTCGGCCACGTTCCGGTGCGTGAGCCCCCCGGACAGGATGACGGGGATCATCGCCGCCTCGGCGATCCGGCGGCTGATCTCCCAGTCGTGCGTGCGGCCGTGCGGGGCGTTCCAGCGGAACGGCGGATCGGGGTTCGTCGAGCCGAGGACGAGCGCGTCGGCGACGCCCGCGAGCTCCCGCGCCGTATCGATCGCACCCTCGTCGACGACGTGGATCGTCTGCGCGATCGCGAGCTCCGGCGCCGCGCGGCGAAGCTCCACGTACGCGTCGCGCGGCAGCGCGCTCCACAGCTGTACCGTGTTCACGCCGCAGCGGATCGCCTGGGCGGCGATCGCATCCGGATCTTCGAGGTCGGTGAGCAGGAAGGTCCCGGTGTCCTCTCCCACCGCGGCCGCGATCGCCGCGATCCGCTCGTCGGAGAGTCCCTCCGGATCGAACGGCAGGCGGGAGGCCACGCCGATCGCGGCCGCCCCGAACGACTCGGCGCGGCGCGCTTCTTCGGGCGTGCGGACGCAGCTCACCTTCACGCGGACCGGCGGGATGATCTGCATGGCACGCAAACTGGCGAACGCGTCCCGACCGGGCCAGAGGACGGCGGTCGGCCGGCAGCGGTCAGAGGAGACCGTCGAAGTAGACGTGCACCCGGAGCCGCTCCGGGGTGCGCCCCCGAATCACGCGGGCGAGGTCGATGCGCAGCAAGCCGTCGAGCACGGAAGCGCCGAGACCCGCCGAGGCGGCCGGCCGGCCGCTGCCGAAGGCGTCGCGCGCCCCGGCCCATCCGAGATCGCCGAAGCCGATCAGGCGGACGACAGGCAGCCCGTAGGCGAGCTCCACGCGCCCGAGCCAGAAGGCGGGCCCGCGGAGGGCTCCGCCCGGAAATGCCCGCAGCGTGGACGCGCCGCCGAGGAAATACTGCCGCTGCACCGGCAGCTCGCCCCACGTGGTCCCGGCCTGGAGCTCCACCGCCCCCGACAACCGTCCGGCGAGCGGGTGCGAAACGCCCATGGAAGCGGCGAGGCGCGCATAGTCGCGGTCGCCACCCGCCGCTTCTCCCCATACGCTGCCCAGCCCGATCCAGCCGTCGGGATCGATCCCCGCCTGCCAGCGGACGCGCGCGCTCACACCGGCCACGTCGATCCGCTCGGCCGCAAGGTTGTCGGGCAGCTCGGCGTCCCCGACGAGGTTGGGGAGGCTGACGTCGGTGTGCTTGCGGGCGGGGCGCTGATGCTCCGCGAAGATCCGCGCCTCCCAGCGCACGGCGCCGAGCTCGGAACGCAACCGGGCGTCGGCCCCGGCGGCGCGCAGGTACTGTCCGTCGTCGTAGCCCAGCAGCAGCGCCGAGGCCGAGGCGTCCAGGCTGAACGGACGTCCCCAGTCGCCGGCGGCCCGCAGCTCGCTGTAGCCCCGCAACGTCAGGCGGCCGGGGCCGAGCCAGCGCTCGAGCCCGCCCTCGAGACCCGGCACGCCGTCCGCCACCCCGAGTCGAAACTGGCCCGTCGCCGACCATCCCCGACCGAGCGGAACGATCCCGCGGGCCCGCGCGCTCAGGGCTTCCACGCGGTTGTAGCGCCACCCGCCGAATTCGAAACCACGGGTCGCGGCGCCCGCCCGTGGAGCGTCCACCTCGCGCAAGCGGGCGCGGACCCAGTCGAGCTCGTCCTCGCTGAACGCCTCCGAACCGCGCGTGAACGGCTCGTTCGACAGATACGGCGAAGCTCGCAGCGTGTCGGCGGGCGGATAATAGACGATCCTCTCGCGCGGCGGGGGTCGCCGCACGCGGCCCGTGTCGGTCGTGTCGACG